>CACBOA010000001.1 GCA_902540785.1 uncultured Pelagibacteraceae bacterium
ATCTAGAACTGGCATTGTAACTATTTTAAAAAAAATGGGCGTGAATATAATTTTTCAAAATAAAAAAGTTTATAAAGGAGAGGAAATTGCAGATATCAAAATTAAAAGTTGCAAATTAATTAAGCCAATTAATTGCCCTGTTTCGTTAAACGCTCGAGCCATAGATGAATTTTTAGTGATTTTTTTAATGGCAGCTAAAGCAAATGGAGTTTCATATTTTAAAGGACTATCTGAATTAAACAAAAAAGAAAGCCCAAGACTAAAATGGGGCTCTAAAATTTTAAGTGAGATAGGTATAAAAAATTTTGCAACGAAAAATTCAATTAAAATTTTCGGAAATCCAGATTTAAAAGTTGACAAAAAAATAATCATAAATAATTATCTTAACGACCATAGAGTATTTATGACTAGTGTAATAGCTGCATTGTCATTTGGTGGATTATGGAAAATACATGATAGTAAATCTATAAGAACTTCTTTTCCAGACTTTTTAAAGATAATAAATCAATTAAAAAAAAAATGAAAAGGAAAAAAAAGATAATCAAAATAGCGATTGACTCACCAGCTGCAGCTGGCGCAGGTACACAAGCAAAACTAATTTCTAAGCATTATAACTTATTGCACCTTGATACAGGTCGCTGTTACAGATATATTGCCAACATTAAGATTTCAAATCCTTTGAGGTATAGTTTCAAATATATAGAAAAAAAAATTAAGAAATTAAGAATTGAAGATTTACAAAGTAAAAAACTTTTAACCGATAAAGTTGCAACTGTCGCTTCAATTATAGCTAAAGATAAAAAAATAAGAAAATTAGTTCACTCATTTCAATTAAATTGTGCTTATAATCCTCCAGCAAAATATGATGGGTCATGTTTAGATGGAAGAGATATTACTTATAAAATAATACCAGACGCAGAGTTTAAATTTTTTATTACAGCTAATATTAAGACCAGAGCAAGAAGAAGATATAGAGAGTTAAAACGTTTAAAAAAAAATACTAATTATGATGAAGTGCTAAAAAGCATCAAAATACGCGATAAAAATGACTATTCTCGTAAAATTTCACCGCTAAAGAAAACAAAAGATTCAGTATTGATTAACACAACAAATTTATCTAAAAGAGCGTGTTTTTTAAAAATAAAAAAAATTATAGATAGAAAATTAAAACCTAATGGAAATATATAAAGATTTATCAAATCCAGACAATCAACAATTCGAACAGCTATTGAATAGCCAATTATCAAAAATTAACATTGAAGAGGGTAAAATTATCGAAGGTAAGGTTAACAAAATAACAGAAAAATATGTTTTCTTGCATGTTGATGGTCTCAAGTCTGAACCTGTTTTAGATATAAATGAGCTTAAGACTATGGGATTGAGTGAAAAAATAAAAATTGGTGAAAAAATATCGGTTTTATTGGAAAAATTAGAGGATAAAATGGGTGAAGTTGTAGTTTCAGCGAGTAAAGCTCAGAAAATTAAGGGGTGGGATAAATTAGTTCAAGCTTATGAGAATAAGGAACCAATTATGGGAAAGATCACCTCTAAATGTAAAGGGGGCTGTATCGTTGAACATATAGATACCGGATCTCTAATGTTTTTACCAGGTTCACAAATAAGTGATAAACCTCTTAAAGATATAAGCCATTTGATGAATGAGCCACAAAAATTTGCTTTAATCAAACTAGACAAGATTAGAGGTAATGCTTGTGTATCAAGAAAAGAAATTATCTCTTCTTTTAAAAAAGAGGATAAGGCTAAAATAATAGACAAATTCAAAGTCGGAGACATAATTAAAGGAGCTGAAGTAAAAGGTTATAGCACTTTTGGATGTTTTTTTAATGTTAATGGCGAACTAGATGTTTTGGTACATCTACAGGAGATTTCTTACTCACGAGTAAACCATCCTGATGAGGTTTTTAACATAGGTGAAAAACACGATTTAAAAGTGATATCTGTTGATAAAGAAAAACTACAAGTTGGATGCTCAGTTAAACAAATGTCCCCAGATCCTTTTGAACATATTGAGAATTATGAACTTAACAAGATCTATAAAGCTAAAGTTTCAAAAATTATGGATTTTGGTGCTTTTTGTGAATTAGAACCAGGTTTGACTACTCTTTTACACTCAAGCGAACTTAGTTGGACAAAGAAAAATGTTTCCGCAAAAAAAATGTTTAAAGTCGGAGATGAGATTGACTGTGTGATAACTGAAATAGACAAAGAGAAAAGAAGAGTGGCAATTTCTCATAGATTAACGCTGGAAAATCCATTTGAGGTATTTAATAAGAGATACCCAGTTGGGTCCATTGTTGATGGAGAGATAATCAATAAAAATGAATACTCTTTATTTGTTAAAGTTGAAGATATAAACGTGGATACTTTCTTGCATTGTAACGATCTTACTTACCTAAATAATGGGGAAGAGGAATTAACGAAATATAAAAAAGGCAATAAAATAAAAGTTAAAGTATTAGAAATAAAAGTAGATGAACAAAAAATCAGGGTTGGTTATAAGCAAACACAAAAAGATCCTTTAGATTGGTTTAAAGATAAGAAAAAAAACCAAACTATTACTGTAAAAATAATTTCAACAGATAATAAAGGATTAATTGTAAGACCAGAGGGATGTGAAATGGATTTTGTAATTAAAAAATCTCAAATAGCGATCAATTCAGCAGATGCCAGACCATCAAGATTTACTGGAGGTGAAAAAATTGACTGTGCAATTTCTGAGATCGACTTAGAAAAACGTAAGATTTCTTTAAGTATGAAGCTTTTAGAGGAAATTGAAAAAAGAGAAGCCCTAGAAAAATATGGGGCAGAGGGATCAGGAAAAAATCTTCCTTTTTCATCTTTGTCCGATGACTTAAAGAAAAAAGATAAGGATAAGTCGTAAATTTAAAAAAGAAGTAATAAATTGGGAATTGTAAAGTCAAAACTTTTAAAACAGGTCTCCAAAAGCTTCCCAAACTTCCTTAAAAAAGATATTGAAAAAATTGCCAGTATAATTTTATTGGAGATAAAAAAAGCTCTTAAGAGAGGCGAAAGGGTTGAAATTAGGGGTTGGGGTTCTTTTAGTACTCGAAACCAAAAATCATCAATAAGAAGAAATCCTAAAACAGGTGATAAGATTGCAGTACCCAAAAAAAAAGTAATTTATTGGAAAATGAGCAGAGAAATGTTTAAAAAGATTAACAATGAAAAAGAGTAAAATATTTATTGCCTGTGATACAACAAAAATATCAAAAATAAAAAAAATTATAAAAGAAACTAATAACACTGAATTAAAAATTGGATATAAATTGGGTTTAGAGTTCTTAAACTCTAAAAATGGTAGAAATTTTTTAACTAAATTAAAAAATAAGATAACTTTTGCAGATTTAAAACTTCATGATATTCCTAATACATGTAAGTCAACTATTAAAGCTATAAAAGATTTAAAAGTTAATTATGTAACAATACATATAAGCTCAGGCTTAGAGGCTCTTAAGGCTGCAAAAAAAGCATCAGGTAAAATAAAGTTAATAGGTGTAACAATTCTTACTTCTTTAAATAATAAAGCATTAAAAGAGGTCGGATTTGACAGAAATGTAAAAAAATTAGTCCTTCATCAAGCAAAGTTGGCTAACAAAGCAAAATTGGATGCCATTGTTTGTAGTGCACAAGAGATTAAATTAGTAAGAAAAATATTTAAAAGAGAAATAATAACTCCAGGGATTAGATTTACCCAAAAAAAAAATGATCAAAAAAGAGTTCTGACACCTATAGAAGCTTATGCAAATGGGGCCGATTGGCTCGTTATAGGTAGAGATTTAACTACAGGCAATATTAAAAAAAATACACAAATATTAATTGATCACTTAAGTAAATGATCAAAGGTATTAAAATTTGTGGGGTTTCAGATCCAAAAACTTTAACTTATATTGTTGATCACCCTTACCCACCTCAATTTGTAGGTTTTATTGTAAATTGGAAAGCGAGCTCACGTTATGTCGAACTTGATAGATTAAAAAAACTTTTAAATATAGATAAAAAAAAAAGTAAATACGTAGCTGTTATTGTAAAAAATGATAAGTCTACTCTTGAAAAAATAAAGGATTTACCTTTTGATTACTATCAAATGTATGACTGTTCTCCAGAAGAAATATTTAAAATTAAAAAAAAATATAATAAAAAAATAATTGCTGCTCTTACTGTTGAAAATAAAAAAGATGTAAGAAAATATAAAGATTATGAAAATATATCTGAGATAATTTTATTTGATAGTAAAGGTTATGAGAAATCAATGAGTTTTGATCATAATTTACTTGATGAGGTAGAAGATCACATAAAAAAAATGATTGCAGGAAATATTAAAATAGAAGATGTTGTCGATTTTAAAAATAAACCCTATATATTGGATGTAAGTGGAAATTTAGAAAGCTCAAAAGGAGTTAAAGATATTAATAAAATTGATAAGTTTTTAAATACAGTCCATGATATAAATTCTTAAAAATTTACAAACGATATGAAAATACCTCCATTTAAAGAATTAAATCCACCCAACTCTTTGGGTTATTGGACAAATAAAAAAACAGGGGAAAAATATGGAGGGCAATACATAAGCCCATTACTTATTCCTAACCTTAAAAAAGTAGAGTCTGGATTCAAAAAAGCCATGAAAAATAAAAAGTTTATATCAAACCTTGAGGAACAGTTAGTAAATCATATTGGAATCGTTACACCAATTTTAAGAAGTAAAGAATTAGAGAATATGATTGGAGGAGAAAAAAAAATTGGAAAAATTTTTTTAAAAAGAACAGATTTACATCACGATAGTTCACATAAACCTGTTAGTGCTTTCAGCTCAGTATATTTTGCAAAACATATTCTAAAAGCAAAAAAAATTATAACAGAAACAGGAGCTTCGATGAATGCTCGAGCTGTTGCATCAGCCTGTGCTAAACTTGGTTTAGAATGCGAAGTTCATATAGGAGCTGTCGATGCTGAAAAAGTAAGTCTTAACAAAGATATAACAGAACTATATGGGGCAAAAATAATTGAATGTCATGACTCGACTAAGACTTTGTTACCAGCAATGGCAGCTGCACTTCGTAGTTGGCAAAGTGATCCATCTGCTATGTATGTAGTTGGATCATGTTGTGGACCACACCCTTATCCACTTATGGTGAGAACTTTTGCTAGTATTATTGGAAGAATTGCAAAAAAACAAATGCAAGAATTAACCGGAAAATTACCATCAACTGTATTTGCAGTATGCGGAGGTGGATCAAATCTTTCTGCAATTAGCTATCCATACTACAAAGAAAAAAAAGTACATATTTTTGGAATTGAGTCAGCAGGAAAAGGAATATCTTCTGGTGCTCATGCAGCAACAATCACTGGTAAGGCTCCTATAGGAATTTTATTAGGTGCACGTTCTAACGTTTTAATGGATGAGGATGGTCAAATAAATGAAAGCCATACCGAGGCATCAGGACTTGATTTCAGTGGAACTGGTCCGGAAATTTGTTACATGGCAAGCACTGGAAAAATAAAATTTCGGGCAACTACTGATAAAGAGGCACAAGAAACCTTTTTAATGATGTGTAAAAAAACTGGTATCTTACCTGCTATAGAAGCTTGTTATGTTATTAATGCTGCACTTAAAGAAATTAAAAAAAGAAATAATCCAAGAGAAAATCATTTAATTCATCTTTGTGGCTCAGGGGAATCAAATGTTGGAAGAATGTTAAAATACAAAAGAGATAATGAATAAAACTTTTCAAAAAGTGTTTGCAAAAGCAAAATCAGAAAATAGATCTTGTTTTGTCGCTTTTGTTACAGGTATGGATCCAGACTACGAGAGTTCTAAACAAATTTTGATAGAACTATCAAAGAATTGTGATGTAATTGAAGTTGGAGTAAGTTTTAATACCTCGACGTCAGATAGTTCAATTATAATGAGTGCAAATGATAGAGCAATAAGATCTGGGGCTAAAACTAAAAAAATATTTCAACTTATTAAGGAGGTAAAAAGTGAAATAAATAGCGACACTGCATTTGTAACTATGGGATACTTAAATCAAATACATGTCTATGGAATAAATAAATATATAAATGATTGTAAAAAAAGCGGAGTAGATGGATGTATAGTGGTTGATAGTAATAACGAGTCACCTGAAGATGATCAAATTTTTAAAGGCTTGACTAAAAATAACATGGCTTTTATTAAGTTAATTGCTCCAACTAATGACAGTAATTATATTAAAGAGAGTTTAAAAAAAAGTTCGTCTTGGCTATACATAGTTTCTTACGCTGGAGTGACAGGATCTAAAGATGTAAATTTGGCTAATGTAAAAAAATTATCTAAGATGATCAGAAAACAATCGAAGATACCAATCGGTGTAGGATTCGGAGTCAAAAATTATGATGATGTAAAAAAAGTTTCTAAACTCGCTGATTTGGTTGTTTGTGGAAGCTCAATAGTTGAAAAAATTAAGGAAGGTAGTCAAAAAGGTCTATCTAATCAAAATTTAGCCCAATTTGTTGGAGAATATGTTAAAGTATTATCAGAAGGAGTAAAACATTGAATTGGATAACGCGTATCAGATCAGCAGCTGAAAGGATCAAAACTGCTGTACGTAAAAGAGCTTCTAAAGCTGAAATAGCTGCTTCGAAGTACATTAGTTGCCATGGTGTTCCAGTTGAGAAAAAAATAATTGAGCAAAATAATTTTGTTTGCCCAGAATGTAATAAACACCATTTAATGAGCCCATCTCAGAGATTTAATATGATGTTTGGCGAAAATAATTGGAAAAAAATAAATTCTCAAATGGTTAAAGATCCAGACGTTTATAATTGGGTAGATACAAAAAAATATACAGATCGATTAAAAGAAGCAAAAAAAATAACAGGGCAAGACAATGCTATTTTATCTTGTGAAAGTAAAATTAATGATATTGATGTTGTGGTTAGTGCTGTTAATTTCAGATTTATCGGTGGTTCAATTTCAATGGATGAAGGTGAAAATGTACTTGCATCAGTTCAAACTGCAATAGATAAAAAATGTCCCTATATATTTGTGAGCGCCTCGGGGGGCATGAGAATGATGACTAATATGCTGAGTTTAATGCAAATGACACGTATGACGATAGCAATAAATGAATTGAGAAAAAACAATCTTCCATACATTGTGGTTATTACAAATCCCACAACTGGTGGCCTGTCTGCTAGTATTGTTTCAACTTCAGATATTTGTATTGGTGAAGGCGGTAATCAAGGCGGTGCGACTTTTGCTTTCGCAGGCCGTAGAATTGTAGAAACAACTACAAAAGGCGAATTACCCACTGACTTCCAAACTGTAAGTTGGCAACAATCTAAAGGTCAAGTTGACATGGTTCTAGATAGAAAAGATATAACACATACTATCGGAACTTTATTATCAATTTTGTTAAAAAAACATAAATCTGAAAATATTGAAGAAAATAACTCCTTAATCAAAGACCCTGTCCAAGAAAATAAAGAAGCATCTTAATAGTTAAATCAAATTAATAATGCTTACATCCGAGATTTACTACAATTCATTACAGAAGAAATATAGTCGTAAAATAACTTTAGGATTATCAAGAATAAAAAAGGCTCTTTCCCTTCTGGGTAACCCTCATTTAGATCTTAAACGACCTTGTAATATTCTAGGTTCTGACGGAAAATTTAGTTGTCTTACCTCACTTAAATATTTTATTGAGGCAAATGGACAGACAACCACAACCTTCATAAGTCCTCACTTATATGACCTTCGCTCGAGAATATGGTTAAAAAATAGATACATATCTTTAAATGAAATAAAAAAGTACGAAAAACAAATAAGCAAATTAAAAATTAAATTAAGTTTATTTGAGGTATTAACTTTAATATATGTTTTGGCTGCTGCTAAATCAAAAAGTTCGTATAATCTCTTAGAGAGTGGTTTGCTATTCAAAAAAGACTCATCAAACCTCTTTAAAAAGCCTCTCTTTCAAGCTTGTACAAATATCAATAAACAGCATTTAGAGTGGATTTCACCAAAAACAATTAATGAAATATGTAAACAAAAAGTTGGTTACCTAAGTAATCAAACCCATATCTATATAGGTAAGCAAAGTCCAAAAACTTTAAAAATAATTCGACGAATATTAAAGAAAAACAAAAGTAACATTACCTACCCTTCTAATTGGAAAATAACTAGTAAAAAACAAGGCCTCTTTTATAAGGACAGTAAATATATTATTAGAATCAGATCAAATTATATTCATAGCAAAGGATTAATAGAAAATTTGGGTCTAGCAATTAAAGTGGCTTTAGATTTAAATATCAAACCAAGTATAATTGAAAAAACTATTCCTAAAATATTTTTTGAGGGGAGATTGCAATATATCAATAAAGGGAAATTAAGAAAATACGTTCACAAAAATGAGAGGATTTTATTAGATGGTGCACATTCAAATGCATCAGGTAGAAATCTTTACAATTACCTAAAAACATTAAAACAACCAATATATTGCATATGGGGGATGCAAAAAAATAAGTTTCCAAAAGATTTTTTAAAAAATTTCAAAGGAATTTTTAAAAAGATTGTAACTGTGAAAATACCCAATGAAAAAAATGCTTGTTCTGCAGAAGAGTTAAAATTTATTGCAGAAAAACAAAAATATAATGTTGAAAAAGCTATTAATTATAAAGAAGCAATAAAAAAATTAACTTCAAGTAAGCCTAAAGTTATTTGTTTTTTAGGAAGTCTTTATTTTATAGGATCTGTATTAAAAGAAAATTAAATATTTTTATCTAAAAATTCTTTCATATGACTTTCAGGAACCCCACCAACTTTCCTATCTATTTCGACACCTTTTTTATAAATAATAACTGTGGGAACGCCACGAATACCAGCAAATGAACCTGTATTTATTCCTGAGTCTTCAATGTCAGTAATATAAAAATTTGCACGATCTTTGTATTCATCAGATAATTTATCCATAACAGGTTTCAAAGTCTTACAAGGTGAGCACCATGACGCTGAGAATTGGATTACAGAAATATCTTCTTTTTTAATTTTGTTTTCAAAATCTTCATCTTTAAATTCAATAAGCATAATTTTCCTATTTGTTAATTTTATTAAGTAATATGATTTTTTATCTTAAAGTCAATTTAGTAATATTAATTAAACTTTATATCTATGTTGATAACTATTAGGATTTTTTTAATTTTTCTAGTTTTGAGGATCTTTTTTCTTCTAAAATTCTTCTCACCAACTTTCTATTACAGGGTACCCCTAATAATTTTGAAACTTTAGTTGCAATTGAAGTTTTTGACTCTTCTTTATTTTCTGCTTCATCAAATATTTGCAGAATCTTCTTTTCTTTTTTTTTAACAAGTTCTAATCCTAGAACACTGTTATTATTATACATTAAACTTAGTCTTATTTGTTCTATCTTTGTGTCTGTAGGTATTTTATAGGCGGTTGGAGTAGAACCACCTGAACCTTCACGCTTAAACTTAACCATTTGAATACCATGATTTTCACAAAATCTAGGTAAATTATCTTTTCTTTTTACAAAAATTTTTTTTCTTTTAAAAAATTCAAATATTTGATCAGTGTCATAAAAACCTTCTGGCTTCTCATCACGAGTTTTTCCGAGCTTATATTTGTCTTTATCCATCAATAAAATCCTCAATTAATCTTATATAATTATGCTGCATATTTCATTAATTTTTGAAAATAATTCATTAGCTTAAATTCCTCATAATCATTAGGTGCTGACTCTAATAATTTTGGATTAAGCAAAATAACTGATGAACATTGGGCTCTTGAGATTGCAACATTAAGTCGATTTCGATTAAAGAAAAATTTTTTATTTCTCGGGAGATCGTCGACTGAAGAACTTGTCATACTTATAATTGTTATAGGTGCCTCCATTCCTTGAAATTTATCTATTGTCCCACATCGAGCTCCTTTATTTAATCTTGCTTTCAAAAAATTTACCTGAGCATTAAACGGGCTTACGATTAAAATGTCATCTATACATATTTTCCTCTCAGTTTTATCAAAATCAATAAACTTACAGCCCATGACCTGATCCATGATTTTTTTTATAATTTCAAACTCCTCAATACTTGTTTGTGATCTGTCTTGGTGTTTCATTAGTACTGTATGTATGCCCTCATTTTTAATAATACTATTTTTTTTGTACTCGATTTTTCTATTAATATTATTTTCATTTACCAATAATCTATTTTCGTAAAAATTTTCAGAGGTAAACAAATTAATGTTTGGATGAAGCCTAAAAGTTTTATTTAAAAAAATACCCTTCTCTGGAGAAATGGTATCGCTGTCTTCTAATAAATAATCTAAAACTGATTTTCCAGAGTCATTTGGATGACTTCCTTGTGTTGGCTGACCAAGTTGTTGCTGATCTCCAACTAGAATAATATTTTTTGCAATTCCTCCTAAAGCAATTAAATCTGCAACAGAAATTTGAGAAGCCTCATCTACAAAAAGATAATCTAATTTATTTTGATAATACCATTGAGATAAATGATATTTTGTTCCTGCATAAAGTAAAATTTTATTATCTTTTAACCCGTCAATGTAATGTTTTTCGTTTTTATCAGTTTTAATCAAATTTCCATTGTAGAATGTATCCTCATTATCTGGATTACCCATTTTCAATCCTTTAAATACATAATTCTGATTATTAGCTAAATTTTCCACTCGCTCTAAAAGATTATGAATTACTTTATGGGAATTAGCTGTTACAGCAATTTTTTTATTATTTTTAAGTAATTCAATTATAGCATTGCTTGCTTGAAATGTTTTCCCAGAGCCAGCTGGACCTTGCAGATAAAGATATGAATTTTGTAAATTTAAAATGATTTTTGGAATTTCATCTTTAAAGTTTTCTGTTTTAATTATTTTTTCTCCTCTTTTAATTCCTTTTATTTTAGGAGTATATCTATTAATAAAATCTTTGATTGCATTATATCCATCTTTTTTTTCCAAAAAGTTGTCACAAAATCTATAAATATTTTTATTTAAATTTTCAAAACGAGCATGTTCCATGACTTTTTCACCAATAGATAAAATTTTTGGTAATTGCTTGTCCTCTTTGGAGACTCCTTTTCTAAGTAAAAGTGATCGTTTAATTTGATCTAATTCTTGAATTTTACCCGCATAATCACTTCTTTCTGGATCTGTATTATTTGCAATTATGCATGTTCTTCCCTCTTTAAGTTTATATTCTTGCTCTGGAAAAATATATTTGTAAAGAAGTGATCTTTTGTCTTTAAAGACTGATACAAGTTTCATATTTCCTATACATTCTCTATCGTCCATAAGATCACTATCTGATAAATCTTTTCTATCGAAATGCTGTCGCCATTGTGGTTTTTGTTCTCTATTATAAAAACCAATTACATCTGAAAGTAATTTTGAAATTTTATTATGTTTTGATTTAAAATTTTCAAATTTCTTTTGATATTCCAATAAAGATTCTTCAAAAGGTCTTAGTTCTATTTTTTCTTTTTCAGGGACAAACCATTTTGTTTGCTTGGGTTTTATTCGCAATAGCCATTTTCTAAGTCTAAAAGTAGACTCACAATCTTGTTTATTATAATCCTCAATCTTATCTAAAAGTCTCTTATCATTATTATGCATCCATTGAATATAAAATTCCTCAGATACATCTCCTTTTAGAATTTCACCCGTTCTTTTAAAATCGTAATACTTTTCAATATCTTTAATAGAATAACTTTTTTGGGATACGTATATGCCTTGTTTGACTACTCTAAATAAATCTACGAATTTTCCAAGGTTTAAATAATGATCATAATCTACTCCGTGAACTTTATGTATTGAGGTTAATCTTTCTAAAGCAGTGATTTCATATGGTGCGTAATGATAAATTTTTGCCTTTGGATATTTTTTAAAATGAACTTTTGTAAATTCAAAAAATTTAATTAAACTTTGTTTTTCCTCTTCTCTACTGTGTGCCCAAAATGGTTTGAAAACTTTCTTTTCATTTTCTTCATAAAAAATACCAAATAAGTATTCTAATCGTCCAGAATAAACATAATCTTGTACACCTTCTAGGTCGAAAAAAAGATCACCCGGAGCTGGTTCAGGTAAAAGATTAAACCCTTTATTTAAAGCGAAATTTTCCTCCACAAATTTGAACTTAATTACTCCTTCTGTGTGTGCATCTATTTGTAATTTTGCTTGATTGATTAACTTAATTTTTGTCTCATCTTTTAAACCTTCAATTTTTTTTTTTGGATCTAATTTTGAAAGCTCCGTAAAGTTTTTTATACCAGCCTCATTCAATCTTTTAATATTATTTTTATTGTTTCCTAATACTTGATTTAAATGCTTTTTATTTGTCCATTCTTTTTCACAAAAAATTTGTAAATCTCTAAGAGAACAATTGCTTACTTTTTCTAATTTTTTTCTATTTAAATCATTCTTTGCAAAATTCTCAAAAGATAATTTTTGTTCTAAAAAAATATCATATACCTCACTAAGCCTAACCATTTCTTTTTTTTTATCTTTTAATAAAATATAAAAGTTTTTAGGAAGAATTCCTTGAGCTTCTTTAAGTAGAAAGGAATATAAACTTATTTGATAAATATGATCTTTTTTTACTTTTGCACTATTTTTAGTGTCAATAATTTCATAACTCCAATCACCAAAATTAGATTTGACAGTTTTATTAATTTCTAGAAAGTCTAGTTCTCCTCTCCAATTTCCTGATGCTAACCACCCTCCATAAACTAGTTCATATCCATTTTTTAAAGCTTGAATTGTTTCTTTAATTTTTTCTTCTTTGGATAAATCTTTTAACTTTTTGATATTTTTTACTTTTTTATATTTTTTGGTTAACTCTTTAAAATATTCTTTTTCATGAATTAGACCCTTTTCTAACCTTAAATTTTCTGCGATTGTTCTCTCTGATCTTTTTAAGTTTAAAATTTCATCACCGAATTCATCTGTAATGAAATGCTTTAAATTAACGTAATTTACAAGCATTGTAGGTGAATAGAAATTTTTATCCATTAATACTCATCTTTTATAATTAACCAGCCTTGGAATGATTACTTATAGGTTTAAAGTTAATTTAATTGATCTTTATTTTCATCCTCAATTTTGTTTTTTACATCTTCAAATTCCATCAATTTATCTTGTACGGGGGTAGTTTTTTTAATTGGAGTTTTTGATCTTATTCCATGATCTCGAAGTTTTTCTATTCTCTGTTCTAAACTATTCCTACCAGCATAAATTCCATTTATTACTTTTTTTAAATTTTCACCATGAGAGTTAAAACTGTTCATTGTTCTAATTAGATTTTCTTTAATTATGGAATATTTCTCCATTAAATTGCTGGCAACATTAGTTATCTCATTAACACTATTTATTTGTTTCTCTTTATCTCTAATAGTTTGAACTATTGATATTACGGCAAGTATATTTTTGGGGCCACAAAGTAAAATATCTTTATTGTATGCATACTCATAAAGCTCAGGATCTTTTTCTAATGCTGATAGATAAGCAGCTTCATGACACATGAACATTATTACTTTTTGAAATACTTGTTTCTTTAAATTTTTAACATAATCTCTTTCGGCTAAATCATCGATATGTTTCACAACTGCATCGTAATGTTTATTAAATTGGTCTTTTTTAACTTCATCATTCTCTGCATTAACAAATTTTTTAAAATTATCTAAACTTACTTTTGAGTCACAAATTATATGAAAGTTGCCTAAATTTAATACAATATCAGGTTTCGTTGTTTTAGATCTATCTTCTTCAACATCGTAAACCTCTTCTTTTTTTTGTTTTGTATAATCAATACCTAGTTTAAATCCTGCAAAATTTAATATTTGTTCAAGGAATTTCTCACCAAAATCTCCTTGATATTTTGCGTTTCCAGTCAACTTATCTATGAATTTTTGTTGCTTCTCAATCATTTGTGAATACTCACCCATATTAGTAGTCACTGAAGTTTTAAAGGCGTCAACTTTTCCTAATGTCTCAAGTTGTTTAGAAGTGGTCTCCCTCTCTTTCATCAACGTTTCATTAAGATTATTTTTTTCTATTAAAACACTATTCAGTTTTTCGTTTAGTATTTTTAAATCACTTTCATGCTGAAGTTTAATCAAATCTAACTCATGTTCTTTATTTTTGATTTCGTCAACGTATTGCGAAGAGTCCTTTTTTTTAACAAATTTAGAATACACAATTCCTAGCGCTAAAATAACTGCTGCAGTAATTAATATAGTCAAAATATCCATTTAAATGATTCCTCTATTGTATTGTATTATTTGATGCATCTAATTTCAACTCAGGTGATTTTTCACTCAAATATTTAGACATATTTTCAGTAACCTCATTCGTAGAAGATTTATCGGCTGCTTTAAATAGAGGATATGAAACTCTATGTATTGTTCTTTGTTTTAAGTGAAATAAGAAATGATAATATGTCATATCGGTATCCATTTTACATTCTGTAACATACTGATCAATTTCATCGCACAATTTTCGTGCAAATATATTTGTTCTTTCACGTTCTTGTTCTTCTAAAGTTAACAAGTTTTCAGTATTTTCTGATTGAACAAGATCTCTTTTCAAAGGAACTACATTTGATGATTTCTTTTTGTTAGTTTTCTTCATTTTAGGCATTTTTAACTCCTATTATTGATTTGTTTTTTGTTGTATTTGTTTATTTCTTCCTCGAGCACCTCAATCTCACTTAAAACTCTGTTATATTCAGAGTACTCATTGATTTTTACTAGGAAGTTAATGATCGCTGTTGGAAGATTAATTATACTGTAAGTTGTAGACAAAAGAATATTTCTATTAAATCTTCTTTTAAAAGCTTCCTCTTTTAATGACTTAAATCGCAGATAGTTATTCTGGTATTTCAACCAGTCCTTTCTACTCAAAAGACAACGCCTTAAAATATAATAAAATTCATCTCTCATTAGCTGTCTCCATCAAATTGAAAATTGAGCTCAATAACCTCCTAGAAAGAAAGGAGAATGATAAAGAAAAGGTTAAAGAACCCAATTTCAATTGTTTAAACATAAAAACAATATATACAATAATCACTTTTTTGTAAAGTGTTTTTTATAAAAAAATAATATTGATCACTTCATAAAAAAGTATATATATAAAGTATGAATCGGCAAGTAAAATCAACAATAAATGAGGCTTCTAAGGATTTATTGCTTAAATTATTGAGGTCCGCAAGACTAACAAAGGTCCAAAGTAAGATTTATTTAGGAAAACATAGACATTCTTTAGATACATATCTTTACAGATTTTTTGAGCCTAATTTTCCTCCAAGTTTTGCTTATTTTTTTTTAAATGCAATTGCTTCATCAAGGCCTCTCTCAAAAAATAGTAAAAGTAAATCAAAAAAATACGCTTTTCTTGATGATCTTAAAAATGCTGAAAAAAATAGTTTTCACAAAATTATTGAAAAATATAAAGATTTTAACATTAATCAAAAGCTAATTTTACCTTGTTTAGAATACCACTGCACTATTCACATTAAGCTATCAAATTCAAAATTTATACATGATGAAGAGAATTATGTTAAACGATATGTCGACGAAGTTCTACCAGGATTAAGAGAAGAGGTTGAAGAACTTAAAAATTATCAACCAGATGAACCGGAGACATATGATAATCTTTCTGAGGTAATGAGACTTTTAGATGCACAAACATTAATAGAGTCTATTGAAGACTTTTACCCCCATTTGGAAATTTTAAGAAAAAAATATATGCCTAATTTTGTTGCTCCAAATGAGACTTTTAAATTACCAGTGGTTAATTCTAATGAAAAAATACTGTTCTCAAAAGATTTTGTAAAAAGAAATCTAAATTTAAATAAATATGATGATCTTATTTTATTAAATGTAAGTGAAGATAATATGCATGGTACGATAAACTCTGGCGACATCGCTTTAATAATTAAATTTCACAATAAAAAATTTAAAGATGTAGTTTTTAATAATGGTATTTATGCAATCAATCTAAATGGAAGAATTTGCATAAGAAGACTTCAATTTCTAAAGTTAAAACAAAGAACTCTTGTTCATATAATATCAGATAATAAAAAATATAGAGATGATGCAATAGATTTTGTTGAATTGATTCCGATGATTTATGGTGAAGTGGTGTGGAGATCTAATAATTTTAAAGATATCGAGTTTCTTAAACATGAAACGACAGAGCCAAATTTATTTGGTGAAAAAGCAGAAGATTTTGAAGTTCCACTATTCATCGATAAAGACAAAAAAGAAATTGCATGATGTCAAAACCAAATTTCATATTTTTTGATACAGAAACAAGCGGTGGAAGAGGTTTAGCAGATATATTAACTATCGATGCTATTTTCTATGATTATAATTTTAATAAATTGGATGAGTTTAATTGTAAAGCAAAATTAAGAAAATCAAGAGTGTATGAGGTAGACAGTTTTTTGGTTAATGGAATAGATCCATTTGAAATGGATAAATGGTCTAATACAAATTTTGACTTAACAAAACAAACAAATGAAAAATTTATCTCTTGGATAAATAAAGGTGATGTGTTCTTTTGTGCACATAATGGTTATAATTTTGATTATATGCTTACAAGTCAGCATTTGTTTTCAAATTTATTTACCTGGCCATGGATTTTTTCTACAGGAAATGCTAGACAATTAGACTCTCTTCCGATAGTCCAAAACTTCGATTTTTATGCGCCAAATAAAATTTCATTTGAATTAAATGAAAAAAATAACAAAGTTTATCGTCTCGGATCGCTTGCAAAAGCTAATGGATTTGAAATAAAGGATTTACATAGTTCAAAAGGAGATACTGAGGGTTTAGTGCGTTTAATGAACTTATTAAAAGAAAAAGATCCAGGTTTATTTAGACAATCACTTAGTTTTACAAATAAGAAAGATGTTTTAAGTAAAATTGAAAATACCGATTATTTTTGTCATCCAGAAACGTTCTATAGTCGTACTAGACAATTCACATCAACATATTTATGTGAACATCCGATTTATAAAGGCTATCATCTTGTATTTGATTTGAAGCATGATCCGGAATTAATTTTTTCTGAAAAATCTAATACTGTATTAAAAAAAACACTTTCTGCTGCTCCAAAGAAATATAGGACTATTAAAATTGGAAAGAATCCATTCATTCAAGATAAATCTTTTGCAACTAAATTTGATGATGAATACTCCACTTTGGGACACGAAATACTTAAAAAAAGAGCTGACTTTATAATCAAAAATAGAAAAGAATTAGCTAATAGGGTGAGTTTAATCATCAGTGACCAGTTTGAAGATAATTCAATTGATCAAACCGAGCTAATACCTGAACAAATGATATTTAATCTAAATCCGTCATCAAATGACAAATCATTAATGAATGATTTTGTTATGACTAATAACAAAGATGAACAGAAAAAAATTCACAAAAGATTTAATGGTCCACTTAAACATTTATCAGAAATGGTCTTACTGGATAAGTGGGGTAAAGACGGTTTTGATAGTAATGAAGAATATAAAAAAGTTCGAAAAAATATAAGTCGTAGATTGCTTTCCACTAATAAAGAGGTTTTTCCAACTATACCTGATGGCATGGCGCGTATTGATGTTTTAAGAGAGGAAAAAAAAGATGATAAAGAAGTTTTAGAAAAAGTTGAAACAATCAACTCCCATTTAGAGAAATTAGCATCCGAGCATGAAAACTATTTATAATTTTAATTCTCTCTTTTTAAATTGTAATATTGCTCTACTCTGTTCATTGCTTCCTTTTTTAATTTTTCGAACTCCTGGTCTTTAAATTCAAACTTTTGGAATATTAAATTTGGTGTGCACATTAAAATTTCCGTTGATTTAATCTTGGTTCCAAACATATTGTCGTGAGCAATTGAATATAATGCTAATTGAAGTCCATACTCATTTATCACAGAATACTCTCTTTTTTTTGGCTTATTAGATTGTTTAAAGTCTAAAATTTTGATTTCATTATCTGAAGAATTTATTACCGCATCAGCAGTACCAGCAAACTTTAAATTTCCATCATAATACAACACAGCTTCACACCCATAAACTTCGCTGATTTGATTATTTATTCCGTTGTCCACAATTGTTTCTGCCATTTTTTTTGGTAAATTAACTTCTTCCAATAATTCTCCATTCATTTTATTTAACAAAATTGACTCTAAGTATTGGTGAAGAGTAGTTCCCCTTTCTGAACTCTGTTTAGAAATTATTGCTGCCTCCTTAAACCCAATATCCTTTTTCCATCTATTGAGGGCATCCTTATCCTCTTGACTCTTAGTTTCTGCAAGTATGTTTGTTACACTTGGATACTTATCTCCCCCTACATCATAATGTCTGGATCCCTTATAAATAGATCTCATTGATTTTGGATAAGTAAACTTATTATTTATTTTCCATGGCATCTATTTATTTCTATACCAAAAGTATATAAAATATTAAGTTAAATGAGTAAAAAGAAAGAAATTAAAAAAACAACTTCTAATATAACTCCAAGGGTTGAAAAAAGAATAATAGAACTACATCAAAAAAATAAATTAGGTGCACAAGCTATCGCTGATAATTTATCAAAGGAATTTACTATTAAATTTAGTAGAGCGCCTATCGGTAAAAGATTAACTAAACTAAAAAAAGAGGGAAAAATTAAAGCTATCCCATACAAAGAAAGACAGGCTTCAAAAAATATGAGGGGACAATATTATGGAAAAAAAAGAAACACCTATTTAGATATAAGGCCTATTACAGATATAGATAGAAAGACTCGTGATTTATCAACAGGTAAGCTTAAATATAATATTCCTATTGATGCGAAATTTAAGATCGATTTTAAAAATCCCACAGCGAGTGGTGCAATCACAACAAAAATACCAAAAGAGTTTTTAGGTATTCAATATTTTAGAACAAAGAAAGATGCTATAAGGGCAATCACTAAAAACCTTAAAAGAATTAATAATGATAATTGAAGTTCTTATAATTATAGCTTTAATGATCAGTATTTATACAATAATAAGAAATCTAGATATAATTAGAATTATTTTAAATTATTGGAAAGATTTAATTTTTAGAAAGTAATTTTACAAATTTTTTAACTTCTCTTTTTTTAATAGAATTCTTATTAGAGCATAAAATAGCTGATGAATTTAATATTACTCCATCATCTTCTAATAACTTCAAATTATTTGCTTTTGCAGTATCAAAGCTAGTTGCAACGTCTACTACTAAATCAGCTTTTCCCAATCTTGGAGCCGCCTCGGTCGCACCCTCACTGCCAATTATTTCTACCATATTAATTCCACGTGATTTACACCATTGCTCTGTTAGAAGTTTAAACTTGGTTGCTATTCTCATTAATCTCTTCTTTTTATAAAAAAATTCCCATGAAACCTCCTCAAGATCTGTAGGATTTACAGTATCCAACCAAAATTTAGGTAGTAATACACAAAGTTGACATTGGCCAAACTCATATTTTTTTTCAATTGATATTCTTGATTGTATATTTGGTTCTGAGTTTTTAAGTAAATCAAGTGCACCTATACCAGCATCAAGCACTCCTGTTCCAACAGATTCAATTATTTCCTTAGGACTCAAAAACCATATACGTACATTTTGAAATTTTTTATCTTTAATATAACCAAATAAGTCTCTTTCACCTGATTTTTTATAAATTTTTAATTTATTTTTTTTAAATATCTTTTGCGCACTTTCCATCATTCGTCCTTTAGAAATTAAACCAATATTTATAAAATCACTTTTCATATTGTTAAATTAACTGCAGCGCCGACAGCTTCAGTTTTTTTATATCCTAAATTTCTTAATAAGTTTGAATATCTTCCACCTGATATATAAATCTGAGGTTTTAATTTCGATTTTACCTCAATACTAAATACCATATTAGTATAATAACTTACATTTCTTCCAAGGTCTGAGACATAAAAAACTCTCACATTGTTTATATTATTTTTATCGATCGGAAAATAATCATCGCTGATAACTAAATTAATCTTATTCTTTTTAAAAAAATTATTTAAAACATTTGAAGCATTCTCAATATTGCATTCTATTTTTAAAAAATTTTTGATAATTTTCACGTCTTTTTTTGAAGACTCATCACGAGGTGACCTCATTTTATTATCAAATCTCTCAAGAATTGATTTTAAACTTCGTCCACCATAAACTTCCTCTTGATTAAGCTTTCTTAGCTTGTTGGCTAATAGTTTATCCTTTACTACTTTTTTTTCATCAATATCATAGTTTGTTTCAAGTTTTTTTAATAACATATTAAAATAATCTTTTCTAAAAAAGTGTCGAACTAATCTATCTTTGTACCTTGAACTTAAGTTTGGTAAACGATTAATTAATGATACAAATATTTCTAAGTTACCGATTTTTAATTTACATCCTTTAAATTTTGTATTCTTTAAAATTTTAAGTGAAGTTTCTATAATCTCTTTATCATCTTTGTGCTTATTTTTTGAGTTGAATATTTCCCAACCAAATTGAGAAACAATTGGTAAATCATTATTTTTTGTAGGCTTACGATATGCCAAACCACTATAAAAATATTTTTTTTTCAAATTAGTTTTTTCTTCAGCAAACTTTAGTGCTGCAGACAAGCTTAGATCAGGACGAAGAGAAATTTCTTGGAAATTTCTGTCGTAATAAGAAAACATATTTCTTCTAATGTCACCACTTCTTTTAAGTACTTTCATGGAAGGAATAACATGACTTAATTCTATTTTCTTAAACCCTTTGGATCTAAGAATCTTATCAAAGGAATTTTTTAACTTCATTTACTAATTTTTCTTTTGGGATCGAGATTTGATTCTCTCCTTTAATTCCTTGGAGATTTTTGATCGTAATCGTATTGTTGTTAAATTCATTTTCACCGCAGATAATAGCTAAAGATAGACCTCTTTTAGAAGCATATTCAAGTTGTCGAGAAAGTTTTTTCTTTGAATCTAAATAAATTTCTGAACAAATATCATTGTCTCTTAAAACTTTTAAAATTTCATAATATTCATTTAAATTTTTTTCCTCCATCAAGCAAATCAGCACTGGTTTTTTTTCTTCAATCTTTATATTATTTTTTTGTGAAAGTGCCCACGCAAGACGATCACTTCCAATAGAGACACCGCATCCAAGAAATGGATCTCCCTTGAATTTAGTAATTAAATATTCACCACCACTGCACATAGCGCCAGGATCAATTACTTTCCCCTTTGGGTTTTTTACCTCAAATTTCAAATTGGTTTCAATTACATTTCCCGTGTACATATCCATACCACGTACAATTGAACTATTGAATTTTACTTGATCCGCGTATTCTCCGTAACTTAAGATTTCTGATAGTTCCTCCAGTTCTTTTATTCCTTCATTAGTTAACGGATTATCAATTTTTTGTTTAAGTTCATTGATGTCTTTAATCTTTAAGAAATCAATAATTTTAGATGATTGATCATCATTCAAATTCGCACCTTTAACAACTGCTCCGCTTTGATCGCGCCTTTCTTTTTTTAGTAAATCTTCGACACCTTTAAAACCAAACCCAGGCTTATCTAGTTTGTCGATTGCTCTTAAAACTTTTTGTTTTTGATTTTGATTAACAATTTTTAATTGGTCCATTAAACCTTGAACAATTTTTCTATTACTCACATTAATTACGAACTCTGATTTTTTTAAAAATTCGGTGAAAATGCTTCCAATGATAGAACATAAATCTGCATTAGCTTGCTTAACTTCAAAATTTCCAATGATATCAACATCACATTGTCCAAAAGATTTATACCTATTACTTCCTGGCTTATCCCTTCTAAAGACTGTACCAATCTCATAACGCTTATATGGATTTGGTAAATCCATATAATTTTGTTTATAAAAATTAATTAAAGGTTGAGATAAATCATATCTTAAGGAAACTTCTGATCCCTCATCAGAAAAAGTATAGATATCTGACATTGGGTTTTTCTCATCCTCTGATAAGGAATTTCCAATTATTGAGCTGAATTGCATAGGACTAGTTTCTAAAGGAGAATAACCAAATTTAATAAAGTTTTTCTCAATTACTTCTAATAATCTCTTTTTTACAAGTAAAGAGCTACCCCATTTATTTTGAAATCCTTTTGGTAGATCAGCTTCTAATAATTTAATTTTTTTATTCATTCAATTAAGACACTTTTCTGAGCGTCTTGTGGTACATTAGGTAGGTTACGCTCCTACGACTTCGGATCCACAAACCGACGTGATACTATTTCACCACTAATGCATATTAGTTTGTTTTATATTATTTAACGTGGAATTAAAATTATAATATGTATGATTATCTGCTAGCAACGCCAGCATGAAAATGATGAGAATGCACACCTTTATTAGTTCCTCTAAGAATTATTCTTTGAGTACTTTTGTATGCATTTAATTTATTTTCATTTTTATTCATCATCAGCTTTTTAGACAAAAATATTACTTTTGCAACCTATAAATTAAAAAGGACGTTTATCTTTTTCTCAGATTAAACGTCCTTTAAATTTCAAGCAACTAATCAACTTTTTTTAAGTTAACTGCTGCTGGTCCTTTGGGTCCATCTTCCAGAGTAAACTCGAGCTTATCGCCCTCGTTTAAGTACCTCATTCCGGCCGCTTTAACGGCCGATGCATGTACAAACGCGTCTTTCTCTTTATCCTCTCGTTCAATGAACCCAAATCCTTTTTTCCATTGAACCACTTGACGGTCCCACGTAGCGTAGTCATTTTGGTTTCCTCATATTTGTTACTTAATTAATTAAAATTTAATAATAAAAATTTTGAAATGCAAGATGAAATTTTGTGGTGGCCGAAACGGGATTTGAACCTGTGACACACGCCTTTTCAGGGCGCTGCTCTACCGGACTGAGCTATTCGGCCATTTTTTTATCCCCTAAAGATAATTCTACCTTTAGTAAGATCATAAGGGGTCATTTCGACAGTTACCGCATCGCCTTGAAGAACACGTATTCTATTTTTTCTTAATTTTCCGGCCGTATGGGCGGTCACTGTATGACCATTTTCTAATTGCACTCTAAACATTGCGTTCGGTAAAAGGTCTATAACTTTTCCCTTAAATTCGAGCAAATCTTGTTTAGACAATTTTACTTTCTCCTTATCCTTTTTTCTACGGATTTAGCATGTGCTTGTAATCCTTCAAAATTAGCAAAGTTTATAATTGATGGACCAATAGTTTCAATACCTTTTTTACTTAAGTTTATAAACGATATCTTTTTAATAAACTCTGAGACACCTAAACCGCTTGAATATTTGCTAGCGCCATTTACAGGTAAGATGTGATTTGTACCCGGCAAACCATAATCGGTACAAGCCATTACTGCAAATTTACCGCAACATACTGAGCCTGCATTCTTTATTTTTGGAATATAAGATCTATAATTTTTCACAGTTATCTCCAAGTGTTCAGGTCCAATTTTATTTGAGATTTCTATAATTTTTGCATCGGAGTTGACATACATGAGTATTCCGTTTGTCATCAGACTTTTTTGTGCAATTGAAGATCTTGGTATCTCTTTCAATTGTTTAAAAATTTCCTTTTTAGTTTGCTCTAAAATTTTTTGATCTTTTGAAATTAAAATACATTGAGCGAACGGATCATGTTCTGCTTGACCTATCAAATCACTTGCTATCCACTCAGGATTTGAAGTTTTGTCGGCAATTATTAAAATTTCCGAAGGACCAGTCATTGCATCAATTCCAATATCTCCAAATACTTCTTTTTTCGCTTCAGCAACATAAAAATTACCTGGGCCTACAACTTTATTTACTGGTTTAATTTTTTTTGTTCCATAAGCTACAGCCGCAACTGCTGACGGGCCACCAATAGAATATATTTCTTTAATACCACATCGTCTTGCCGCATATAGTACAGCAGGATTTTGATTTCCTTTATACCCGGGATTGATCATTACAATTCTTTTTACCTGAGCCACTATAGCTGGAATTGCAGACATTAGAACACTAGAAGGATAAGAGGCTGTAGAACCAGGTACATATATTGCAACAGATTCAAGAGGTAAATGTTTATAATAAATTTTATTATTATATCTATCTTTATAAGAGATATTTTTGAACTTTTGTAGAGAGTGAAATTTATAAATCCTATCATAAGCATCATCAATTGTTTTTTTAACTTTTTTATCTAAAGATTTAATTGAATAATTAATTTGTTTAGACGATGGTGTAATAATATTATTTTTGTTAAATTTTCGCTCATATTTAAGCACAGCTTTATCGCCATTTTTCTTTACATCATTAATAATCCTAGATACAGAGACAGAGCTTGACTGAAGTTTTTTTCTTCTTTTTAAAAGAAAATTATCTAATAATTTGTCAAAATTTCTCTGTTTAATATCTAATGTTAACATATTTATTTAATTTCGTTTTGATCTTCTAATCTTACTTCAATTGTTTCTGTAGTCAAAACAATGTGGCTATTATTATTAAAAATTAGATTTATTTCATAGTCTTCTTTGTTTTTCAAATAATCGATACCAATTAATTCTAAAGTTTTTTCTGAATTTGACTGGTCAATATTTTTAGCTTTAACTTTATCTACAAAATCAAACCTACATATACTATTAATTTTCTTATTTATTTGATCAGATTCAATTTTAGTCCTTTCAACTGATACCAAAAAAACTTTGCTGGATGAAAGATATTTAATATTATCAACTTTTGTTTTTGAACCAGAGATACAAGCTGAAATCATTTGTAATCCTTCCTTATCCATCGCAATAATCTTTGCTAGATATTTGTTCACTTTTTAAGTCTTTTTATTTTAACGCCAATTTTTTTTAATTTTATCTCTAAATTTTCATATCCTCTATCTAAATGATAAATTCTATTAATAGAAGATTTACCATTTGAAATCATTGCCGCTAGAACAAGCGCGACTGACGCTCTTAAATCACTAGACATTAATTCTGCACCAATAAATTTTGTATTTCCGTTAATAAAAGCTTTATTCTTCTTAATTTCGATATTTGCACCAAGTCTTTGAAGTTCTCCAACGTGAAGAAATCTGTTTTCAAAAATATTTTCAGTAATTGAACTTTTACCATCTGCCCTACACATTAAGACCATTAATTGTGATTGCATATCAGTGGCTACACCTGGCCATTCTCTTGTTTTAATATTTTTAATAGGTTTTATTTTTTCAGGTCCAATTACTGTTAACTTATTGCTATCAATTTTAATTCTTGCTCCAACTTTTCTTAATAACTCAAGCTCTGCTTTGATAATATCGGGATTAAAATTTTTTATTTCAAGATTACCTTTAGTGAGAGTTGCAGCTACACAAAAAGTACCCGCTTCTATTCTATCAGCCATAACTGTATATTCAGTTTGATTTAATGAGTCAGTACCCAGAATTTTACACATTCTTCCAGACCATCTAATTTTTGCGCCTGCTGAATTTAAAAAATTTGTGAGATCTTTTATCTCGGGTTCTATAGCACAATTTTTTAAAATTGTTTTACCTTTTGCTAAACATGCTGCAATAATTGAATTTTCCGTCGCACCGACGCTTATTTTAGGAAACTTTATCGTATTACCTTTGAGTCTTCCTTTTGTTTTGGCTAAAATGTATCCATCTTTAATTTTATAATTCATACCAAGTTTTTTTAACGCTGAAAGATGATAGTTTACAGGTCTAGCACCTATTAAACATCCTCCGGGTAATGAGGTTTTGGATTTATAAAATTTTGAAATTAATGGACCTAAAACTAAAATTGATCCTCTCATTGTTTTTACAAGTGAATAACTTGCAAAAGTTTTCATCTTTTTTTTATTAATAATCTTTACAGTTTTTCTATCTTTGGATAGAATTATTTTAGATCCAAGAGATTTTAATAAACTTAGCATAGTTTTTATGTCTCTTACCCTCGGTAAATTCTTAATAATTACCGGCTTATCAAACAGAAGAGTCGCAGCAAGGATTGGAAGCGATGCATTTTTGGAACCTGAAATTGAGACTTTGCCCTTGAGTTTACAAGGACCATTGATCAGAAATTTATCCATAAATTACTTTTTTATTTTAGCAACTTGAATAGTAGTTTGTCCCTGATATTTACCATTTTTTGATTTATAAGTTGTTTCCGGTTGTGTGTCAGATTTAAAAAATAAAAATTGAGCTATCCCCTCATTTGAATAAATTTTTGCGGGGTTAGGAGTTGTATTGCTTAACTCAATAACAATATTACCCTCAAACTCATTTTCAATAGGAGTAACATTACATATAATTCCTGTTCGGGCATAAGTACTTTTACCAACACAAATACAAAGCACATCTTTTGGTATTCTAAAATATTCAACAGTTTTTGCTAAAACAAATGAATTTGGTGGAATAATACAATAAGGTCCTTTTCTCTCTACAAAATTATCGTCAGAGAAGTTTTTTGGATCAACTAAAGAGCTATTTACATTCGTAAATATCCTGTATTCATCAGATATTCTTACATCATACCCCATGCTACTTAATCCATAAGATATTTTTCCCTCGGAAACCTGGTAATCTAAAAATGGCTCAATCATCTTATGCTCTTCACACATTTTTTTAATCCAAGTATCTGGCTGTATAGACATTATTTTGTTTTCTTTTTATTTTTTTTCTGAAATTTTTTTCTCTTTTTTAAATTTTTTCTAAGCGCCAGAATTAAGCGCTCATCTTTATTCTTTGCAATCATTCTTTATTTGGATTTGTGAGGAAATCTAAAGTTATTGGTTTTGATGTATCCAAAACTTTGTCTTTATTATTATCTTTTTTAGGACCTTCCTTTGCTAATCTTTTTGCTTTTTTTTCAGCAAGCTTTTTCTCTCTTTTAGCTTGCTTTTCCATAAGCTTAGCACTTTTTGTAGATTTATAATCGTAATGAATTCCCATAAAATTTCTTTGGTAAGATATAAATCATATTAATCAAAAAATTAAGGCAATAATTTGAAAAAAATGCTTTATTATCAATATAATTAGATTTGATTTAAATGCTCCTATAGTTAAATGGTATAACGTGTCTATGGTAAGGATAAATTTCAAGTTCGATTCTTGGTGGGAGCACCACTAATTTTTATAAAACGATTTTCTTAGAAAAATTGTGGTTAAAACTAAACTAATAAAAGCTAACATTGGGATATATATTTCTGGTGAAAAAATTATTTCTGTTATTTTAGGTAATTCTGAATTTTGATCTATTATTTTTTCTAAACCACTTCCTATAGAAACTGCTAAAAAAATTTGAGGTACAATACCTATAAGGGATGCAAAGAAAAAATTTTTTATTTTTACATTAAAAATTGTAGGCAAGATACAACTGAGCTGCCAAGGTATACCTCCAATAAATCTATAAATTAATAAATAGTAAAATTCTGAGTCTTTAAACTTTTTTTCAAGGTTTTGATATTTGCTTAAAAATTTTTCCCTAATTAAGTCTTTAAGAAAATAATTCCCGAATACATAAAGAAATGTTGCTCCTACACTTAAGCCAATTACAACTATAACAGTTCCCAACCACTTTCCAAACATAAATCCACCAAGTAAAGCGATTGGTGAACCAAATCCTAAAAATGGAAATACCCACAATATTGTGAAAATTAAAAAACTTATAGATAATAAAAATAGATTAGAATTTTTAAGTTTTTGGAAATACATTCTATTTTCTTTAATAAAATCATAAGAAGTTATTTCTTGTACACTGAACTTTGAAAAAAACATTAATAAGAAAACAGATAATAAAAGTAGATAACATAAACCTATAATTATTTTAGTTTTTTTTGGTTTTTCCATTATTGTTTATCGTATTTATAAATCTTCTATTTGCTATTTATATATTTAATTATTATAAAGAGCGAAATTTTGTATATATTTAAGTGTATTTATGAAAAGAACATATCAACCCTCTCGAATAAAAAGAAGTCGTACACACGGTTTTCGCTCAAAAATGAAAACTAAAGGTGGAAGGAAGCTTTTGAAAAGAAGAAGAGCGAGAGGTAGAAAAAATTTAACAGTATCCTCTACTGTGAAAAGAAAAAGAAAATAAAACTTGTTCAATGAAAAGCAAAATAGTTGCTCTTTCAAAAAATGAAGAATTTAAATCATTACTAAAAAAGAAAAAAATATCTAATAAATTCGTTACCATCTTTTTCGGTCATTTAATTAAAAAAGATAATAAGAAATTAAATATTTCATTTGTAACAAAGAAAAAAATTGGCAATGCTGTTAAGAGAAACAAAATAAAGAGGAGGCTGAGAAATATTATGAATGATGCTGTCAAAAGAATATCTTTAAAATATAATTATTCATATCTTGTTATTGCTAAGCCAACCATGTTAAATAATGATTTTAAAATAATAAAAGATACCTTATTTCAGGAATTTAAAAAAATTAGATAATGAATATTTTTACAGAAACATTAATAAAATTTATCAAAGGATACAAATTTATTATAAGTCCATTACTTGGTAACAATTGTAGATATTTTCCAAGTTGTTCGGATTATAGTATTGAAGCATTGAGAACTTATGGTTTTTTCAAAGGATTATTTATGACAATTAAAAGAGTTTTATCATGTCATCCGTTTAAAGAGGGTGGAATAGATCCAGTAGAAAAAGAAATGGAAGAAAAATAATGGACTCTAAGAATGTCATTGCTGCAATAGCACTATCTTCTGCAGTTATAGTTTTGTGGTCTTTGTTTTTTATTCCTGAACAACAAACTACAAATCAAGATCTTGCGCAAAAAGAAAAAATTGAAAAAAATACTGACACTCCATCTTTAGATCAAAAAGAAAAAGTGATTGTTTTATCAAGAGACGATGCATTAAAGCAAAATGAGAGAATTAAATTTGAAAATGAAAATGTTACTGGATCAATATCATTAAAAGGTGCAACCATAGATGATTTAACCTTCAAAAAATATAAAGTGAGTTTAGATGAAGAAAAAAAAGTCACTTTGTTAGGACCAAGAAACATAACCAAGGGGTATCTAATTGAGAGTGGTTTTGTAACTTCTGATAAAAACGTTGAGATACCGACATCAAATACAATTTGGTCATTAGAGGGTAATGATAAATTAACTACTCAATCACCTATCAGACTTTTTTGGTTGAACGAGCAAGGTTTAAGATTTGAAAAGGAAATATCAATTGACGATAAATATCTTTTTACAATAAAACAAAAAATAATTAATCAAAGTAATAAAAAATACGATTTTTACTCTTATGGTCAGATAATAAGAAATGAAATTCCAGAGATTATTGATTTTTTAATACTTCATGAGGGTTTAATTGCAACTTTAGATGATGAATTAATTGAAGAAGATTATGATGATATTCAAGAAAAAAAGTTTTCTAGGGTAGCCAAAAAAGGTTGGTTAGGAATAAGTGATAAATATTGGATCACATCTTTAATTCCCCCTAAAAATAAAGAATTTAAAACAACATTTGATTACAAAAATAAATTTAGAGCAAACTTTATAGCAACAGAACCACTGGCGTTAAATGAGAATAGTTTTGTGGAGGAAGAATTGCAAGTTATTGTAGCAGCTAAACGAGTAGATGTGATTGATGGTTATGCGGAGTCATTAAACATAGAAAAGTTTGATCTTGTAATTGATTGGGGTTTTTTATACTTCATAACGAAACCTCTTTTTTATGGAATAGATTATTTTTTTAAACTACTAGGAAATTACGGTTTGGCTATTATCGCTATAACGATCTGTATCAGACTGGCTTTTTTTCCACTAGCAAACTTTTCATTTAGAAGCATGGCTAAGATGAAAGCCTTACAACCAGAAATGGTTCGACTAAAAGAACTTCATAAAAATGACAAAATGAAACTCCAACAATCAATGATGGCCTTGTACAAAAAAGAAAAGGTTAATCCAATGTCTGGTTGTTTACCAATTCTTGTACAAATCCCAGTTTTTTTTGCTTTATATAAGGTTCTGTTCGTAACAATTGAGATGAGACAAATGCCATTCTATGGATGGATCCACGATTTAAGTGAGAGAGATCCAACAAGTGTATTTAATATTTTTGGTTTATTGCCTTATGATGTTCCAAGTTTTTTAGTAATTGGAGCTTGGCCAGTAGCGATGGGAGCTTCAATGTGGGTACAACAAAAATTGAACCCTGCACCTACTGATCCAATGCAAGCTAAAATTTTTGCTTTCTTTCCTCTCTTCTTAACTGTAATACTTGCACCTTTCCCAAGTGGATTAGTTATTTACTGGACAGTTAATAATATCTTAACAATGGCTCAGCAAGTATTCATTATGAAAAGAACAACAGTAAAAACGGCAACCTAATTTCTTTAATTTTACAAAAAATCAATGGACTTAAAAAAAATACTTCCTGAAAACGGGCCTCCAATAAATGAGGTTAGTAAATATATTGAAAAATATAAAAATGAATTAATAGTAATTAAATATGGAGGAAATGTTTTAATTGATAGAAGTATTTTCGATAATTTTATTACTGATTTAAGTATTTTAAATAAATTAGGACTCTCAGTTGTAGTTGTACACGGAGGAGGTCCGAGAATCAAAAGAGAATTAGATAAATCTAACATCCAGTCGAAATTTATAAGAGGACTAAGAGTAACTGATAAAAAGATTATAGATATTGTTGAGACAGTTTTAATAGATTTTAATAATGATATTGTTAGCTCTTTAAAAAAAAAAGATATAAAAACATTCTCAATTCACTCTAAAAAAGATAATATTATTGAGGTAATTCCAGAGTCAGAAGAGCTTGGCTTTGTTGGCCTCCCAAACAAAATCAATAACAATATTTTATTAGATGCTATTAAACAAAATAGAATACCAATTATTTCTCCATTAGGCTTAGATAAAAATAATCAAACACACAATATCAATGGTGATACTGCTGCAATGGCTATAGCCAAATCTGTAAGGTCGAGAAGATTATTATTAATGACAAATGTTGATGGTGTTTTGAATAAAGAAAAAAAACTTATAGCTGAAATATCTTCATCTGAGATTTTGGAAATGGTAAAAGATGAAACGATAACTGAAGGGATGATACCTAAAATTAATGCTTGTCTAGAAGCTGTTAATAATGGAGTTACAGCGGCTGGTATAATTAATGGTACGAAACAACATTCTTGTTTGTGGGAAATTTTCTCAGACAAGGGATCCGGAACATTAATCAGAAAATGAATTTAAAAGAAAAAAAATATCTGTTACTTGACCTTGATGGTGTTTGTTATGGTAAGCACAACAACTATTCATTAGAGCGTGTATTTGGTCAGGTTTCAAAGAGAATGACACAATTTATTTCTGAAAAACTTAATATTGATAAAGATAAAGCTAAAGAACTACAAACTAATTACTTCTATAAATATAATACATCATTAAGAGGATTAATGGTCCATAATGGAATATCACCAGATGAATTTTTGTCTTACGTCCACGAGATTGATTTATCATTTATGAAAGAAGATAAAATCATGAGAAACGAACTTCAACAATTAGATATGGAAAAATTTATCTTTACTAATGGGAGTGCTGAACATGCTGCTAATATCTTAACTCATCTGGGTGTGTATGATTTATTTGGCAGAGATAAGGTTTTTGACATTAAAGATGCTGGTTATGTTCCCAAACCAGAAGCAGAAACTTTCGACTTAATGATTAAAAAATTTGGTATAAATCCAAAAGAGACTATTTACATTGAGGATATAGCTAAAAATTTAAGTATAGGTCACGAACGAGGGTGTACAACTGTTTGGTTAATTAATGATGAGCATTTTGGAAAATTGGATGCAGATAAAGATTTTATTTCACACAAAATTGAAAATCTGTCTTTATTTCTAAAAGAAATAAGGTTATTAAAAAGTAATTAATCATGTCTTTAGAAAAAATTATCAATGATGCCTGGGAGAATAAAGATCAGGTGAATCCTAATTCAGACCAGTCTTTGAAGGATGCTATAAATCAAGTGATTGCAAATTTGGATAGTGGTGAATCGAGAGTTGCTGAGAAAATAAATGGAGAATGGGTAACTCATCAGCACCTTAAGAAAGCTATAATGTTAAGTTTTAGAATATACCCAATGGAAAATTTAAATGGTCCATATAGTAGTTGGTATGATAAATCGCATTTACTAAAAGGTAAAACTGCAGGATGGACCAAAGCTGATCATGAAAAAGCAGGTTTTAGAATGGTTCCGAACTCACCTGTAAGAAAAGGTTCATTTGTCGGAAAAAATGCTGTTTTAATGCCATGTTACGTGAACATTGGAGCATATATTGACGAGGGAACAATGATAGATACTTTTGCAAGAGCTGGTAGTTGTTGCCAGATAGGTAAAAATTGCCATATCTCTGCAGGTTCTGGTGTCGGTGGAGTTTTAGAGCCTGCACAAGCTTTACCAACAATCATAGAGGACAATGTATTTCTTGGAGCGATGTCTGAAGTAGTTGAAGGCGTAATAGTTGGAGAAGGTTCAGTTTTAAGTATGGGTATGTATATTGGTCAATCAACTAAAATAGTTGATAGAAAAACTGGAGAAATTTATTATGGTAAAATACCGCCTTATTCAGTTGTGGTTCCAGGCTCGCTACCTGATAAAAACAATTCTTCTGCACCCTCTTTGTATTGTGCAGTAATAATTAAACAAGTTGATGAAAAAACAAGATCTAAAACTTCTATTAACGACCTGTTAAGAGACTAAAAATGAAAACTTTAAATGAGTTAAAATTAGCTAAAGAGCTAATAAGATTTCCTTCCATTACACCTATTGACGCCGGAATAATGAAATTTTTAGAAAAAAAATTAAAAGAACTTGGTTTCAAAACAAGAATACTGGAATTTAAAGAAAAAGGATTTCATTCCGTGAAAAACCTGTATGCAAGATTTGGATCTAAAAAGCCAAATTTTATGTTTGCCGGACATGTTGACATTGTCCCCCCAGGAAACATTAAGGATTGGACAGTAAATCCATTTAAACCATCTATTAAAAAAGGCCATTTGATTGGAAGAGGTGCAAATGATATGAAAAGCTCTATTGCAGCTTTTGTATCTGCTGTAAGCACTTTTTTATCAAAAAATAGAAAATTCAATGGATCAATAAGTTTACTTATTACAGGAGATGAAGAAGGTGATGCAATAAATGGCACCAAAAAAGTTGTAGATTATTTGAAAAAAAAGAAAGAGGAAGTTAACTTTTGTCTTGTTGGTGAACCAACAAATCCAAATAAATTAGGTGAAATGATAAAGATTGGACGTAGGGGTAGTTTAACTGGTAAGTTAACTATATTTGGTCAGCAAGGCCATGTTGCTTATCCTCATAGAGCTAATAATCCCTCAACTATAATCGTAAAAATTTTAAAAGAATTAAAAGACATAAAATTTGATAGAGGATCAAAAAACTTCCAACCTACAAACTTAGAGGTTACAAAAATAAACATAGATAATAACGCTGATAATGTTATTCCAGCAATGGCTGAGGCAACATTTAATATAAGGTTTAATAATCAACATACTTCAAATTCTATTAAAAATAGATTTGAAAAAATTTTCAAAAAAATAACCAAAAAAAATAAATCAAAATTTAAAATTGATTATAGAGTTTCAGGTGAAGCATTTCTAACAAGGCCGAATGAAACAACGCACATGATACAAAATGTCATAAAAAAAGTTACCAAAATTAAACCAAAGTTATCTACTACAGGTGGAACCTCAGATTTGAGATTTATAAGAAAAATATCACCTGGTCTAGAATTTGGACTTGTCGGAAAAACAATGCATAAAGTTGATGAAGCTGTGTCTTTGAAAGATTTGAAAAATCTTAAGAAAATTTATGAAAACATTTTAATTAATTATTTTAAATGAAAACAGCAATTATCAATTCTGACTCTTATGAAAAACACGATACTGGTGATGGTCATCCTGAGCAGCCTAAAAGAGTAATTGCCATAAAAGAAAAATTAAAAAAAAGAAAAGACCTAATATGGGATAAGCCAGATAATGTTCCTGATGATATATTGTCTATGACACATTCAAAAGACTATATAAATAATTTAAAAAATTCTTTTCCCCAAAGGGGCCTCAAGTTTCTAGATGGTGATACAGTTGTTTCACCCGAAAGTAAAAAAGCAGTTTTTGATGCAGCAGGTTCAACAATAAGAGCGATAGATGGGATAGAGAACGATCAATTTAAAAATGCATTCTGTTTGGCGAGACCACCAGGTCATCATGCTGAAAAAAATAAAGCAATGGGATTTTGTTGTATATCAAACGCTGGTGTAGCAACAAACTATTTAATAACAAAATATAAATACAAAAGAATAGCCTGTGTAGATTTTGATGTGCACTGGGGTAATGGAAATTATGATATTATGCGAGATAATAAAAATTCATTATATATTTCTACTCATCAATATCCTTTTTATCCTGGAGGTGGAACAGATAAAGATAAAGGGGACTTTAACAACTCATTGAATATCCCTTTGCCTGCCGGGACAAACTCAGAAGAATACTTCAATGCATTCGATAGAGTATTAGAAAGATTGGTACAATATAAACCTGATTTTCTTATATTTTCAGCAGGTTTTGATGCACATAAAGATGATCCATTAGCTCAATTTCAACTAAGTTCAAAAGATTTTTATGAGATTACTAAAAGAACATTAACAGCTACCAATAAGTTTACTGCAGGTAAAGTTGTTTCTATACTTGAGGGTGGGTATGATTTAAATGCCTTAGCTGAAAGCGCTAATGAACATGTTAATGCCTTGGTAGAATTCAATTGATAATTGTCTAGCTCATAATAAATCATCTTCATGAAATTATACAAAATAAGAAAATCAAAAATTGATAATAAAGGTCGTGGACTCTATGCTACTAAAGATATCACAGAAGGTACAAAAATTATTAATTACTTAGGAAAAATAATAACAAACAAAGAGGTTGAGGAGTCAGACAAATATGACAATAAAAAACCTATTTACCTATTTACTCTAAATAAAAAATATACTTTGGATGGTGATTTCTCATTTAATATTGCTGGATTAGTAAATCATAGTTGCAATGCTAACGCGCGTTATGATGGTAAGGGTTTAAAGATCTGGATTACAGCAGATAGAGATATTAAGAAGGGCGAGGAGATAACATGTGATTATGGCTTTAGTTTTGATAAAGAGGATTACAAACAATTTCCTTGTAAATGTAAATCAAAAAATTGTTGTGGTTTTATAATTCGTGAGGAAAGTAGATGGCGAATAAGTAAAAAATTTGCAATGAGTAATAAAAAAAAATTAATAAATAACCCTCGTTAAATAAAGACCTTGCGGTGGTGCAGGTGGGGCACATAATGTTCTATTTTTAGAATTCATTACATTTATAAATTTTTTTAAAGTCCATTTTTTTTCTCCAACATACTTTAGACAACCAACCATGGACCGGACTTGTTGTTGTAAGAAAGATTGAGATCTAAATTCTATTTCTATCTTATCTTTTGTAGATTTAATTTTTACCGATTTCATCGTTTTTATTGGACTTTTTGCCCGGCAACTCGATTTTCTGAAAGTACTAAAATCTTTAGTGCCAATCAATTTTCTTGCAGCACTTTTCATCAATTTTAAATCAAGATTTTTTATAATATGCCAACCTCTTTTTTCATCTAGAACTGGTCCACTGATCCGATTTATAATCACATAATTATAAATTCTCATTTTAGCTGAAAATCTAGCATGAAAATTATTCCCTTTTTTTTTAATTTTAAGTATTGCTATTCCATCTTTATTTAGAAAATGATTGATAGATTTTAAAAATCTATCAAATTTGACAATTCTATTTTTACAATCAAAATGTGCTGACTGTTCTTTAGCATGTACCCCTGCATCTAATCTTCCAGCTCCATATATTATAACCCTTTCTTTTAAAAGTTTTGAAATTTTATCTTGTAATAATCCCTGAACATTTTTGCTTTTTTTTTGAATTTGCCATCCACTAAAATTAGTGCCCACATACTCAACTAATATATGATATCTAAACATTTAATAACTTTGAGCCTTTTTTTATTTGAGAGCCCAACATAAATTCGCTAATTTTTTGTGGCCTTTTTCCTTGTCTTTGAATTTCGAGAATTTTAATAGATTGATTGTTATTACATGCTACTTCTAACCGATTTGAAATTATTTTTCCCACTTGACCTATGCCGTTACCAATTTCAGCTTTTAAAATTTTATATCTTTCTCCATTAAAACTAAAAGAAGCGCCTGGAGAGGGAAATAATCCATTTATTTTTCCAATTATTTTAGAGGCATCCTCATCCCAATTAATTTGGGACTCCTCTTTAAGAATTTTTTTTGCATAAGTTGCTTTTGAATGGTCTTGATCAATAAATTTTGCTTTATCTTCAAGTATGTCATCCACATTATCTAAAATTTTTTCTGCAGCTAAAGAAGACAGTTTTTCTGAAATTTCTTTAGCATTTTGATTTTGATCTATTTTAATTTTATAAATATTACTTACGGGTCCACTATCTAATTCTTCATTTATCTTCATAATGCTTATGCCTGTTTCGGGGTCTAAATTCATAATTGATCTTTGAATCGGAGCTGCTCCGCGCCAGCTAGGAAGTATCGAGGCGTGAATATTTATAAAACCTTTTTTAGTTAAGTTCAAAAAATTTTTGGGAATAATTTGTCCATATGCACACACTATTGCAAGATCAGCATTTAAATCTTTTAAAAATTTATACTCCTTGTTGTTATTCTTTAGGGTCTTTGGGGTTCTATATTCTATATTTAAAGTTTCTGATATGCTCTGAATTGGACTTTTATTTATTTTTTGTCCTCTTTGAGATTTTTGTGGAGGCTGAGTGTATACAGCTGTAATATTATAATCATTTTGATGAAGAGATTTTAAGATAGGGACACAAAATAATGGAGTACCCATAAAGATAATCTTGTTTGCCATCTTTAAACTACAATTCTATCTGGATTCTTTTTGATTTTTGAGATTTTTTTTATAATAAAATCTTTTTTTAATTTTGATAAATGATCAATTATTAATTTTCCATCTAAATGATTAATTTCGTGTTGAACGCAAGTCGATAAAAGTCCGTCACATTTAAGATCTTTTTTTTGACCTTTTTCATCAATATACTCAATTTCACAAATTTTTGGTCTTTCAATTTCAATAAATGTTTCAGGAATTGATAGACATCCCTCTTCATAAACTGACGTATCATTGCTTAATTTTTTGATTACTGGATTAATTAATGTTATTGGTTTTTTTTTTTCATCTTTATTTGAAACGTCAACAACTAAAACTCTCTTAGGTATACCCACTTGTACCGCTGCAAGACCAATCCCATTAAAGTGATACATTGTCTCAAATAACTCTGTTATTAATTTTTTTTCATTAATTCCAACTTTTTCTATTGGCTCAGAAACTTTTTTTAGTATTTCATTTGGGATAGTAATAATTTCTTTAATAGCCATTAGCTAAATAAATAAACTAATTTTTAAACTTTTAAAGGAAGAACTTTGAATAAAATTTTATTTCTTATGAAGTCTATATTTAGTTGGTTTAATGCACTAATTATAAAATAAATTGTATCTTCATCCATTCTCTCAAGTTTATCCTGACCAATAACTTCAACAATTCTTAATAATGCAGCGCCAGTCTCATTATTATTAATCATTATTTGTATGTCAGTCGGCATCTCATTTTCACTTATCGAGTACAAATCATCAAATTTTTCAGAAATCCTTACACCATCCGCTTTAAGGGACTCTAAAAATATCACATCTTTTTTAGAGAAAGAGTATTTTTTATTTTTTTTAATTTTCTTGAGAAAGTTATTAACATCTTTTTCTATTTTTGACTTTGCATAATCTCCGTTAAAATAATTTATTAATTTTGATTGATGCATAACATCATTATTATATTTAATCTCATTTAGTGAATTATTATCTAATTTAATATTTGTATAATAAAAGCTTGTTAAATTATCCGGTATTTCTACAGGGTTCATTTTTTTTAGAAATTTTTTTAATTCCTTATCAAAAGCAGCATTTAAATTATCTTTGTCAAATGAACTCTTTAAAATCTTTAACAATTTTAATTTTTCTATCATTTCTGACTCTAGTAAAATTTTCTGATAAAGTAATGCTCTTGCCTCGATATTAGTTAAAGATTTGTGAGACTCTTTTGCATTTAGGAGTTGATTGATACTAAATTGAAATCTCATATAAATTTTAAATAACTCGTTTTCTGGGTAATTCTTATTATGAACCGCTTTTTCGATATTTGAGATCTTATCAAGTTCTGTAATCTCAATTTCTTTAAAAGATGATAGCAAATTTGCAGATGATAAATATTTCCAAATAATTTTAGATGTTTTTTCGTCTGGTTCAAACTTGAAATTAGGATTTGTTTTATGAGCAAGGTGAAAATCAAATATTGATTTTTCAGATATTGAGTCATCAATTTTTGTAGTATAGCCTAGTATATAGTCAATTTTTTTTTCAAAATATTTGTCTTTGAAACCTTGTTCTTTTTTCAAGTCTAAAATTAACGACGCTTCTTCCGTCTTACCCGCATTTATCAAGCAATATATGTTAATTTTAGAGAGATATTCATCTGTAATTGGTTTTAAGTTTTCCGAAAATATATTACAGGCTTTTTCCAAATTAGATTCAGACAGATAATGATCGATAAAGTATTTAGATAGTTTTGGATTATCGTTAAGAATTCTGTTTTTTTTTAAGTACTCTTCGATTAAATCAAAATTTGAATTCTTTATTAACCATTCTGACTTAAGTCTTAAAAATTCTATCTCTGTGATATTTTTTTTAGGATAATGAGCATTTATTAAAATTGATATATTCATTAGCTCTGAGGCATCTTCGGAAAGATTTAGTTTAATAATTCTGCTAAATAGATCTTTTAATTGATCACCATCTGAATTAATCCACATATTTATATCTAAGTCATATTCTTGTGGATCATATAATCCAGTAATTTTTATCTTCTTTGAGTTTAAAGATGTATCTTCTACAATATCTAAAGTCTCATCATTTGATTTTTTTTTATATATACTAATTTCTTTTGACGAGTCATTAATTGTGTCGATTGTTACATTAGACTCAGAATTTTGATCATTTTTTTTTTCGTTTAATTTCCAAATATCTATCGGTTTATCTGATGAGTATGATTTAAAAGGAATAAATAATATAAAAATAATAAGTAAAAGTTTTTTACTTAACAATTTTAAATTTTTCATTTGGGATTATTTTTTGTATATCTTTTTTTGGTGTTGGAAATTCAATTTTATTTAAAAAGAAAACCATTCCAAGAATAATTAGTAAAATCATAGTCAATCTTGTTATTATTCCAATTAAACTTTTTCTTGAACTTGTTTTTTTATAAAAATGCATATAACTTTAAGTATTTTCAAATTAAGACATATTTGTGTTTTTTCAATAAAGAAACTTATGGAATCAAAAGAAAATATTGTTTTTTTAGGTATGATGGGATCTGGTAAAACCAGTATTGGGCTTTTAATTTCCAAAAAGCTAAATTTACAGTTTTACGATATAGATCAAATAATAGAAAAAGAATTAGAGATGAGTATTTCAGATATTTTTGAGAAAAAAGGTGAAAAATTTTTTAGAGATTTTGAAGAAAAAACTACGCTTAAAGTCTTAAAGAAAGAAAAAGGAGTTATTTCTTTAGGAGGAGGAGCATTTATTAATAAAAAGATAAGAGAAGAAATTTTGACAAATCACCTTTCTTTCTGGTTAAACTGGAGCTCAAAAACGTTAATCAATAGAATCCAAAAAAATACAAAAAGACCAATAGCTATCAAATCATCTGTTAGTGAATTAATTAATTTAATAAAGAGAAGGTCTATAATTTATTCTAGATCAAAATATAAAATTAATTGTGAACAATTATCCAAATATGAGATAGTAAATAAAATTATTAATATATATGAAAATAAAAAGACTATTAATTAACACAAATCACGAAAAATACCCTATATTTATTGGCTCAGGAATAATCTCAAATTTAAAAAAAATTATTAAAGATTTATCAATCGATTATATGAAATGTTTAATTGTTTTTGATAAAAATGTTCCAAACAAAAAGGTTGAAATAATAAAAAAAAAATTAAATAACAAAGAAGTTTATAACTACCGCTTAGAGGCAAATGAAAAAAACAAAAATCAAAAAACTATAAATCAAATTTTGGAAGTTTTGTTAAAAAAAAATTTTTCAAGAGATGATATTTTAATAAGTGTCGGGGGAGGTATAACTGGTGATATTGCCGGGTATGCTGCAAGTATATTCAAGAGAGGATTAAAATTTATAAATATACCTACTACTCTTTTAGCTCAAGTAGACTCATCAATAGGTGGTAAAACTGGAGTAAACACAAGCCAAGGAAAAAACCTTATTGGAAGTTTTTACCAACCTAGATTGGTAATAAGCGATACAGATTTTCTAAATACTCTTCCTAAAAGAGAAATTGTATGCGGCTATGGAGAAATTCTAAAACACTCCTTAATTTCTGATAGAAATTTTTTTAAATTTTTAAACAATAATTTTAAAAAAATTTTAGATTTCAAATCACCATATATTGAAAAAACTATTTATCATAGTTGCAGAATTAAAAAAAAGGTAGTTGAGAAGGACGAAAAAGAGAGAAATTTGAGAAAAATTTTAAATTTTGGTCATACTTTTGCACATGCTTATGAAGCAAGCTTAAATTTTTCCAAGAAATTAAATCATGGTGAGGCTGTTATCTTAGGAATGACCTCAGCTCTTAAATTTAGTAAATCAAGTAATTTTTTACCAATTAATGAATTTAAAATTATATCTAACCATATAGAAAATTTTGGTTTACCTAGCGATTTGAAAAAGTACTTCTCATTGAAACATGTTGATAAAATTGTTTCATTTATGGCAAACGATAAAAAAAATAATTCAAATAAAATAAACTTAATTTTATTAAAAAAAATTGGAAATGTTTTGACGAATAAAAAATTTGACAAAAAAAAATTGAAAATATTTTTAAAAAAAGAGCTAAGTAATTAAAATTTGTATAGAATGAATGTTGTTATTGAGTTCTGTATTTAAAATTTTATAAATTTTTTTATTACTTTGTATTCTGCTCATTTTTGACAGTTCTCTTGAATTTATCGTGATTTTTAAGTGAAATTTTTTTTTATCATTACCCTTATGTCCAACGTGAAGGAATGATTTATCTTCAACCTTAATACTTTCTATGATAATTTCTTTTTTTAATTTTTTTTTTACGATTGCAATTAAATCATTTATATTCATTATGTATTTATTATATCATGAAAAATATTTGTGATTGGGATAATTGTAATGAGATTGGTGAATACAAAGCACCAATTGAGAGAGATAATAGTAAAAAATTCAGAATGTTATGCTTAAAACATGTAAAAGAATTTAATAAAAATTGGAATTACTTTTCAGGCATGAACGATAATCAAATAATGAATTTTTTAAAATCAGATATGACTTGGCATAAGCCTACTCAAAGCTTTAGCTCTTCAGATAATTTCTTTAAAGTATTATGGAATAATACCTTAAAAGATGAGTTTGATAATAAGAAAATTAAAAGTGATTTTAATTATATGCGTCAATTTAAATTTGATAATAAGGATATAAAAGCTTTTGAAATACTTGGTTTGTCAGTCGGTATGAAGTGGATGAAAATACATGAAAAGTTCAAAACACTTGTCAAAAAATTTCACCCTGATATGAATTTAGGAAGTAAAAAATATGAAGAAAAACTTAAATTGATAACATTAGCATATACACAATTAAAAACCACTTACAGAGAAAAAATTGACACCTAATATAGATACACAACCAGATATAAAAGTTTCAATCAAGCAAACTTTTGGAATAGAGTCCGAAATGGAGGTTGAGGCCTTTTCAAAAAAAAACGATTATGTACCTGAAATAGATAAAAACTACAAATTCGATAGAGATACAACATTAGCCATAATTTCTGGATTTGCATTTAATAAAAGAGTCTTGGTTCAAGGTTATCATGGTACAGGTAAATCCACTCATATTGAGCAAATTGCTGCTAGATTAAATTGGCCTTGTATTAGAGTAAATCTTGATAGTCATATAAGTAGAATTGATCTAATTGGTAAAGACGCAATTGTTTTAAAAAATAGTAAACAAGTTACTGAATTTAAAGAAGGAATTCTTCCTTGGTCAATACAAAACCCCATCGCTTTAGTCTTTGATGAGTATGATGCTGGTAGACCAGATGTAATGTTTGTCATTCAGAGAGTGCTTGAGTCAGAAGGGAATTTTACACTTCTTGATAAAAATAAAGTTTTAAAACAAAATAAATATTTTAGATTATTTGCAACCTCTAATACTGTAGGGCTTGGTGATACGAGTGGACTTTACCATGGAACACAACAAATAAATCAAGGTCAAATGGATAGGTGGAATATTGTAACAACTCTCAACTACTTAAGTTTAGATAAAGAAATGGACATTATATTAGCTAAAAATAAATCTTTAAATAATCCTAAAGGAAAAGAGAAAGTTTCAAATATGATAAAAGTTGCATCTTTAACTCGAAAAGGATTTATTACTGGAGATATAAGCACTGTAATGAGCCCAAGAACAGTACTGCATTGGGCTGAAAATTCAGAAATATTTAAAGATGTAGGATACGCATTTAGAGTCACTTTTCTAAATAAATGTGATGAAATTGAAAAAAATACAATTGCTGAATACTACCAAAGATGTTTTGGAGAAGAACTACCAGAGTCACTAGCAAATATTCAAATTTAAATGAAAAATAATAAGGTTGAAAACTTAAGAGAAAAACTTAAGCAAGCTTTAACTTCAACAGCAAGAGTGATTTCTGATGATATTAGTCTTAAAAATATTGATGAAAAAAATAAAAAAGATTTTAATTTTATAAATATTGAAAATCTTAACTCAAAAGGAGATTTCATTAAAGCTAGAGCAGAGTCTGACTCGTCTGCCTTAAAAAAAAAGTTCTCAAATGATAGAATTTACAAAAAGAATTTACCTTTAAATTCCTCATATAAGTCTCTCTATTCTATCGCAGAAAAAGTAAGGTATGAATGCCTGGGCTCAAAAATGTTGAAAGGTATAGAAAAAAATCTAAAAGAAAATTATGGTCAAATAATCCAGTTAAAAAGAAAAGACCATTTAAATTCAAAAGAAGATGTACCGGTAGTAGAGGCTTTTGAATTGTATATGTTAAAGAAATTTCTAAATGTCAAATTAAATACCTTAACCAATAATATGTTAAATTTTTGGGAGAAAGACTTCGATAAAGTAATGAACAAACACATTGAGTTTTTAAAAGAAAATTTAGAATATCAAAATGAATATTCTTCAAAGTTTTCGGAAATATTAAAAGAAATGGATATTTTTCAAAACGAGGACAATGAGGAAAACAGAGAAGAAAACCAAGATGATGGTCAAAATAATTCATCCAATGATGATCAGGACAGTAATTCTGATGACTTTAGAGATGAAAATGAAAATGAACAAACCGAAGCTAGTTTAGACTCTGAATATGATGTAGACGAATACAAAATTGATGAGCAACTAATCGATAGTGAGTCTAATCAACAAAATAACGAGCAAATTATTCAAAAAAAAACAATTAATGATTTAAATACAGACTATAAAATTTTTACGACTCAGTTTGATGAAATTACGAAGGCAGAAAATTTAGAAAACTCCGATGAAGCTTCAAAATTAAGAAAAACTTTAGATCAGCAATTAATAAGTTTCCAGGACGTTATCACCAAACTTGCTAACAAACTTCAAAGACAGCTGTTGGCAAAACAAAATAGAGCTTGGGAGTTTGATTTAGAGGAAGGGTTATTGGATAGTTCAAAATTACCAAGAATAATAATGGACCCTTATAATTCATTATCTTTTAAAAAAGAAAAAGATTTAGATTTTAAAGACACTGTCGTTACTCTTTTAATAGATAATTCAGGGTCTATGAGAGGACGTCCAATTACAATTGCTGCCATTTGCGCTGATATTTTATCAAGAACCTTAGAAAGATGTTCTGTTAAAGTTGAAATATTAGGTTTCACAACTAAAAATTGGAAAGGTGGAAAAAGTAGAGAGTTTTGGAATAAAGAGGGTAAACCAAAAACACCGGGTAGATTAAATGATTTAAGACACATAATTTATAAAGAGGCTGACACACATTGGCGACAAAGTAAAAATAACCTTGGTCTAATGTTAAAAGAAGGATTATTAAAAGAAAATATTGATGGAGAAGCAATTTCTTGGGCATTTAATCGATTAAAAAAAAGAAAAGAAGAAAGAAAAATATTAATGGTAATTTCTGATGGTGCACCAGTTGATGACTCAACTCTGTCAGTCAATTCAGGAGATTTTCTTGAAAAACATTTAAAGAAAATTGTGAAATTTATCGAAGAAAAAACTGAAACTGAAATTTTAGCGATTGGAATAGGCCATGATGTATCAAGATACTATAATCGAGCGATAAAGATTACTGATGTCAATGAATTGGGAGATGTCATGATTTCTCAATTGAGTGAGCTTTTTAAAAGTAAAAAAAATTTTCATTAAAGATTGAACAAATCTTTATTTTTCCACTTTATTGTCACTTCAGCTCCACTTCTTGTTTGAGAATTCCAACAATTAACAGTGGCAAAATTTTTTTCTAGTAAAGTCTTTCCTATAAATAATCCTAAACCCAATCCACTATTTTTATCAGATGATTTTAGATAAGGCTCTCCTATTTTTGAGAGAATGTCATTTGGATATCCCCCACCATCATCCTCAATGGTCACAATAGTATTTTCGATATTTGATTTTAAATTTACATAAATTTTACTTTTGCAAAATTTATTTGCATTACCTATGAAATTTCTAAGACCATAAACTATTTCAATTGATTTAGTTATTTTTTTTGAGTGCGCGTCTTGCTCAAAATTAAAATTAAACTGATTTTTACTAGTTTCTCTAAAAGAGGATATTATCTCTTTAAGATAATCTCTCATAGTCGAGTCCTCATCAATAAAATTATCCTCTACATCAGGATTTAGTGATAGCTTTTTTAAAATTTGATTACATCTCTCAACCTGACTTGAGAGTAATTCAATATCCTGAATTACATCTTTTTGATTTTTTAATTGTTTTGTTAATTCTTGTGAAATTATTTTAATTGTCGATAAAGGCGTTCCAAGAGAATGGGCTGCTGCTGCTGCTTGACCTCCTAAAGATAACATTTCGTGTTCTTTTGCCATAATTTCTTCCATTTTGTTTAAAGCTTCTTTTCTTAATCTTGATTCTCGTCCAAAGATTATTGCAAAATAATTTAAAAATATTAATGCTATAATCAAAGAAACTGGTACTGAATAATAAATATAGTCACTTATGTGAAAGTGGTTAGCTAATGGATATGGCAAGTCACCTGCATAAAATGTAAGAAAAATAATCATAAGACAGGTTATCAAAACTATTAATAAGTTAGTTTTTAATCCAAGATTGGTTGAAGCAAAAATACTTGGTATAATTATAAAGATTATAAAAGGATTTTTTGCGCCTCCAGTTAAATAAATTAAAACAGTTAATTGAATAATATCAAAAAATAAAAATACTAAAGCTGACCTATCTGATAGTTGAGTTTTTTTATAAATAAAGGTTAAATATAAATTACTTAATACCCCAAAAAAAATCGCTAAATTGGTAAGAAAAAAATCAAATTTGAAACCAAAATAAAAATGAACTAAGTAAACAGAGATTAATTGACCAATGATTCCAATCCATCTTAAATTTATATATGTAGATTTTTTAAGAGAATAATACTTTGAGTCCTCAAAGAACCTCATTTTTAAATATCTAAATTTTGAACATTAATTGCATTTGACACAATAAAATCTTTCCTCAAAGCAACATCACTTCCCATTAATGTGTGAATCAAATCTTGATCTTTTTTTAAATTTTTAGAATATTGGACTTGCAACAAGTTTCTGGTTTCAGGATTCAAAGTAGTATTCCAAAGCTCCTCGGGATTCATTTCGCCTAATCCTTTAAATCTTTGAATATTCATTTTTGATTTTTCAAATTCTAATTTTTTAAGATAATCTTTTGAATTTTTTTTCAAATCTTTATTGTTTTTGACAATATAACTCTCCAATTCTTTTTCATCTTTAATGTAGATACCTTTTAAACCTTTGTTTATTTTGAATAACGGCGGTTGAGCTAAATAAATATGTCCATTTTCAATTAGTTTATTAAATGGATTATTATTGAAAAAAGTGAGAAGTAAGGCTCTGATATGTGATCCATCTACATCAGCATCTGTCATAATTATAATTTTACCATACCTTAAATCTTTTAAATCTATTTCTTGCGCTTTAGGATCTAGGCCAAGCGCATTTATTAAAGTTACAATTTCATTTGATGAAATCATTTTAGATAAAGCCTTAGTTCTTTTATCTGATCCATTTCCATTTTTTCCAATTTTAAGATCTTCAACGTATGTATTTAAAATTTTACCTCTCAAAGGTAAGACAGCCTGATTTGATCTATTTCTGCCTTGTTTTGCTGAGCCGCCAGCAGAGTCTCCTTCAACAATAAATAATTCTGTTCCCTCTTGTTTACCAATTTGACAATCAGCTAATTTTCCAGGTAATCCACTTAATTCAAGTGCACCTTTTCTTCTTACATTCTCCCTAGCTTTTCTAGCGACATCTCTGGCTAATGCTGCTTGAATAATCTTTGCTAGAATAATCTTAGCTACTGATGGGTTTTGATCAAACCAAATAGATAATTTTTCATTAATTATTGTCTCTACAATCATTCTTACCTCGGAGGAAACAAGTTTATCTTTAGTTTGAGAAGAGAATTTAGGATCTGGGATTTTGATAGATAACACACATGTCAAACCTTCTTTAATGTCATCACCAGAAATTGATAATTTATTCTTTCTAAGAAGATTGTGTTCGTTAGCATACTTGTTTATTACTCTCGTTAAAGCACTTCTAAAACCTAATAAATGTGTCCCACCATCTTTTTGGAAAATATTATTTGTATAAGGAAAAACTTCCTCAGTAAAAGTCGAATTCCATTTTAATGAACATTCAATCTCAATATTACTTTTACTACCATCAATATAAATTGGTTTTTTAAATAGATCATTTCCATTTTTGTTTTGTAATTTTTCTCTTTTCTGGTCCAAAAACTCTACAAACTCTAGAATACCACCGTCAAATTTAAACTCGGTAGATCTTTCTTTTTTTTGAGAAGCATCTATAAAAATAATTTTAATGCCTTTATTAAGGAACGCTAATTCTCTCATTCGTTTAGTAAGAATTTTTTCACTAAATTTTATTGAGGAGAAAATTTGATTAGAAGGTTTGAATGTAATCTGGGTTCCTGTTTCTTTAGACTTGCCAATAACTTTTAATGGGGCTTTTGCCTTTCCATTTTGGAATTCAATATAATATTTTTTACCATCCCTGTAAATTTCAAGCTTTAAATTTTCAGATAATGCATTTACAACTGAAACACCAACACCATGCAATCCTCCAGAAACTTTATAAGAGTTGTGATCAAATTTACCACCAGCATGTAATTGTGTCATAATAACTTCTGCTGCAGATTTTTTTTCTCCTCTGTGAATATCTACTGGAATTCCTCGACCGTCATCACGAACTGTGACTGTTCCATCAATATTTATTTTAACAAAGATATTCTTACAAAAACCTCCTAGTGCTTCATCAATTGAATTATCAACAACCTCATAAACCATGTGATGCAATCCAGTTCCATCATCGGTATCACCAATATACATTCCAGGTCTTTTTCTAACCGCCTCTAGACCTTTAAGAACTTTTATTGAGTCTGCTTGATAGTTATTTTTGTTTATCATTTTTATATATTTGGAAAAATTTATTATAACATTTTTTCAGGATATTTGTTGACTTATAATAAATTTATCTGACCAAAGTTATGAAATTATGGCCGGAAATATTAGCTTTTTAAATGGCGGAGAGAATGGGATTCGAACCCATGAAAGAGTTTCCCCTTTACACGCTTTCCAAGCGTGCGCCTTCAACCACTCGGCCACCTCTCCAATTATTTTTCTTTTGAAATTTTAAGAACACCAATAAATGCCTCTTGGGGTATTTCCACTCTTCCAAATTGTTTTGATCTTGCTTTTCCTTTTTTTTGTTTTTCAAGTAGTTTTCTTTTTCTATCAGTAGCACCTCCACCGTGAATTTTGGTCAATACATCTTTTTTAAATCCTTTGATTGTTTCTCTCGCAATTATTTTTCCACCAATAGCTGCCTGAACTGGTATCATAAAATTATGTCTTGGAATTAAATCTTTTAACTTTTCGCAAACCTCCCGTCCAGTTTTTTGTGCAAAATCTTTGTGTATCATCATTGCCAAAGCATCAACAGACTCACCATTAACTAAAATACCAAGTTTTACTAAGTCACCTTCTCTGTGTTCAAGGATTTCATAATCAAAACTTGCATATCCACTTGTCATAGATTTAATTCGATCATTAAAATCAAAAACTACTTCGTTCAAAGGTAATTCGTAAGAAATAACAGCTCTATTACCTGAATAACTAAGATTTATTTGAATTCCTCTTTTATCCTGACATAATTTCATAATAGATCCTAAATAATTATCTGGAGTTATAATAGTTGCTTTAATCCAGGGTTCTTCAATAGATTGAATAAATGTTGGATCAGGTAAACTTGAAGGATTTTGTAAATCCTTAATTTCTCCATTGTTAAGCTTTACTTTGTAGACAACACCTGGAGTGGTTGTTAATAAGTTAACATCAAATTCCCTCTCTAACCTCTCTGTTATTATTTCAAGATGTAATAATCCAAGAAAACCACATCTAAAACCTAACCCTAAAGCCGATGAGGATTCTGCCTCATAAGAAAAGCTGGCATCATTAAGTTGTAACTTTGCTAAACCATCTTTTAATTTTTGATACTCAGAGCTATCAACAGGAAATAAGCCGCAAAAAACTACCGGTTTACTTGGTTTGAAACCTGGCAAAGCCTCAACTATTGGTTTTGAAGCATCACAGATTGTATCTCCAACTTTCGTGTCTGATAAAACTTTAATTCCAGTAGTTATAAATCCAATTTCTCCGGAATTAAGTTCACTCACATCTTTTGCTTTAGGTGTAAACAAACCCACTTTTTCAACAATATAATCTTGATTAGTTGAAAGCATTTTAATTTTCATATTTTTAATAATTTTTCCATTAATAACTCTAACTAAAATTACAACCCCAAGGTATGTGTCGTACCAACTGTCTACCAGCAGACACTTTAAATCTTGATCTAAATTGCCCTTTGGTCCAGGTAGCTGATTGACTATTTGTTCCAAAATGTCATCTATACCTTCACCTGTTTTGCCTGAACAAGGAATAGCATTTTCAGTTTCAATACCAATTACATCTTCTATTTGTTTTTTTGTTCTATCTAAATCTGATGCTGCTAAATCAATCTTATTTAAAACTGGAATAATTTCATGATTTATATCCATAGCTTGATAGACATTTGCTAATGTCTGTGCCTCTACACCCTGAGTGCTATCAACAATAAGTATAGAGCCTTCACAAGCATATAAAGATCTACTTACCTCATAACTAAAGTCTACATGACCAGGTGTATCTATTATATTTAAAATATATTCTTTACCATTTTTAGATTTGTAATTAAGTTTAACTGTTTGAGCTTTGATAGTTATCCCTCTTTCCCGCTCAATTTCCATTGAGTCTAATACTTGAGCTTTCATTTCTCTTTCTGTTAATCCTCCACATCTGTGGATTATTCTGTCTGCTATTGTAGATTTGCCATGATCTATATGAGCAATTATTGCGAAATTTCTTATATGATCAATTGTGGTCATTTTTATTAAGAACGTATTTTTGCACCAGTTTTATTTTCAACTGTTTTAATAATTAATTGATTTATCTTTTCTAAATCATTCTCATTTAGTGTTTTTTCTAGAGATTGGATTGTAACACTTATTGCTATCGATTTTTGATTCTCAGGTATATTATCACCCTCATAGACATCAAAAACTTTTATATTACTAATCAAATTTTGATCTACACTTGCGATAGCATTAATCAAATCTTGAGCATTAATATCTTTATTTATTATGAACGCAAAATCTCTTTCAGATTTTTGATAATCTGAAACATTAAATTTCTTTTTTTGATCATTTAAAGTTTTTTCTGATAATTTTAAGTTGTCTAAAAAAATTTCAAAACCTACTAAAGACTCTGTTTTCATACCAATTTTTTTAGTTATATTGGGATGAATTTCACCAAAATAGGCTGCTACTAAGTCTGCTCCTTTTTTTAAAAATAATCTACCAGATTTACCAGGATGATAATAATTTGGCGTTTTGTTGTCTATAAAAAATTCTTCTGATCTATACCCTGCCTCAATTAAAGTTTGGACTACATCTTTTTTGACATCAAAGACATCAACATTTCTTTCTTTTTCAATCCAAGATAATCTTGATTTTTTTCCTGATGACAAACCACATGCTACTGTATTTTGTTCACCAGGCCTAGAACCAGTAAAAGTTGGGCCAATTTCATAAATCGATAAATCCTTAAAACCTCTATCAAAATTTTTATTCATATATATTATCAAGTTTGAGAATATTGAATTTCTTAAAACATCTAATTCCGTACTTATTGGATTTACAATCTTAATTTCTTTTTTAGTGTCTCTGAAATAATTATTGTAATTTGAATCTGTAAATGACCAAGTGATTGATTCTAGATAACCTTTGGAGGCAATTGATCTCTGTAAAAAATGAAATAATTTTTGGGATTTATTTAAAGTAGACTTCTTTCTTTTCTTGATTGGATCTATAATTCTTATTTTATCGTAACCACTTATTCTAACCAATTCCTCAACAATGTCTATTTCTTGTGTGATATCAGGCCTCCATGATGGAACAGTTAATTCAAAAAAATTTTTTTTCTTTTTAAATTTGAAACCAAGATTTTCTAAAATTTTAAAAATTTCTTTAGTAGAAATTTTAAAACCTGCTACTTTTTCAACCAATTTTATATCAAATTTAACTTTTTTTGTTTTATGAGTTTCAATTTCTTGAACATCAATTTTACTGATTTTACCACCACAAATTTCTTTAATTAATATTGCGGCTTTATTTAAGCCATCCTCAATTGATAATGGATCAATGCCTCTTTCAAATCTAAACTTTGCATCAGTATCAAGATTCAACTTTTTTGCCGTGGTCCTTATTGATCCAGGTTTAAAATAAGCTGATTCTAATAATATATTCTTTGTATCTAATTCTGTTCCTGATCTTGTTCCACCAATAATTCCGCCCAGTCCTAAAACACCTTTGTGGTCACTGATTACACACATTCCATTTTCAAGCTTATAATCCTTATTATCTAAAGCAGAAAATTTCTCTCCTGATTTTGAATTACGAACAATAATACCCTTTTCGATTTTATCAGCATCATAAGCATGTAACGGACGATTAAGATCGAACATTACATAATTTGTAATATCAACTATTGCAGAAATTGGTTTTTGGCCTATTGAAATCAATTTGTCTTTAAGCCATTGAGGACTTTCAGTATTCTTTACATCAGTAATAAGGCAACTACCAAATATGCTACATCCCTGGTTTTTTTCTTTTTTTATTTTTACTTTTAAAGAATGTTTATTATTTGATTTAATTTTTTTTTTCTTAAAATCAATCAATTTTCCAAAGCCTGAAGCGGCCAGATCTCTTGCAATTCCTCTTATACCAAGACAATCTGGTCTATTAGGTGTTATAGATAAATCAATCAAGTTAGATTTTGATTTTGAAAAATAACTCTTGCCAATAATTTTTTTGTACCCTGATGATAGTCTAATTATACCATCACTCTTTTCAGATAAATTTAATTCACACTCTGAGCAAAGCATTCCATAAGAAGTAACTCCTCTTATTTTAGCCACAACTAATTTTGTTTTAGTTTTTGGGATAATTGATCCTGGAGGTGCATATACTGTAATTAGTCCCTCAACTGCATTAGCAGCCCCACATACAACTTTTTTAAATTCTTTTTCTCCAACATCAACATCGCAAACTTTTAGCCGATCTGCATTTGGGTGCTTTATTGTTTTAATAATTTTAGCGACTTTAAAAAGTTCTTTATCTGAAGAAAGATTTTGTACTTCTTCTACCTCTAATCCAACATTGGTAAGTTGTTCTAAAAGATTTTTTTCTTTTAAATTTGTTTTTAAATGATCTTTAAGCCAGTCAAATGTGATTTTCATCTACTCAAGCCTCTATAATTTGTTGGTACATCCAAAGGATCAAATCCAAAATGATTTAACCACCTATAGTCACAATCGAAAAAAGCTCTTAAATCGTTAATTCCATACTTTAACATAGCCAACCTATCAATGCCCATCCCAAATGCATATCCTTGAAACTTTATTGGATCTACCTTAACATTTCTTAAAACATTTGGATGTACCATCCCACACCCCAAAATCTCAAGCCATTGATCGCCTTCACCAATTACTATTTTGCCATCCTTCATCTCGTACCCTATGTCAACTTCAGCAGATGGCTCTGTGAAAGGAAAATGACTTGGTCTAAATCTCATTTTAATTTTGTCCAATTCAAAAAATTCCTTAATAAAATAATTTAAACATCCTTTTAAGTGTCCCATATTAATATCTTTGTCTATATGAAGACCTTCAACCTGATGAAACATAGGTGCGTGTGTCTGATCGCTATCTGACCTATATGTTCTGCCAGGAGCTATTATTTTAAACGGCGGTTTGTCTTTTAACATTGTTCTAATTTGAACCGGAGAAGTATGAGTGCGTAATAATCTTTCTTTTTTTTCATCTAGATAAAATGTGTCATGCATATCTCTAGCTGGATGGTTTTTTGGCGTGTTGAGTGCAGTAAAATTATTATATTCACTCTCAACATCTGGACCTTCCTCAACGCTGAAACCAATTTCAGAAAAAATCGAGGATATTTCATCTATTGTTTGTGACACAGGATGAATTTTGCCTCTTACAAATGGTCTCTCAGGCAGAGTAATATCAATTTTTTCTTTTTGTAACTTTTCTCTAATTTCCTCTTTTTCAATTTCCTTTATTTTCACATTAATTAAATCTTGTAATTCATCTTTAATAACATTCAGTTCTGAGGCAAATTTTTTTCTCTCGGTTTCTGCGATGGTTCCTATCTTTTTAAATTGTGATGAAACTAATCCATTCTTACCAAATAAATCAGATTTCATTTGATTTACCTCTGACAAGTTTAATTTACTTTTCAGTTTCAAAAGAAGTTCATCTTTTATTTTTTTAAGATCTGACATTTTTACAGATTATTTCTTCGGTGAAATAAAACAATAGTGAAGATTAATTTAGTGCAGATTGTGCTTTTTGGACAATAGTTTTGAAGGCTTCTGGACTATCATATGCTATCTCAGCAAGTATTTTTCTATCAATTTTAATTCCACACTTATTTAAGCCATTAATAAATTTGGAATAAGTTAATCCTTCAGCTCTTACACCTGCATTAATTCTTTGAATCCACAAAGATTTAAAATCTCTTTTTTTATTTCTTCTATCTCTGTAAGCATATTGCATTGCCTTTTCCATGGCTTGTTTTGCAACTCTAATGGTATTTTTTCTTCGACCCCACTGACCTTTAACAGCTTTTAAAACTTTTTTGTGTTTTGCTCTACTTGTAACACCTCTTTTTACTCTAGCCATTTTAACCTCTTAAACTATAAGGCATGTACGACTTAACAATTTTTCCATCTTGTTTTGACATTGTGGTAGTGCCTCTTAATTTTCTTATTTGTGAATTAGTTCTTTTAATCATTCCATGCCTTTTGCCAGCTTGGGCCATGATAACTTTTCCTCTGGCCGATATCTTAAATCTTTTTTTTGCTGAGCTTTTGGTTTTTAATTTTGGCATAGTTGAGCGAGGTTATACATACAAAGAAATAAATTTACAACCTATATTAAGGCTTATAAAGGCTGGATTACCATGATCATTTGTTTACCATCAAACTTTGGATGTAATTCTATTTTGCCAATTTCTTTCATATCCTCTTTAATTTTAGCCATAAGCTCGTTCCCAAGGTGAGAGTGTTGAAGTTCTCTACCTTTAAATCTTATTGTAAATTTTACTTTATCACCTTTAGCAATAAATTTTTTTGCATTTTTTACTTTGAATTCATAATCATGGGTCTCTGTAACAGGTCGCATCTTTATTTCTTTCAATGAGACTATTTTTTGCTTTTTCTTTGCAAGGTTTGCTTTTTTTTGAGCATCATATTTGTACTTTCCCATGTCCATAATTTTACAGACAGGTGGATTGGCATTAGGAGATATTTCTATAAGATCCAATCCTTCTCTCTTAGCAATTGTAATTGCCTCATTTGTATTTAAAATTCCTAAATTATTTCCATCATTAGCAATTACCTGAACTTCTGGAGATGAAATTCTATTGTTAGATCTTGGACCACGATCTTTGGTTTTTCTTTGGAAATAATTTTGTTTGCTGTCTGCCACTAAATTTTAAGATACATTATTTAATGCAGAAAAACTTTTTAAAAATAAGTCTAATTTCATATTTTCTTGTTTATTAGAATCCAATCTTCTAATAGTTACACTCTTGGTGTCAACTTCTTTTTTACCACAAATCAGCAGAATTGGTATTTTTGCTAAAGAATGTTCTCTAATTTTATAATTTAGATTATGTTTTTTTAAGTCAACAACTGAACTTATACCTGCAGCTTTTATTTTTTTAGTCACTTCTTTCGCATAGTTCTCAAAGTCCTCGGAGATAGGTATTACCACAGTTTGTAAAGGAGAAATCCAAAATGGGAATTTACCAGCATAATTTTCAATTAATATTCCAATAAATCTCTCAAGTGAACCAAACATTGCTCTATGCAACATGACTGGTACTTTTTTTGATCCATCCTTATCCACATAGGAAGCATCTAATCTCCCTGGTAAATTTAAATCGACTTGCACTGTCCCACATTGCCAATCTCTACCAATTGCGTCTCTTAAAACAAATTCAATTTTAGGTCCATAGAAAGCACCTTCCCCTTTATTGATGCTATATTCAAGTTTGGAAGCTTTCACTGCTTCCAACAAAGATGCCTCTGCTTTATCCCAAACATGATCTTCGCCAACTCTAATTTCGGGCCTGTCTGCGTATTTCAAAATAACGTTCTCAAATCCTAAATCTTTGTAAATATCTAAAATTAAATTTGTTACTTTTAAACATTCGCTTGTAATTTGATCTTCCGAACAGAAAATATGTGCGTCATCTTGAGTAAAAGCTCTAACTCTTAAAAGGCCATGAAGTGCACCCGAAGGTTCATATCTATGAACTTTTCCAAATTCCGTAATTCTTAATGGTAGATCTCTGTAACTTTTAAGACCTTGATTAAAAACCTGGATATGGCCTGGGCAATTCATAGGTTTGATGGCGAAAACTTTTTCATCAGGTGTTTGAGACGTATACATATTTTCCCCATATTTTTCCCAGTGACCAGATTTTTCCCAAAGTAATCTGTCTAATACCTCTGGAGTATTTACTTCTTTGTATCCTGCTTTATCTTGTTTAGCTCTTAAATAACCAATAAGTTTTTGAAAAAGCGCCCAACCTTTTTCGTGCCAAAAAACAGAGCCAGGACTTTCCTCTCTAAAATGAAATAAATCCATTTCTTTACCTAATTTTCTATGATCTCTTTTCTCAGCTTCTTCAATTCTTCTTAAATAATCATCTAAGTCTTTTTTGGTTGCCCAACCAGTTCCATAGATTCTTTGAAGCATTTCATTATTAGAGTCGCCACGCCAATATGCCCCTGATACTTTAGTAAGTTTAAAAGCTTTACCAATTTTACCAGAGGATAACAAATGTGGCCCTCGACATAAATCATGCCAAGTATCACCGTGATGGTAAATTGAAAGCTCCTCACTTTCAGGAATACTTTCAATGATTTCTGCCTTATATTTTTCTCCAATCTTTTTGAAATGCTTAATTGCTTTATCTCTATCCCAAACTTCTCTTCTTGTTTTTACGTCTTTGTCTATTATTTCTGACATTCTTTTCTCAATTTTTTTAAGATCTTCATCAGTAAATGGATCTTTTCTTGCAAAATCATAATAAAATCCATTCTCTATCACTGGTCCAATGGTAACTTGGGTTCCAGGATAAAGTTCTTGTACAGCCATAGCCATAATATGAGCAGCATCGTGTCTAATGACTTCTAATCCCTCTGGATCTTTTGCAGTAAAAATTTTTACTAAAGAGTCTTCTTTAATCAAAAAGTATAAATCTTTGAGCTCACCATTTACACTCATTATCAAGGCTTCTTTATAAAGAGATTTGCTTATTTTTTCTGCAATTTCTAAACCTGTGACCTCTTTTGGAAACTTAAGATTATTTCCATCTGGTAATTTTATTGTAAGCATTTAATTAACTAATTTTTTATATTCTGAATAAGTAGAAAAGCACATTTTTTCAACATTAAATTTTTTAACAATGTTTTTTCTACCTTCAATACCCATAGTTTTCAATAAGCTTTCGTCCATAGTTAAAGCTTGGATTATTTTTTTACTTAAAGATTTTGGATCTCCTGACTCAAACAATAAACCCGTTTTTTCATTAATCACAGTTTCATTTGATCCACCAATATTACTAGCAATTATCAGCTTTTCCATTGATTGGGCTTCTACCGCAACTCGACCAAATGACTCTGGTTCAATTGATGCTGAAACAATTATATCTGAAACTTTATAAGCTAAAGCCATATTTTTACATGAGTCAATAAATTTTATTTGATTAGAAATTTTGTATCGTTCACAAAGATGATGTAACTTTTTTTTATAAGCGTCTCGTCCTTGATCATTACCTAAGACTACTGCATAAAATGCTTCGTAACCTAATTCAATGTTAACCAAATTTATCGCTTCAATAAATAGTTCCTGACCTTTCCAGGATGTTAATCTACCAGGTAACAAAATAATCTTTTTATTTTCTAATATACCCCATTCGCTCAATAATTTTTTTTCATCCTTTTCTAACATTGTGCTGGCGTCAAAATAATCAACATTTATACCTCTAAATATTACAAGTAATTTTTTTTTTACATCAATGAGATTTGAATATTTTTCTTTAATGTGGGAAAAAATAAAATTAGATCCAGCTATAACAAGGTCTGACCTAACCATAACCGAATTATAAAATTTTTTGATTTTTCCATTAAAATTATATGTACCATGGAAAGTTGTTACGAATTTTCTTCCCGTTAATTTAGTTGCAATTAAACAGGACCAAGCTGGTGCTCTACTTCGAGCGTGAACTATGGATATATTGTAAAATAAAATAATAAAAACTAAAATTATCGAGTTTAATAAAATTAAAAAAGGATTTTTGCTATGAACAGGTAATCTAATTAATTTTACTTTTTTCCTATCTATATATTTTGTTAGCTCACCACCACTTGTAACTATGAAAGATTTACAGTTATTTTCTGGAAGATAATGAGCAATATCATAACAACCGGTTTCAGCTCCCCCGTAGCCTAGTTTGGGGATAACTTGTAAAACTTTTAAATTAAATGACATTAGAATTAATTATATAATAATCGAAATAACTAATAAACTTTTATGACTAAGTTTAAATACTTAAAACTAACAAAAACTAAAAGAATAAGATATTTGATGAATTTTAAGAGGAAAAACACTTATCTTGTTTTTCTTCATGGTTTTAAATCAGACCTAGGGGGTCAAAAGCCCAAAACTTTTTTAAGATTTGCAAAAAAAAATAATTTAGGTTTTTTAGCTTTAGAATATTCCGGCCATGGAAAATCCTCAGGAAAATTTATTGATGGGAATATAACCAAATGGACAAATGAAACTTCACAACTAATTAAAAAAATTGTCAAAAAAAATAACATAATATTAATTGGCTCAAGCATGGGTTCTTGGATTTCATTAAATCAATTTAAATATTTTAAGAAACAAATCGTAGGTTTTTTAGGAATCGGGTCTGCACCCGAATTTCTAGAACACTTAATGTGGAAGAAATTTACGAAAAAAATTAAATCGGAAATCATTAAAAATGGTATATATGCTCTTAAATATGGTGACTACACTTATCCAATTACTCACCAATTAATAAAAGATGGAAAAAAGAACAAGGTTTTAAACAAAAAAATAAATCAAAATGTAAATGTAACAATGGTTCATGGAAGTAAAGATGAGTCTGTTCCTGTAATTTACTCAAAAAAAATTTTGAAAATGTTTAAATCGAAAAAAAAGAAATTAGTAATTGTGAAAAACGGTGATCATAGTTTGTCTTCACCCAAATGGCTTAAAATATTGAGAAGAGAGTTAAAATTAATAATTAGCTAACTTTTTGTATTTTTGTTTTTGTAGAAATTGGATTTTTGAGCTTATCTATCATTTCTTTTGGACAAACCTGTACAAAATTCTTTAACTCGTTTTCAAAATCATCAATTATTTTTTTTGACAAATTAGATCCAGTTTCATTACTATGTTCGTGTACTAATTGTTTTAAAAATTTTGACCAATATTCAGTCTCTACATTTTGCCATACAACTGAGTCAGGGTTTACTTTTTTTTCAAATTCTTTTGATTTATCATAAATAAAAGCCATACCCCCTGTCATACCAGCTGCAAAATTATCTCCAACATCTCCAAGAATTACTGCCGTTCCACCTGTCATATATTCACAACCGTTTGAGTCACAACCTTCAATAACAGTTATTGCACCAGAATTTCTTACTGCAAATCTATCCCCAGCTTGACCGGCTGCAAAGAGTTTACCTGAGGTTGCACCATAAAGAACTGTGTTACCAATAATAGTATTCTCATTTGAAATCAAATTACTTTCATCAGGAATTTTTATTGAAATGGTGGCTCCTGATAAACCTTTACCAACGTAATCATTTGCATCACCTTTTAAATTAAGTTTAAGTCCTTTTGCCGTAAATGCCCCAAAAGATTGTCCAGCTGAACCTTTAAAATCCAGATTTAAAAAATTTTCCTCTAATTTTTCATAGCCATATTTTTTATACAAGTGATGTGAAATTCTAGTACCCACAGCTCTATTTGTATTTTTAATTAAAAACTCATTATTTATTTTCTCAGAGTTATCTAAAGCCTTTTCTATTTGAGGCCAAATCTCTTGATCCAGAGTATCTGGAACTTCATTAATTTCTGATATCTCACAGTACCTCTTGTTATTACCAGGGTCAGCTTGAACAAATAGTGGATTAAGATCTAAATCATCTAAATTAGGCGATGCTTTACTTACCTGCATCAATAAATCTGTTCGACCGATAACTTCATTTAGAGATTTAAAACCAAGTGAAGCTAAAATTTCTCTTACCTCTGTAGCGATAAAAGTAAATAAATTTACTACTTTATCAGGAGTTCCAGTAAATTTTTCTCTTAGTTTTTCATCTTGTGTACATACTCCTACAGGACAAGTATTAGAATGACATTGCCTTACCATAATGCAACCCATTGCTACTAAAGCTGTAGTTGCTACACCATATTCCTCAGCACCCATCATGGCTGCAATAACTACATCTCTTCCAGTTTTAATACCACCATCAGTTCTCAAAGTAACTTTGTGTCTTAGATTGTTTAATGTTAAAACTTGATTTGCCTCTGTAAGTCCCATCTCCCAAGGAATACCTACATATTTTACACTTGTTTGTGGTGTAGCTCCAGTTCCTCCATTGTGTCCTGAAATTAAAATTATATCAGCTTTTGCTTTTGCCACGCCAGCTGCAATAGTACCTACTCCAGATGACGCAACTAATTTAACTCCAATTCTTGCCCTAGGGTTGATTTGTTTTAAATCATAAATAAGCTGAGCTAAGTCCTCAATCGAATAGATATCATGATGCGGAGGTGGAGAAATTAATGTTACACCTGGTGTTGAATGTCTTAACTTAGCAATTTCATCTGTTACTTTGAATCCTGGTAACTGACCACCCTCGCCAGGTTTTGCACCTTGAGCAATTTTAATCTCAATTTCATTACAATTGTTCAAATAATTAATAGTTACACCAAATCTTGCAGATGCAATTTGCTTTACTCTTGAATTGGCGCTATCACCAGAGTCCATGATCTTGAATCTATTTGCATCCTCACCACCTTCTCCACTACAGGATGCACCTTTAATCCTATTCATCCCAATAGCCAAAGTTTCATGTGCCTCCTTAGATAACGCTCCATGAGACATACTTCCACTACCAAATCTCTTTAATATTTTTTCTATCGGTTCAACTTCAGAAATTTGAATAGATGGACCTAATTTTTTTTTTCTAAAATCAATCAAATCCCTTAAATTAATTGGTGGCAAGTTATATATTCCCTCAGCATATTTTTTATATGCTGAATAAGAATTTGACCCCACCGCACTCTGTAATAAATGAATTAACCTACCTTGATATTGGTGTGTTTCTCCATTCTTTCGGTATCTATAAATACCACCAATAGGCAAAACCGTATCAGTACTCTCAAATGCCTCTTTATGTATTGCACGTATTTTTTTTTCGATGCCTGACAATCCAATACCAGAAATTTTTGAGGTAACTCCTGGAAAATAATCGTCAACTATTGATCTGCTTAGACCAACAGTCTCAAAATTACATCCACCCCTATAGGAACTTAAAACAGAAATACCCATTTTTGACATGATTTTTAACAATCCTGCATTCACTGATTTGATATACCTTTCGACACATTCATCAAAACTATACTGACCAAATAACTTTTTCTCATGTCTTTGGTATAAACTATCAAAAGCTATATATGGGTTAACTGTAGTTGCTCCAACTCCTATCAATGTTGCAAAAGAGTGGGTGTCTAACGTCTCACCAGATTGAACATTGATTGAAACATATCCTCTCAATTTTTTATCAATTAAAAAAGTATTAATCGCACCAACGCATAACAACATTGGCATAGGCATTCTCTTATCCGAAATATCTTTGTCACTTAAAACTAATTGTGTCACACCCTGTCTAACAGCAATTTCTGACTCTTTTTGGATCCTTTTAATAGAGTCAAACAAATTTTGCTCATTTGAAAAAGTACAATCTATAGAAACCGAATTTTTTCCAAAAAAATTAATAAATTTGTTAAATTGTGAATTCGATAATATTGGACTATTCAAAACATAAATATTTTCTTTTGTTAAGGTATCAAAATCTAAAATATTTCCAAGATTACCAAATCTAGTTTTCAAACTCATAACTTTATTTTCTCTTAAAGAGTCAATCGGTGGGTTAGTCACTTGGCTAAAATTTTGTCTAAAAAAATGGTAAAGTGGTCTGTATTTGTCTGACAAAACTGCTAAAGGCGTATCATCGCCCATAGATCCCGTTGCCTCTTTAGCATCTTCGGCCATTGGATGTAGAATTAACTCTAAATCTTCTAAGCTTATTCCAAAGGCGTGTTGTCGTCTTCTTAGATCTTCGCCATCAAAATTATGTTTCTCATTAGAAATGAATAATCTTTCATCTAAATCTATTATCTGAGAATTGAAATGTTTATATTCTTTCGCCAAATAGTCTTTAATTTGATTATTCGTAAATACCTTACCTTTTTCAATTCTAACACCAATTATCTCACCGGGCCCTAGTCTACCTTTTGATAAAATTCTTTTCTCATTTAATTCAATCATTCCAGTTTCAGATCCAGCGAAGAGAAACTTATCTTTTGTTATTGCGTATCTTAAAGGTCTCAAACCATTACGGTCATTTGCTGCAATAACCCATTCATTATCTGTTGCAGCAATTGCTGCAGGACCATCCCAAGGTTCCATAGTGCTATTTAAAAAATTAAACAGTTGTTGATGGTTTTTTGGTAGAGTTTTATTTCTTTTTGACCAAGCATCAGGGATCATCATTAATTTTGCTAAAGGAGCAGGTTGCCCTGATTTATTTAATAATTCAAAAACATTATCTAATGCTGCAGAGTCTGAAACTCCTTTTTGTATAACTGGCTTTAAATTTTCAATATTTTCAAAAAAAGGACTGCTCATCTCTTGTTCATGAACTCTCATCCAATTTTTGTTTCCTTTATAAGTATTAATTTCACCATTATGGGCGACTGCTCTAAAAGGTTGAGCCAAACTCCAGCTCGGAGCGGTGTTGGTTGAAAATCTCTGATGAAAGATTGCAAATCTTGAAATAAATCTCACATCTTTTAAATCCAAGAAAAAATCTGAAATAGCCTCAGCTAAAAACATGCCTTTATAGATAATTGATTTAGCGCTTATTGAACAAATATAAAAGTTATTTAATGATAAATTAAACGCTTTATTCTCAATTTTTTTTCTTGTTTCATAAATTTTTCTCTCAAGATCTTTATCAAGTAGATTTTTATTATTCGCTTTAAAAAGCACTTGAATTATCTCAGGCATTGTTTGAAGAGCCTTTTCTCCTAAAACTTTTGGATTAACAGGCACCTGCCTCCAACCATAAATACTAAAATCATTTTTGGTTAACTCACTTTCTACAATCGTTTTACAGCTTTCCTGTGAAGTATAATCATTCCTAGGTAAAAAAATCATTCCAACACAAATATCAGAACCATCGTGTGTGTGACCTGTAACTTCTATTTTTTCTACAAAGAAATCTTTAGGTATTTCTAAATGTATTCCTGCCCCATCACCCGTTTTTCCATCGGCATCAACAGCCCCTCGATGCCAAACGGCTTTTAAAGCTTCAATTCCATATTCTACAACTTCTCTTGATTTTTTTCCCTCTGTCGATGCGATTAACCCTACTCCACATGCGTCATGTTCCATTTCTTTAGAATAAACATTATTTTTAGTAAGTAATTCTAAATTTTTTTTATAAATACTCATTATGCAACTTTTGATTTTTTTAATTCTATATTTTCAAGATAAGATTTTATTGACGACGCAGCATCTCTTCCATCTTTTATTGCCCATACCACTAAAGATGCACCTCTTACAATATCTCCAGCAGCAAAAACACCTTTGATATTTGTCTCCATGGTATCAAAATCAGCTTTTATTGTTCCCCATTTTGTAACTTGTAACTCTTGTGCTTCAAATAATAATGGCAAGTTTTCAGGATCAAATCCTAAAGCTTTTATTACCATATCTGCTTTAATTTCAAATTCAGATCCATGTTTAATTTCTGGTCTTCTTCTACCTGACTCATCTGGATCTCCAAGTTGGATTTGATCGACGATTAATTTTTCTATTTTATTTTTTCCTTTAAATTCTTTTGGGCTGGACAACCAAACAAATTCAACACCTTCTTCTTCTGCGTTAGCTACTTCTCTTGCAGATCCAGGCATATTATCTTTATCCCTTCTATATAAGCATTTAACTGAGTTAGCTTTTTGTCTTACTGAAGTTCGAACACAATCCATCGCTGTGTCCCCACCTCCAATAACTACAACATCTTTACCTTCAGCATTTAATATACCTTTATCAAATAAATCAACTTCGTCTCCCAACCCTTTTTTATTTGATGCGGTTAAAAACTCCATAGCAGGAAAAATGTTATCTAAGTCATTCCCTGGTAGATTAATCTCTCTTGGTTTATAAACCCCAGTAGCAATTAAAATTGCATCATGTCTTTTTCTCAGTTGCTCTAAAGTTGCATCCTTACCAACTTCAAAGTTTTGTTCAAATTTAATTCCACCATCTTTCAACAATTTGGTTCTTCTCTCGACTACATGTTTTTCTAGTTTAAAATTTGGTATACCGTAAATTAACAAGCCACCTGCTCTGTCATATCTATCATAAATGGTTATTTGATATCCATTTTTCCTAAGTTGCTCAGCAGCTGCAAGTCCAGCAGGTCCAGCACCAATTATTCCAATACTTTGATCTTTTTCATGTTTAACTGAAATTGGTTTTACCCATCCATTCTCCCATGCACTGTCTGTAATATATTTTTCAACTGATCCAATTGTAACAGTGCCATGGCCTGACTGCTCAATAACACAGTTACCCTCACACAATCTGTCTTGTGGGCATATTCTACCACAAACCTCGGGCATGTTGTTTGTGCTTTGAGATAATTCATAAGCTTCCTTCAATCTGCCTTCAGCAGTCAATTTGAGCCAGTCTGGAATATTGTTACTTAACGGACAATGTACTTGGCAAAAGGGAACACCACATTGAGAGCATCTACTTGACTGCTCTTGTGCTTTTTGAGTTATAAATTCGTCATAGATTTCTTTAAAATCATCTTTTCTATTATCTACTCCTCTTTTAGGTGGAGTTTGTTGACCTATTTTGACGAATTTTAGCATTTTATCAGTCATATTTTTTTAAATTTATGGCAAGATATACATTGTTTTTATTAGTAAAAGAAATATATAGGTCAGTTATTTTGACCTAATTATAACAATATTTAGCTAAAAACCTACTTAATCTGATTTTTGCATATCTAATATGATTAAATCGAATTGTTTAAAATGAATATTTTTTAAGTTACGACACTTATATGTTTAGAGATTTTATAGAAATTTTAATTCTTTCTTCAATTCAGGGAATCTCTGAATTTTTACCCATAAGCTCATCAGCTCATTTAATATTGGTGTCAAATTTTTACGATTTAGAGACAAGTTCTTTGTTGATAGATATAAGTTTACATTTAGGCTCGTTAATTGCGGTAATTTTTTTTTTTAGAAAAGAATTATTTGATCTTAAAAATAATAAAAGATTATTGAGTTTAATAATTATTGGTTCTTTGCCTTTAATGCTTTTCGGATATATTTTATTCACCACTGAATTTATCCATCTTTTAAGAAACACAAAAGTAATTGCATCAACAACATTATTTTTTGGATTTATACTTTTTTTTGCTGATCAAAGAAAAACTGATCGATATATCTCTACAGATTTAAATATTAAATCGATTTTATTAATAGGTTTATTTCAAATATTAGCATTAATACCAGGAGCTAGTAGAGCTGGAATAACAATTTCAGCAGCAAGATTTTTAAATTTTGATAGAGTTGACTCTAGTAAAATTTCTTTTTTATTATCGATACCTGCTTTGGCAGGCGCAAGCTTTCTGGGTTTAAGGGAGGCTTTTGAACAATCAATAGAAATAAATTCTTTATTATTAATTGCTACATTCTTATCATTTATATTTTCATTTTTTACAATTAAATATTTTCTTCAATTTATAAATAAAATTTCTTTCAACATATTTGTAATATATCGAATAATTCTTGGCTTAATTTTATTTTTAATAATATATACTTAGGTTGTTTTCTTAATTAATGGAACTAATTGGGATAATAAGACCCCACTTAATATGAAAAAACACCCAATTAGATTATTAATTCCTAATATTTGATTTAAAAGAAACCAAGCAGCTATCGTCGCAAATACACCTTCCAATGAAAAAATTATTGCTGCTGGTGCTGGTGTTATATTTCTTTGGGCATAAATTTGTAAAACAAATGCAAAACCACCTGACAAAATTCCAGCGTATAAAATTGAATCTATTTCATTCAAAATATTTTCAATTACAAATTCTTCAGAAAATAAACCAATAATAAATGAAAATAGAGCTACTAGTAGAGTTTGAATTGCGCCAATCGTTAATGGTAGATTATACTTTTTAATAATCATACCAGTAAAAATAATATGCGTACTCCAAAATAAAGCTCCCAATATCACAAGAGTGTCACCTAGTCTTACAGATGCATCTTGAAAATTTGTTAATAAATATCCTCCAATCAAACATAAAATTACTGATGGCCATACACTCCAATGTAAAAAATCTTTTTTAAAGATAAAAATAATTACGGGGACCATTGGCACATAAAAAATTGTAAAAAAAGCAGCATTTGCTACATCGGTGTATAGCAATGCAACTTGTTGTAATGCTGAGCCTAGAAATAATGACACTCCAATTAAAAGGGACAGAATAATGAATGTTTTCGTATCAAATCTAAACTCCTTTTTTAGTTTTTTTACTTCAAACAATAATGCTAGAGGAATAATTGCTAAAAAGCCTACAAAAAATCTTACAGAATTAAAAGTGAATGGACCGATGTCATCCATACCTGTATCCTGTGCAATGAATGTAGTCCCCCAAATGAAAGTGCACAGTAATGCACTAAATAATGAGAGAGTTTTTGACATATTCTTTATACAGCTAATTTATAAGCAAAATTTTTTCCAAGATTGTCTTTCAAATCGTTGTTAAATCGAGCAGCTTCAGCTCCATCAATTATTCTATGATCATATGATAAAGATAAAGGTAGAATTGTTCGTGTTATGAACTTTCCATCAATAAAAATTTGTTTTTTTTGAGATTTACCAACTCCTAGAATTGCGACTTCAGGATAATTAATAATAGGTGTAAAAAAAGAACCACCAATACCTCCAAGACTCGTTATAGTCATAGAACCACCAAATAATTCTTTTTTATCAATTTTAAGATTTCTGCATTGATCACTTAATTTTTTAAGTTCAGTACCTATTAAAGTTATGTTCTTGTTATCAGCATTTCTAAGTTTTGGTACCATAAGTCCATGTTTTGTATCTACAGCTATTCCAATATGATAATACTTTTTTAGAGTCATTTTTCCTTTATTAATTTCATCAATAGATGAATTAAAATTTGGAAATTTTTTAAGTGATGCAGTTAAAGCTTTGACAATAAAAGCTAAAGGAGTAATTTTTTTTTTTTTCCCAGTGTAAATATCTGTAAGAGAAGTTCTAAACTCCTCTAATTCAGTTATATCTGCTTCATCATGATTGGTCACATGAGGAATATTGGACCAAGAATTCATAAGATATTTAGATGAAAGTTTTTTTACTCTTGGAATATCCTTTGTTTCCGTTTTTCCAAATTCAGAATGAGGATACTCTAGTTCTATCATTTCATCTTTTTTGAATTCTTTTTCAATATTTCTCTCAGGAGTTTTTGCAACAAATGACTTAATATCACTTTCAGTTACTCTTCCTAATCTTTCGCTACCTTCAACTTTACTAATATCAACACCAAGTTCTCTAGCAAATTTTCTGACTTTCGGTGAGGCTGAAGTTTTTTTTGAAAAATCTTTTACAATAATATTTTTTGGTCTAACTTCTTTTTCAATTTCTATTTTGTTTTCTTTGATGTTTTCTTTTTTAGTTGGTTGTATTTCTTTAGTTTCTACATTGTTGTCTTCTAATTCAATTTCTAAAATCTTACTACCCTCAGAAACCTTATCCCCGACTTTTAAGTTTAATTGTGTAACTAATCCATCATATAATGAGGGAATTTCAACACTCGATTTATCACTTTCAATTGTGATTAAAGGATCATTTTTTTTAATCTCTTGACCTTTTTTGATTAAAATTTCAATAACCTCTACATCTTTGAATTCACCAATGTTTGGAACTTTTATATCTTTTTTTGGCATTTTATAGTTTTGTTGGCATAGGTTTATCAGAATCAATCTTATACTTTTTAATTGCTTCTTTAGCATATTTTGATGCTATAAGCTGTTCCTTAGCTAAAATGCTCAATCCATATGTTGTGATATGTTCCTTATCAACCTCAAAGAATTTTCTTAACTCTTTTCTTGTATCACTTCGTCCAAATCCATCTGTTCCTAGCGAATAAAAACTTTTATTTACATAAGGTCTTATTTGATCTGAATTCATTCTCATATAATCAGAGGCTGCCAAAATTGGTCCTTCAGCGTTACCTAAGCATTTTTCTACGTAGCTTTTTTTAGGTTCTTTATCAGGGTTTAGAAGATTGTATCTCTCTACCTCAAGACCATCTCTTCTTAATTCATTAAAACTTGTTACACTCCAAATCTCACTATCGATTTGATACTCATTTTGTAATATTTCTGCACCAGCTATCATTTCTCGTAATATTGTGCCAGATCCAAGAAACTGAATTTTAGTTTTTTTATACTTATTAAACTCCTTTATTTTATACATTCCTTTTAAAATACCCTCCTCACATAATTTATCTTTTGGCATTTCTGGATGAGGATAATTTTCATTCATGGTTGTAATATAATAGAAAATATTCTCTTTTTTCTCATGCATTCTTCTTAAACCTTCTCGAAATATAACTGCGAGCTCATAGTGAAATGTTGGATCATATGATCTGCAATTGGGAATAGTCGAAGCCATTATGTGGCTATGACCATCTTGATGTTGTAAACCTTCTCCGGCAAGAGTTGTTCTCCCAGCAGTAGCTCCAATTAAAAAACCTCTAGACTGACTATCTGCACCTGCCCAAGCAAAATCTCCAATTCTCTGAAAACCAAACATTGAGTAGAAAAGATAAATTGGGATCATTTCAATATCATGGTTGGTATATGAAGTTCCTGCAGCTATCCACGATGACATTGCTCCAGCTTCATTAATACCTTCCTCTAAAACTTGACCGCTCTTTTCCTCTTTATACGAACTTAGTTGTGCAGAGTCTTCTGGCTCATATTTTTGACCTTCATGTGCATAAATTCCTATCTTTTGAAAAAAACCTTCCATTCCAAATGTTCTAGCTTCGTCAGGAATGATTGGGACCAGTCTCGGTGCAACATTTTTATCTCTTAAAAGATTTGTTAACATTCTAACTAATGCCATTGTGGTCGACATTTCTTTTTCACCCGTAGAAACTTTCATATTATCGAAAATATCTTTTGGAGGCACTTTAATGGGCTTTGCATAAGTAGTTCTCTCAGGTATGAAACCACCTAACTGAAGTCTTCTTTCTTTGATATATTTTATTTCGGGGGAGTTTTGATCTGGCTTATAATATTCAATATTTTTGACCTGCTGATCTGTTAATGGAACGTCAAACCTATCTCTATAATACATTAAATCATTAACATCTAATTTTTTAGTCTGGTGAGTTGTATTTACACTTTCACCACTTTTGCCCATACCATAACCTTTTATAGTCTTTGCAATTACTACGGTTGGACTACCAACATTTTTTGATGCTTTATCATACGCTGCAAAAACTTTATGGGGATCATGTCCACCTCTATTTAATCTCCAAATATCTTTGTCAGAAAGACTTGAGACAAGTTCCGAAGTTTCTGGATATTTTCCAAAAAATTTTGCTCTAACGTAAGCTCCATCTCTTGCTTTCATTGCTTGATATTCTCCATCAACTGTTTCATTCATTGTCTTAATAAGATGACCGGTTTTGTCATTTGCCAACAGTGAATCCCAATAAGAACCCCAAATAACTTTGATAACGTTCCATCCTGCCCCTCTAAAAATTCCCTCTAATTCTTGTATAATTTTTCCATTACCTCGCACTGGACCGTCTAATCTTTGAAGGTTACAATTTATAACAAATATTAGATTATCTAAATTTTCTCTAGCTGCTAAACCAATAGCTCCTAAAGACTCTGGCTCATCCATTTCACCATCACCTAAAAACGACCAAACTTTTCTACCTTCATCCTTAATTAGGCCTCTATTAATTAAGTATTTCATATATCTTGCTTGATAAATCGCTAACATTGGTCCTAAACCCATAGAGACTGTAGGAAATTGCCAAAAGTTTGGCATTAACCAAGGATGTGGATATGAGGATAAACCGCCGGGCTTAACTTCCTGTCTAAAACTGTCCAATTGTTTTTCATTAAGCCTTCCCTCAAGGAATGCTCTAGCATACATACCAGGTGCACTATGACCTTGAAAGTAAATAAGATCCCCACCAAATTTATTATTTTTAGCTCTCCAAAAATGATTCATACCGACATCATATAAAGTTGCAGCAGATGCAAAAGTTCCAATATGACCTCCAAGTTCAGGAAATTTTTTATTTGCTCTTACTACCATTGCGGCAGCATTCCATCTAATTAATGACCTAATCCTTCTTTCTATATTCTGATCACCATTTGATTTCTTCTCCTCACTTACAGGAATCGTATTTATATAGGGAGTATTTTGCGTGTATGGAATATTGGCGCCCGCCATATAAGCTTTATTAATTAATTCCTTAATCAAATAGTGAGCTCTGTTATTACCATCTTTTTCGATGACATCTGAGAGAGACTCTATCCATTCACGTGTCTCTAAAGGATCAATATCACCCTCATTTACAACTTCAATTTTGTTGGGTTTTTCTTTCTCTAATTTCGGAATTTGCTTTTCTTGTTCTTTATTTTTCTTTAAAGAATTTTCCGCTTCTATAATTAAATTTTCAGTATTTTTTGGAACCTCTTCTAATTTAGACAATTTCTTACTTGGGCTTGATATATTGAGAAGTAAATCCCCTTTTGAAACTTTATCACCAACTTTTACTTCAATGTTTTCAACTTTCCCTGAAAAAGTTGATGGAATTTCAACACTAGATTTGTCACTTTCAATAGTAACGACAGGATCATTTATTTTAATTTCTTGACCTTCTGCAACAAGTAATTCAATTACCTCAACATTTTCAAAATCTCCAATATCAGGAACTAATAATTTTTCAGTCATTTTTATGCTTTATACACTATAAAAATATAGTTAATTGCAAATTTTAACACATTCTGTCCTATTTTTTGACACTCTTTTACTATTAGATGCAAAAATGATTAAAAAGTTATTAAAATTACTTACTCATTCAGATGATAATACACATATAGACGCTAAAATATGGATACAAAAAATATTACTAGAGGGGAAGTACGGAAAGATAAATTCCTAAATTTTTTCGATACATAAAGCTATACCCATTCCGCCTCCAATGCAGAGAGTCGCACAACCCTTACTTTTTTTTTGTCTCTTCATTTCATGTACTAAAGTTACAAGTATTCTTGCTCCTGATGCACCAATAGGATGACCTAGCGCGATTGCACCACCATTTACATTTACTTTATTCGGGTCAACACCCAACTCACGAATTACAGCTATGCTTTGAGCTGCAAAAGCTTCATTAATTTCAAATAAATCAACCTCATCTAAATTCCATCCAGCTATATTAATTGCCTTACGAACAGCTTCTATTGGTCCTAGACCCATTAAAGATGGATCTACTCCAACTGATGCCCATGAAACTATTTTTGCAAGCGGATTGATAGATTTTTTTTCTGCTTCTTCAATAGTGGTTAAAAATAAAGCTGCAGCACCATCATTTATACCAGAAGAATTTCCAGGTGTGACTGTTCCATTTTCTTTGAAAACTGTTTTAAGTTTTTCTAAATCCGAAATTTTTAGACCTTTTCGTGGATGCTCATCTAAGTTTAGCATGTTATTACCTTGATTAATCTTAACTAATTCATCATCAAATTTACTATTTTTAATTGCTTCTTCTGTTTTTTTTTGAGAATTTAGAGCAAACTCATCTTGTTCCTTTTTAGATATGTCAAATTTTTTTGCGATATTTTCTGCTGTAACTCCCATGTGATAATTATTAAAAGCATCTATTAATCCATCATTAATCATTGTATCTGTTAGTTTATCCTCTGAAACTTTGCTTCCATCTCTAAAAAAAATTGAATGTGGTGCTATTGACATATTCTCTTGTCCACCAGAAATAACATTTAATGACTCTCCTAATTTGATAGATTGATATCCCGATATTACTGCTCTTAATCCAGACCCACAAACTTGATTAATTATATGGGCAGGTTTTGAAATTGGTATTCCAGCGTTTATTGCAGCTTGTCTAGCAGGGTTCTGTCCAGCCCCAGCAGTCAATACTTGGCCCATTATTACTTCATCTACCTCATCTGGACTAAATTTAGTTAATTTTAAAGCTTCTTTGATCACTAAAGATCCAAGCTGATCAGATCTCATTTTTTTTAATGAACCTCTATAAGATCCAATAGGTGTCCTAACAGCGCTAACAATCACCACTTCCTTTGATTTATCTGTCATTAATTTTTAAATTTATCTTATAATTAAAATATACTAAAAATTAATATATTGTATTTAAATAAATTTATAAATGCGCCTGTAGCTCAACTGGATAGAGCGCTTGGCTACGGACCAGGAGGTTCTGGGTTCGACTCCTAGCAGGCGCACCAAAAAATATAAATGTTTGATTGGCTTCTTAAATCTTCCCTGCAAAGGTCTGTAATTTATTTTTTTATAATAATTTTTATTATTTTATTAATCTTAACTTTTATATTATAAAAATTCTATGACAGATAAATTTGAGCAAATTAGTCTAAAAACAGGATTTATGAAACATAATGGTGGAGTTTTATTTAGACAAATTTCTGAAAATCATTATGAGTTTAAAACTACAATAACAAAAAACCATCTAAATTCAGCTGGTATCACTCACGGCGGTTACCTTGCAGCTTTAATTGATGCTGGTTCTGGTTCAGCCGCTCACAGATCAGCTAAACCTTTGCCATGTGTAACAATTTCATTAGATTTAAAATTTATTGGTATATCTAAAGTTGGAGATGAAATTATAGGTCATGTAAGAATTTTAAAAAAAACCAAAACTCTCGTGTTTTTATTTTGTGAACTTAAGTGTAACGATGAAATAATTGCTACTGCGAACGGTATTTGGAAAATCTTAAAGAATAAACCCACTAATATCTAGTGTGTATTTGACTAATTAGTTAAAGATGAAATAAATTGAATAAAAATTAAATATACCTGAGGAATAAATATTAATTGTTATATAAACTTCATATATGTGCTAAAATAAATTGGTTATTTTTGAAATGAGAACTTTTTAACTTCCGATTCGGTCTTGTTTTAGTCTATTTTTGTTCTTTAGGACTAACAACATCTGGTAGGGTAAGAAAAAAGCATACCAAACATAGAATGTCTAAAAATAAAATATCAGCAATTCTTGGTCCAACTAATACTGGAAAAACCCATCTCGCAATAGAGACGATGTTGTCTTTTGAAAGTGGTATGATTGGTTTTCCTTTAAGACTACTAGCGCGTGAGGTCTACGACAAAGTACTTAAAAGGTTAAATAAAGACAGTGTAGCATTAATAACTGGCGAGGAAAAAATTATTCCATCAAATGCTAAATATTTCCTATGTACTGTTGAGTCTATGCCAATTGATAAACGATTAGATTTTGTTGCTGTTGATGAAATTCAAATGTGCTCAGATCATGAACGAGGCCATATTTTTACGGATAGACTTTTAAATATGAGAGGTGAAAAATTAACAATGTTTATGGGTTCAAATACAATTAGGAATATTGTTGCCAAACTAGACGACGATGTAGAATTTATTAATAGAAATCGTTTGTCAAAACTCTCTTATTCAGGCCACAAGAAAATTTCAAGAATAGAAAGAAAAACTGCTATAATTGCATTTTCTGCGGAAGAAGTATACGCAATAGCTGAACTTATCAGAAGACAGAGAGGGGGAGCCTCAATCGTTATGGGATCTCTCAGTCCAAAGACTAGAAATGCTCAAGTTGAATTATATCAATCTGGCGATGTTGATTTTTTAGTTGCAACAGATGCAATTGGGATGGGTATAAATATGGATCTCAATCACGTGTATTTTTCAAATTTAAAAAAATTTGATGGAAAAAAATTAAGACGATTAAACTTATCCGAAATTGGTCAAATTGCTGGTAGAGCGGGGAGATATATGAATGATGGAAGTTTTGGTATAACCGGTCAATGTGGAATAATTAGTCCTGAGAATGTTGAATTACTCGAAAACCATAAATTTGAGGAGATTAGCTATTTATTTTGGAGAAATTCAAATTTGAATTTTAATAACTCCACTTCATTAATAAAATCACTAGATGAAAAACCCCACAAAGACTGGTTGAGAAAAATATACGAATGTGAAGATGAAAAAGCCTTAAAGTTTTTTTTAAAAGACAAAAACTTTGAGAATATCGAGTTCAATCAAGAAAAATTAAGACTTTTGTGGGAATGTTGTCAAATACCAGATTTTGTTAAAAAAACATACGGTAATCATTATGAGGTAATTGGAAACGTTTTTAAATATTTAAACAGTAAAAAAGGCAAAATTCCTAACGATTATTTGCGATTACAGCTTATGAAACTTGATAAATTAGATGGAAATGTAGATTCTTTGTCAAATAGAATTGCAAATGTAAGAACTTGGTCATATGTTTCAAATAAAAATAATTGGGTAGAAGATCATAACTATTGGATAGAAAAAACTAAGTTATTAGAGGACAGACTTTCAGACAGATTGCATGAGGAACTTACAAAAACTTTTATTGATAAACGTGCAAGTATTCTTGCAAGAGGTTTAAAGCAGGATATGGAGTTTGATACAAAAATTTTAGAAAATAATGATGTAATAATTGACAATCAGTTTATCGGTAAAATAAATGGTCTCAAACTAGAATTGGATTTAAAAAAAGGAGCCTTAGAAACTGACATTAAATCTCTAAAAAAAGCCGCCAGACAATCTGTTGGCCCTGAACTCGAAAAAAGAGTTAAAATTATAATTGATACCGGTCTTGTTGAACTTAAGGATGATTCTAAAATTTATTGGAATAACTCAGCGATCGGAATGTTGACTGCTGGTAAAGATTATTTAAATCCTAATTTAGAATTAATAGTTGATGATATTTTAGAACAAGATCAGAAGCGAAAATTATCAGATTTTATTGGTAAATGGTTAAAAAACAAAATTGGTACAGTTTTGAAAAGTCTAATTGATTTAAAGAATATAAAAGAAAAAAATCCATCAACAAAAGCTTTAGCATATCAACTTTATGAAAATAACGGTGTAATTAAAAGAGAACAAGTTTCTGAATATTTAGAAAAGTTAGATCAAAATGAAAGAAAAACATTACGCAACATAGGAGTGAAATTTGGAAGATACCACGTTTTTTTATATAAATTAATAAAACCTGATGCTGTTTCCTTAAGGACACTATTATGGAAAAACTATCATCAAAAATATTTCAATTTAAGACCTCCGACATTTGGTTTGAACTTTTTAAATAATAAGGATTTTAAAAATAAAAATTTCATGCTGTTATGTGGATTTGAAAAATTTGACACCTTTTTTGTTAGAATTGATATTCTTGAGAGATTGTTTATACAAATATTGAATTCAGATAATAAAGAGGAAAAAAAGATGATCAAAATGGTCCCAGAGATGATTAATCTACTAGGTTGTAGTAAAGAAAATTTTAAAAAGTTAATTAGTATGATGAACTATAAAATTTTTGAAAAAAATAGCGAACTTTTTTTCAAATATAATCCCCCTAAAAAAAACAAAAAGATTTTTTTAAAAAAATTTAATAAAGAAAGTCCCTTTATTGTTCTTAAAAATCTTAATTTAAACTGATAGATGTTTTTTAAAAAAAAAGAAAAAGTAGACATTAATAGTAATTTAATTGAGATATGTGCTCTTTTAATTCATGCAGCAAAAATTGATGAACATTTCTCTGACAAAGAGGAAAAAATTATTAAACAAACAATGCTTAAAATTGGAGTAAAAAAAGATCATTTAGACAAATTATTTAACGAAGCAATAAAAATTGAGGATAATTCTAATCAAATTCTTAATTTTACAAAAGAGGTCAAAAATATGAATGAACAAAATAAAATTCAAATTATTGAAGCATTGTGGAGAATTATTTACTCTAATAAAGAAGCGGACATCTACGAAACAAGTTTAATGAGAAGGCTTGGAGGATTGTTATATGTCGACAATAAAGTAATGGGAGACATTAAAGAAAAGATAAAAAGTGAGAATTTATAATGACATATTTAGTTAATGATAAATGTATTAAATGTAAGCTGACTGATTGTGTTGATGTTTGCCCGGTTGATTGTTTTTATGAAGGTAAAAATATGCTTGTAATTAAACCCGATGAGTGTATAGATTGTGGCGTTTGTGAACCTGAATGTCCAGTGGATGCAATTCAAGCAGACACAGAGCCAGGTAGCGACAAATGGTTAGAGATCAACAAAAAATATTCTGAAATCTGGCCGAATATAAGCGAAAAAAAAGATCCACCTTCGGATCATGAAAAATATAGAGATGAGCAAGATAAGTTTGAAAAATATTTTAAAGAGAACATTTAAAAATAAATCAAAAAAAACAAAAAAGGTGACTAAAACAAAAGTTACCAAAAGCATAAAAAAACCAGTCAAAAAAATAAAAAAATTAGTAAAACCAAAATCTAAAAAAATTATTCAAAAAAAACAAAATAAAAGTAGTCAAAAAAATATAGAGTTAAAACAAGATAACTTAAGAATTTCCAAGGGGACTGAAATTAAACCTGAGATAAAAAAAGTGAATAAACAAGCGACTGAAAAAAGAGAATATAAAATAAAAGATTATGTTGTTTATCCTAAACATGGTGTTGGACAAATATCTGAATTTAAAAAAATTAGTATTGGCGGAATCGATGTTGAAACATACGTAATTAAATTTGAGAAAGATAAAGCTAATGGCATGGTTCCAGTCAATAAACAATCTCACCTTCGTCCATTGGCTACCATCAACCAAGTTAACAAATGTGTTTCAATTTTGAAAAGTAAACCCAAAATTAAAAGATCAATGTGGAGTAGGAGAGCACAAGAATATGAGGCTAAAATTTCCTCAGGTAAAATTTATGAATTGGCAGAGGTAGTAAGAGATTTAAATAAAGGTGACGATTTAATGGTCGACCAATCCTATAGTGAAAGACAACTTTTTGAAAAAGCTTATGAAAGGATTTTATCTGAATTTAAAATAATATTAAATATATCTTTGGAAGATACCCAAAAAAAATTGGATAAAGCATTAAAAAGAAACTTAGATGGCCAAAATAAACAAGAGGCTACAGCAATTAAAAGTTCGGCATCTGAAATTCAAGATGAAGAGCCAATTTCAGAAAGCGATAATGACGAACCTGTTGAAGACTAAAAAAAAACGCCTCTCACACATAACGTTATGAGAAGCGTTTTTAATAAAGAATACTAAGTTATTATCTTCTTCTTCTTTTTTTAGCTTTTTTCTTAGCTTTTTTCTTAGCCTTCTTTGCTTTTTTTCTTCTTTTAGCCATCTTTAGCTCCCTTTTTAGTTAAACGAATCAAAATTGATTCGTAATTACTTATTTTTATTTTTTTATACACGTTATGTCAATTCTTTAATTGAAGTTAAAATTTTTATAAAAATTTTTTAAATTCAAAAATATTTTTATAATTTTAATGTATAAAAAAGTTAATGTTTATGCGCTTAATAATCAAATTTTTTACTTTGATTAATAAAGTTTTTCTAAATCTTCTTTATATTTTTCTAAAATTTTTTTTCTTTTTAATTTCAAAGTTGGTGTTAACATTCCATTTTCAATTGTAAATTCTTCTTTTATTAATATAAATTTTTTTACTTTTTCTACTAATGATAAAGTTTTATTTAAATCTTCCAAATAAATTTCAATTTCTTTCTTAATTTCACTACTTTCACTCACAATCAATGCAACTAGATATGTTTTTTTATCTCCATATACAAAACTTTGTTTAATTTTTTCATTTAAACATAATAAATTTTCAATTTTGGAAGGTGATATGTTATCTCCACCAAGATTGACGATTATTTCTTTTTTTCTATCTGTTATTTTTAAATTTCCCTCTTTTGTAATTTCACCTATGTCCCCAGTATGTAACCAGCCATCTCTAATTACTTCATCTGTTTCTTTCTTTTTATTCCAGTAACCTAGCATAATGTTTTCACCTTTAACTAGGATCTCACCATCTTCGGCAATTTTTACTTGATTAGTTTTGAAAGGGGGCCCCACTGTTTCGATCTTAATTTTTCCAGGAATATTACAACTAACAACAGGAGAGGCTTCAGTTAATCCATATCCTTGCAAAGTTGGTAATCCTATAGAATTTAAAAATTCACCAATTTTTTGATCTAAGGCACCCCCTCCAGAAACAAAAGCCTTTAATTTACCCCCAAATTGATTTTTAATTTTTCTTCTTACCAATTTTTCACAGAAAAAATTAATAAAATTTTCTTTCAAACTAAATTTACTTTTATTTAGTTTTTTAATCCCAAGTGAAATAGTATATGAAATCAGCTTCTTCTTAATACCTTTTTGTTTTGTGAAATTCATAAAAATTTTACTATATAAATTTTGATAAAATCTAGGGACTGCTGTCATTATTGTTGGTTTTGCAACTGACATATTAGATAATAATTTTTCCAGACTTTCAGCATAATAAACTTTTGCACCAAGTGAAATTTGAACAAATTGAACTGCATGTTCATATGAATGAGATAGTGGTAACCACGTTAGAAAGACTGGTTTCTCATTTTTAAATAAAGGTACTAAAATATCTAATGCTCCCTCGCAATTGGATAAAATTCCTCCATGACTCAACATTACTCCTTTTGGGTTTCCAGTCGTTCCAGATGTATAGATAATACATGCAAGATCATTTCGTTTTAGATCAGAATTAACAGAATGTAGAATTTTAAAGTTTTCATCAATCAAATTATTTTTATAATTAGTAAAGATATTGTGAAAAAGATCTGCCTCTTCATTAATTCCATCTATTGATATAAGTTTTATATCTTTAGTAATATATTTCTTGATCTTATCAAATTGTTCTTGATTAGAAACAATACAAACTTTCGGCGAACAGTCTTTAATTATATATTCATAATCTTTATCAGAGTAAGTAGTAAATAAAGGTACTGTTACTCCACCCGCATTCATAATTGATAAATCAGAAACTAACCATTCTGGTCTATTTTCTGAAAGTAATATACATCTATCACCTTTAGAAATTTTTTTTTTTAGATAATTAGATAATATTCTTATATACCCGTCTATCAATCTCCAAGAATACGAGGTTGGCTCTCTTAATTTAACTAATTCATGATCTTTAGGTTTGAGATTTGTTAAAAACGCTGGCTCGTTTAAACTGTATTTTTTTGGAATATTTTCCTCTGATTTTCTAAAAAAAAGTTCTACTAAACTATTTATGTGTTTTAGTTCCATAACATGGTGGGCGAAGAGAGAATCGAACTCTCACTTCTTGCGAAACACGATTTTGAGTCGTGCGCGTCTACCAGTTCCGCCATTCGCCCATAATTGTTTAATAATTTATTAAATAGTATAAGAACTAAAATTATATTAAAACCAAAAAATGTTTAATAATCTTTATAAAAAGTGTTTAGATTTAGCGGCACACAAAAGTTCAAAATATTACTTAGCAATTGTATCTTTTGTTGAAAGTTCTTTTTTTCCAATTCCTCCTGACGTTATGGTCATACCGATGGTGATCTCAAAAAAGAATGATTTTATCAAAATCTTTCTTATAACAACGATTTTTTCTGTTATAGGTGGTATGTTAGGTTATTTAATAGGAGCTTTCTTTTTCGATTTTGGATCACAAATTATGAGTTTTTATGGATATGAAAATAAATTATCTAATATCAAAGAAAATTTAGTTAATAGTGATGGCTTTTATGCCTGGCTAGGTATACTTTTTTTAGCAGGATTTACACCTCTTCCCTATAAAGTTTTTACCATTGCAAGTGGCCTAATAAGTTTTAATTTTTTTATATTCATCTTTATTAGTTTGGTTTCAAGAGGGTTGAGATTTTTTATAGTCTCATACCTCTCTTATAAGTTTGGGAATTTATTTACTGAATTTATGGAAAAGCACGGGTCAAAATGGTTTACAATAATTGGATTATTAATTGTTATAATTGGCCTATTGATTTATCTAATTATAAAATTTTATGTTTGATTTAAAAAATGAATTCTACTTAAAACTTATTTTAATTATTAGCTTTACTGCATTAATTTTTGCGTATTTCGTAGAACATATTTTAGGTCATCAACCATGTAATTTATGCATTATTGAAAGAATTCCTTATGGGATAAGTATAATCTTAATTGCAATAATTTTTATCATAAAGAAAAATCAAAAATTTTTAACTTTGTTGTTAATTTTTACCTTTGCCTTTTCGTTTACAATTTCTATTTACCATTATGGGATTGAGCAAGGTTTTTTTGAGGAATCAACCGTGTGTAGCGCAAGAAATTTTACAGAAAATATAACTAAAGAAGATTTACTTAAAGAGTTAAGTAAAAAAACTATAAGCTGTAAAGATGTGACATTTAGGTTTTTTGGATTTTCTCTAACGAGTATTAATATTGTACTAAGTTTATTATTTATTATAACTCTCATAAAAATTTTTATAAAATATGAAAAAAACAAGTAACAAAGTTGAAGAATTTATAAGAGTTGATCATGCAGGTGAAAGAGGGGCTGTCAAAATTTATGAAGGTCAGCTTTTGGCTTTAAATACAATTGTTAAGAATGAGGATCTAAAAAAGACAATTGAAGACATGAAAGAGCATGAGGTAGAACATTGTCAATTTTTTGAAAATGAAATAAAAAAAAGAAATATTAAACCTACAAAATTTTTACCTTTATGGGACTTAATGGGTATAGGTTTAGGATTTGGATCAACATTATTAGGAAAAAAAGCAGCAATGTTGTGTACTGCATCAGTTGAAGAAGTGATAGACAAACATTATTTAGATCAAATTAATCAGTTAGGCCCAGAAGAAAAAGAATTGAAAAAAAAAATAACTAAATTTAGACAAGATGAGCTAGATCACAAAGATATAGCCTATGAGGAGGGTGCATCAAAAAAAGGTTTTTACTCAATTATGGACAAAATAATTAAAACAGGTTCTAAAATAGCTATTCGTATTTCAGAAAAAGTTTAGAGACTAAGCCTCAAGCTCAACATCCCAATACAAATAATCCATCCAACTTTTATGTAAATAATTTGGAGGAAAATTTTTTCCATTACGATGTAGATCTTCTGTTGAAGGTTGATAAGGGTGCTGACTTAACTTCATTCCTGATGTTTTTAAAAGTTTACCACCCTTTTTAACATTACATTCAGAACAAGCTGTTACAACATTATCCCAATTAGTTTCTCCCCCTTTAGATCTTGGCAATAAGTGATCAAAAGTTAGCTCTTCACCACTACCACAATATTGACAAGAAAATTTATCTCTTAGAAAAACGTTAAATCTTGTAAAACTTGGTTTAGTTTGAGGCACAATATAATTTTTTAATGCAATAACGCTCGGGAGCTGCATATTAAAAGATGGACTTCTAATTATTCTGTCATAACTACTTACTATAATAACTCTATCTAAAAATACCGACTTGACAGTATCTTGCCAAGACCACAAGGATAAAGGATAGTAGCTTAGCGGTCTATAATCTGCATTTAAAACTAATGCAGGACATTTTTCTAAAGAAACATTTTGTTCAACAAAATTATTCATAAATAATAGTAGCTTAATTAAAAAATTATTTCAATAATTAGCGATTATTAAATTTTTCTAAAATATAATTTAATCCTATGCTTGAAGCTTCTACTGGGATATGATGTCCACAGTTTTTTATAAGTTGTGTTTCAACATTAACATTATTCCTAATAAAAAAATCCTTAGCTTCAAGCAAAAAATTAGGTGAAACTATTTCATCTGCGTCACCATGAATCATCAAAATATCTGCATCAACATTCTTTTTTTTCTTTAAATATTCTTGATTGATTATTTTTCCTGAAAAACCTACTACACAGTTGTATCTTTTATCAGAAATTAAACCTAAGTTTAATGACATCATGCAACCTTGGCTAAAACCAGATAAACAAATTTTATCATTTTCTAAGTTAAATTGATTTTTTATTTCGTCTATAAATTTGTTTAGTTTAGTTTCTGCTTTTTTTGATTCATTTAGAATATATTCTGGTTCATCCTTTGATAAATCAAACCACTGATAACCTGCAGGATTTATTGCACATTTTTCATGACCGTTCGGACAAATAAAAATTGTATTAGGCAAATGACGTCTCCAGCCTAAAGATAGCATACTAATATCTTGACCATCACCTCCGTACCCATGAAGTAAAATTATTGCATTCTCAATTTCTAAACCCTTCTCAGGTTTCAATATTATTGCGTCAAGACAAAATGTCATAGTTTATAATTAATGTTTTTTTATTTTAAAAACACCCTACAATAACTAAATGATTTCTGGAATAATTTTAAAAGTGCTATCAATAGCACTACTAATAGTCGTAGGAATAGTCCTTATACTTGGAATTGGAACTTTGTTTAAAGGAGGAGAGACTAGTAAAAAATACTCAAACAAATTAATGCAGTTGAGGGTAATATTACAATTTATTGCTATTATCGTGCTAGTGGGCTTTGCGTATTTTTTTAAAAACTAATTATAAAGTTTTAGCCACTCAATAAAATTTTCTTCATTAAAATCTAATGAACCAATAACTCTAGCGAATTCTTTTCCATTTTTATTCAGTAAAATCGAAGTCGGAATTCCTCTTAAAGCAAACTTTTTTGTTAAATTTATATTTTCATCGAAATATAAATTTAAATTTTTTATATTCATATCATCAAAAAATTTTTTAGCTTTTTTGACATTATCCTGCCCGACATTAACAGGAAATATTTTAAGGTTATTTAAATCTTTGTTTGATTTCAATAAATCTAACGATGGCATTTCTTCTTTACATGGAGCACACCAAGTTGCCCAAAAATTTAGTAATAAAATATTTCCTTTATAATCACTCAAATTTATTTGATTATTTTGATCATCTAAGATGGTTAAATTTGTATATTCTTTTAATTCTTTATTAATTATAAGGTTTTTAATATTCGGGGTTTCATTTGCAAACGTATTTGAAATTAAAAATATAAATATTACTAAAAATCTCATATTAAAAAGGTATAAATAATTAGCATGGTAAAAAATAAAAACAATAAGGCAATTTGGAATAGCCGAATAAAAACAAAGACATCTGCTCTCTATAAAAGATATGGAGGCTCAATTAACATTGATAAGAAACTTTTTAAAGAAGATATAATCGGATCTATCGCTCACATAGAAATGCTTTTTAAACAAAAAATTATTTCTTTTAAAATTAAAAATAAGATTATCTATGGTCTTAATAAAATTGAAAAAGAAATACTGAATAATAAATTTGAATTTAATAAAGAATTTGAGGATATTCATATGAACATAGAAAAAAGACTCACACAATTGATAGGTGACGATGCAGGCTACATTCATACGGCTAGATCAAGAAATGATCAAGTTATTACAGATTTAAAGATGTGGATGAAATCAGCAACTCAAAATATAGACTTGAATTTAAAAAAATTAATTAAAACCAATCTTAAGATTGCAGAAAAAAATATTAAAACTATTATGCCAGGTTTCACTCACCTAAAAAACGCTCAAGCTTTATCTTTAGGTCATTACTTAATGTCTTATGTTGAAATGTTTACTAGAGATAGAAAAAGATTTTTAAATAATTTGGAAAGTCTCAATGAAAACCCTCTTGGTGTATGCGCATTAACTGGAACTTCCTTTAATATAGATAGAAAACTCACGACGAAAAAACTAGGTTTTAAAAACCCTACTAACAATTCAGTAGATACGGTATCGGACAGAGATTTTGTTTTAGACTTTTTATTTAGTTGTTCTGTGTGTGCAATGCACATATCTAGAATAGCTGAGGAATTAATAATTTGGAACTCCGATGGTTTTAACTTAATAAATTTATCAGACAAAGTTGTAACAGGATCTTCCATAATGCCTCAGAAAAAAAATCCAGATATGCTAGAATTTTTGAGAGGCAAAACAGGAGGGATTTACGGCAATTTATTTTCAATGTTAACTGTACTTAAAGGTTTACCTCTATCTTATTATAAAGATCTTCAAGAAGATAAAGAGATAATCTTTAAAACTAATGATACTTTAAATAGTTGTTTAAAGATTCTTGAAGAAATTTTAAATAATTTTAGTCCAAATAAAAAAAAAATGTTAGAGCTGGCTAACAATGGTTATATTACTGCGACTGATTTAGCTGACTATATTGTTAAAAATCATTCTAAATCTTTTAGAGAGGCTTATCAAAAAACAGCTGCAATCATAAATATGGCCGAGAAAAGAAACAAAAAATTAGATGAGTTAACATTATATGATTTAAAAAAAGTTGAACCAAATTTGACAGAAGATGTTTTAAAAGTATTCGATTTAAAAAATTCTGTAAATTCAAAGAAATCATATGGAGGAACTGCTTTTGATAATATTAAAAAAATGATAATAAAATATAGGAAACAATTATGATAAAAAAATTTTATCTTTTATTAATAATTTGCCTACTAGTAATGTCTTGTGGAAAACGGGGAGATCCTAAATATAAAGAACCAAATTCCAAAATACCTTATTATGTTACAAAATATTCATGAAATATGTAAATAAAAATTTTTTTGTAGAGGGTATTAAAGCATCTTATTTAGCCAAAAAATTTGGAACTCCACTTTATTGTTATTCATTAATGAGGCTAAAAAATAATATAAGTAATTTGAGGAATAATTTTAAAAAAATTGATCCCATTATATGTTTTTCTGTAAAATCAAATCCCAATACAAATCTGTTACGTGAAATTAATAAACAGGGTCTTGGTGCTGATGTTGTTTCCATTGGTGAACTAATGAAAGCCCTTAAAGCAGGAATAAAGCCGAAAAATATTGTTTTTTCAGGAGTAGGTAAAACTAAAGTTGAAATTGAATACGCCATTAAAAAAAAAATTTTACTAATAAATGCGGAATCTAAAAATGAAATTTTGCAAATAGAAAAAGTTGCTAGGAAGTACAAAACTAAAGTCAGTGTAGGAATTAGATTAAATCCAAATACTGATGCAAAGACTTTAAGCCAAATATCAACAGGGAAAAAAGAAAATAAATTTGGAGTTTCCGAAAAAGTGTTCTTAGCACTTGTCAAATATGTGAAAAAGTCAAAAAATTTAAATTTGAAATGCTTAAGCGTCCATATTGGAAGTCAAATCTTAGACACAAAACCATACGAAAAAATGCTGGGGATACTTGATAAAATTATAAAGAAAACCAAATTCAATTTTGAATATATTGATTTAGGCGGCGGAATGGGGATTAATTATAATAATGATAAGAAAACTTTAAATGTAGATAAATATTCTAATAGTATAAAAAAATTTTTAAGAAAAAATAAGTCTAAAATTATACTAGAACCAGGTAGATCTATAATTGGCAACACAGGTATTTTGATATCAAAAGTGATTTATAATAAAGAAGGTTACAAAAAAAATTTTATAATAGTAGATGCAGCTATGAATGATCTTATGAGGCCAGCCTTATATAATGCAAAACATCAAATTAAACCAGCTGTAAAAAATAATAGCTATGCAAATAAAGTTTATGAGTTTGTTGGCCCGATCTGTGAGAGCACTGACAAATTTGGAGCATTTAAAAAGTTTCAAAAATTAAGGGAGAATGATTTAATTATAATTTGTGATGTTGGAGCTTATGGGGTATCTTTAAGTTCAAATTATAATTTAAGACCAAAACCAGCAGAAATATTGATTGAAAAATCCAAAGCTAAGGTGATCTCAAAAAGACAAAAACTTATTGAAATAATTTAAAGTTATCTAAATATGATAAGAAACTTTTTATTTTCATTTTCTTTTTTTTCAGGAATTATTTTTATATCAATAATCTTTTTACCTTCACTTTTATTACCGCAAAAAATTACTTTGTTTGGTGGAAAACTTATGGGTTATTGGTCTCAATATTGTCTGAAAATCATTCTATCAACCAAGATTGTTATCAAAGGAAAAGATAATATGATAAATGACAAAAAATTTTTCATAGCCTCTTCACATCAATCAATGTTTGAAACTTTTTTTCTGCAAACCATTTTTAATTCACCAGTATTTATTTTAAAAAATGAACTTATAAAAATTCCTGTTTTTGGATGGTATTTAAAAAAGATAGGCTCTATTTCAATAAAACGAGATAAGATTTCGAAAGATAATCTTAATTTTTTTGAGGATATTTCAGAAACAATTAAAAATTCTAAAAGACCAATAGTTATTTTTCCACAGGCCACAAGAGTATTACCAGAAGATCGACCGCCCTTTAAAAAAGGAGCATCAAGAATTTATGAAAAATTAAATATTTTGTGTCAACCGATCGCAATTAATTCGGGTTATGTATGGCCAAAAAAGGGTATAAAAACATCTAATAAAGTAATTACTGTATCTATACTTAAACCAATCGAACCAGGGTTGCAAAAAGATGAATTTTTAAAAATGCTAGAGAGAAGAATTTATGAAGAATTAGATTTAATCTGCTAGCCCTTCATTGGCATTACTATAAAAATACTATCAAAATCACTTGGATCTTTTATTAAAACAGGTGATCCTGTATCATTGAAATGTAATTCAATTTTCTCTCCATCAAGCTGAGATGCCACATCAATCAAATATCTGGAGTTAAAACTAATTTCTAAATCATGATCAAAATTTATTGAGAGTGTCTCATTACCATCTCCACTATTTGTATTATTAACGGACAAATTTAATGTATCCTTTGTTAAGATAAATTTTACACCATCTTTTTTATCTAATGACACTGACGCCACCCTGTCTACTGAATTTAAAAATAATTTTAAATCTATCTCTAATTTTTTTTGATTATTCTTAGGGATCACTTGAATATAATTTGGAAACTTCCCATCTATAAGTTTTGAAATAAGAACACTATTGCCTAACTCAAATTTGATTTTTGACTTCATATTTGAAATTTTTATGTCACCATCAAAATTCTCTAAAATAGAACATAATTGAAAGATAGTTTTTTTTGGTAAAATAATTGGTTCAAATTCAATTTCCTTTTCTAATCTTATTTTTGAAATTGACATTCTGTGACTGTCAGTTGCAACAGCAGTCAGATATTTTTTTTCATCAACCTCCGTTTGGTGCAAATATATGCCACTCAAATAATGCCTAGTTTCATCATTTGAAACTGAAAACTTACATTTATTTAATAATTTTAGAAATTGTTTAGATTTTATTGAGAATTCATTTTGATTAAAACTTTCATCAGTTACTGGAAACTCTGTATGACTTATACAATTGAGATTAAAAATAGATTTATCTGATTCTAAGTGTAGTTTATTTTTATCGTTCAAAGTTAAATTAATTTTTTTTCCAGATGAAATTTTTCTTACTATGTCGTACATTATTGAAGATGTTGTGGTAGTTTTGCCCTCCTCAAAGACTTCAATATTGCTTATTTGATGAATAAAAATTATATCTAGATCAGTTGCAGTTAAATTTAGTTTTGAATTATCAGCACTTAAAAGAATATTTGATAGAATTGGTAGTGTGCTTCTTTTTTCTACCACTCCTTGACAATAATTTAATGCTTGCTGTAAATCCTGTTGGTTTACACTAAATTTCATTTTCTTTTGTATTATATAATATTTGGTTCTTCAGTTTATCTATGTTTTCCGCCATATCTTTATCATTCTCTTTTAATTTCTCTATAGTTTTTACAGAATGAATTATAGTAGTGTGATCTCTATTTGAAAATTCTCGACCTATTTCTGGTAATGATTTTGGTGTTAAAATTTTTGTAAGATATATGGCTGTTTGTCGTGGTCTTACCAAATATCTCGATCTTCTTGGAGATAGCATTTCATTTTTGCTAATTTTGAAAAATCTACAAACTAAAGTCTGTATTAAGTCAATGGTTACTTTATTTTCGTTAATGTTTAGTAAATCTTTTAAAACAACCTTAGTTTCAGCTAAATTTGGTAATTTGTTATAAATTCTTGAAAAAGATATTAAACGATTAATCGCACCTACCAATTCTCTTATGCTATTAGAAATTTCTAGGCTTATAAAATCTTTGATCTCCTTTGAAATTTCTATCTTGTCTGCATAGAGTTTATTCAATTCATTAATTTTTTTTTCAATAATATTTCTTCTCAATTCAAGATCGGGTTTTTGGATATCAACTACCAACCCTCCAGAAAACCTTGATTTTATTCTTTCTTGGATCCTAGACAATTTATTTGGAGGTCTGTCCGCAGACACTATAATTTGACTGCCCTTTTCTAATAAAGCATTAAAGGTATGAAAAAACTCTTCTTGCATAGCCTCTTTACCGTTCATAAATTGGATATCATCTATCAGTAATGTATCGGTATTTCGGAAATATTCTTTAAATTTTACCATATCATTTGCTTTTATTGATTTAATAAACTGATACATAAATCTTTCAGCTGGAATAAACATCACTTTTTTACTTTTTTTTAATTCAAAACCTATTGAATTTAAAAGATGTGTTTTACCTATTCCCACACCTCCATAAATATATAAAGGGTTATAATGTGAATGACTTTCAGTAACTTTCAATGATGCCTCATATGCAAGTTTGTTGCTACTCCCTGTTACAAAATTTTCGAACCTTTTATTCTGATCAACGCGATTATACTGTAGAAGAGAGTCCTTCAAAAACGAGACATTTTCGTTTTTTTTTAAATGAGCATCAGTGTAATCTTTATTTTCTGTACCTATATTCTTTTCTATAATTTTAAATTCAATACGAATTAAATCTTTTTTAAAAACTTTAATAACCTGTAAAATTTGATCCAAATATCTAGACGTAATCCAGTCTCTTATGAACCTTGTTGGTACTGATATCAATATGTAATTATTGAATTCTTCTATAAAATCGATCTTTTTTAGCCAACTTTCATAAACTTCAGGACCTAATTTTGTTTTCATTTCATTTTGAATTAATTGCCAATTTAATTTATTCGATTTTAATTTGTTTTGTTCGGGGTTTTTGTAGATATTTTCCATATTCATGAAGAAACTTCAGTAAGAGCTATAATAAAAATTATTGCAACAAAATATTTTATAAATTTAAAAAAAAATAAAATCTAGGATTGTGCTTTATAAAAAATTTTTAAAAAAGAAATTAAAATCTGGGATTGTGTAAAATTTTTTAAAAAAATTCTTTCTTAATTTTTTTTATTCAGAATCTATTAATAAAATTTATGATTGAACTTAAAGAGGCTATGTTATTTACTAAATCTAAATATTGTATGAGAATGAATTTAGATTACAGATTTTGTAGATCCTGAGGTTGTACAACTTAAAGAGCTTATAATATGAATTAAATAGCAGATATTTTTTTCGTTATTCTTGAAATATTTCTTGAAGCGTTTTGTTTTTTAATTATCCCGGTTTTAGCAATCTTCATTAATTCAGAATTCAACTTAGGTAAGAATTTTAGGGCTTCTGACTTATCTTTTTTTTCTAATAAAAGATTCATCTTTTTAATAGCATTTTTATATCTACTTTTTCTAATTTTATTCACAGAAGTTTGTTTAGATATTCTTCTTATTCTTTTAATCGCAGATTTTGTATTAGCCATTTGCGCAGGGGTATAACTTGAGAAATAGTATCGGTCAATCAAATAATTCATTTATTTTTGGCAGAAAGCACAAAAGAATGTGGATCTATTTGAAAAATTTTTTTTTTGAATTAAGCCCTTACAATCTATTCTTTTACATTTTGATCCCTCTCTCTGGTAAACTTTGAAATTTTTTTGAAACGAACCTTTTTTTCCTGAGACATCTTGAAAGTCTCTTATTGATGACCCACCTCTTTTTATTGCATTTTGCAGGATTAACTTTGAGTTTTTTGAAATTTTTCTACACTCTGCTTTATTGATAGATCTTCCCTCTTTAGCAGGATTAATCCTGCTTAGATAAAGAATTTCACTAGCATAAATATTTCCAATTCCTGATACAAAATTCTGATCTAGTAAAAAATTTTTAACATTTTTTTTTTTATCTTTTAGATTATCGAAAATATAATTTGTATTAAACCTTGAATTAAAAGGCTCAGGACCTAATTTCTCAAATCTTTTTTCAAGAGACTGCTGGTCTTCTATAATTTCAAAAAAACCAAATCTTCTGGGGTCATTATATACTAATCTAAATTTATCGAAGAAAATTTCAATATGATTATGTTTATCAGGTAATTTTGGGGAATTATAAAAACTTGTATTAGTCAAAAAACTTTCTTTACCATGTTTCAAAAGATGAATTGTACCGCTCATACCAAGATGAATTAACAATTTATTTCTTCCAGATAAAAAAAGAATTAGGTATTTTGAAAATCTATCAACATTTAAAATTTTTTGATTTTTTAAAATTTTTTTAAAATTTCGAGGTACTTTAATTCTTAAATTTCTATTCCTAACTATTACCTTTTTTATAGTTTTTTGTATTATTTTTTTATTTAGTGATTGTCTTACAATTTCTACTTCTGGTAATTCTGGCATTTCATACTATATTATTTGTATATTTAAATTTTATGCAACAAGATCTTCAAAATAAAAAAGGACTAGTTCAAAGTGTCTTTAACCAAGTTTACGATCAATATGATTTTATGAATGACTTAATGTCACTAGGAATTCATAGAATATGGAAAAAAAACTTATTCAATATGATGAACCCCTCCTTAAACCAAAAGTTAATAGATGTTGCTTGTGGAACAGGAGATATAGCTAAAATTTATTTAAAATGTGTGGGTAAAAATGCTGAGATAACTTGTATTGATCCGAATAAAGGGATGATAAATATTGCTAAAAAAAAATTAGCTAAATATAAAAATCTAAAATGGTATATATCCTCAGCTGAAAGTTTACCTGTTTCAAATAACTCATTCGACTTCTATACAATTAGCTTTGGATTAAGAAATACAAAAAATATAAAGAAATCCTTGAAAGAAGCTTACAGAGTTTTAAAACCAGGAGGTCGATTTTTATGTCTTGAATTTTCAAAAATTCAAAACACTAATTTAAATAATCTTTATAAAAAATATTCTAGGCTAATTCCAGAAATTGGAAAAATTGTTGTTGGAAAAAAAGAGCCTTACCAATATTTGATAAAAAGTATTGAAAATTTTGTTAATCAACACGAGCTGATAGATTTAATGCATGACAGTAAATTTGATAAATGTGATTATACAAATTTATCTGGTGGTATAGTTTCAATTCATAGTGGTTGGAAGATATAATGATAAAAAAATTAATAACATTATTTAAACTTGGAAGAAAAGTCGCAAAATCAGATATTTTAGGTATAACCTCAAAATTTCAGGAGCCACCTTTATCTATTAAAATTTTGTTTAAAATTTTATCTTTCTCTTTTTCATCCAAAAATAACTCACCGTTAAACATTAATGAGGGGGAAAGATTATCTAAATCACTAGAGTCAATGGGCACAACTTTTATAAAACTAGGTCAATTCTTAGCAACAAGACCTGATATTATTGGAGAAAGTTTATCTAAGGAACTTGAAAATCTTCAAGATAGATTACCTCCATTTTCGCAAGATCAAGCCAAAAAAATTATCAGTGATGACTTAGGAATTGATACCTTCAACTCAATTATTGATTTAAGCGAACCTATTGCAGCTGCATCTATTGCTCAAGTCCATAAAGCTAAAATAAATGATAATGGAATAATAAAAGATGTTGCAATAAAAATTTTACGGCCTGATATTAAAAAAATTTTCAATGAAGAGATTGATGCAATTATGTTGTTTGCATTCTTGGTTGAGTCTTTAATAAAAAAGACAAAAAGATTGAAACTTGTAGAAGTAGTTTTTTTACTCAGAGAAATTACTAATCTTGAGATGGATCTAAGATTTGAGGCGGCTGCCGCAAATGAATATGCAGAAAATACAAAAAATGATATTGGTTTTAATGTTCCAAAAATTTACTGGAATTATACTAGTGAAAATGTAATGACACTGGATTGGGTTGAGGGTATCTCAATTAGAGAAACTGATGAGTTAAAAAAAAGGGATATAAATACAAAAAAATTAGCGGAAGATATTATCCAAAATTTTCTTAGACATGCTGTTAGAGATGGTTTTTTTCACGCTGACATGCACCAAGGAAATATTTTGATAGATAATGATGGCCATATTGTTCCTATTGATTTTGGAATTATGGGAAGACTTGATAAAATGAGTAAAAGATTTTTGGCTGAAATACTCTTTGGTTTTATTCAAAGAGACTACAAAAAAGTTGCTGAGGTCCATTTATTGGCGGGTTTAGTGCCAAAAGATGTCCCGATAAATGATCTTGCTCAAGCTTTAAGATCTATAGGTGAGCCTATTTTTGGTCAAGCAGTTAAAGATATATCTGGTGGAAAGTTATTAAAACAGCTTTTTGATGTCACAGAAAAATTTAATATGCAAACACAACCACAATTATTGATGTTACAAAAAACAATGGTTGTAGTTGAAGGAGTGGCAAGAAAATTAAATCCTGAAACAAACATCTGGACTACATCTAAACCTATTCTTGAAAACTGGTTGAAAGAAACAAAAAACCCTATGACCACAATTAATGAAACAATTAATAGCACATCAGAAGTAATAAAGAGATTACCTGAATTTCCGGAGATAATGGATAAAGCTAATCAGGCTCTTACTTTTTTGGCTAGTGGACAAATTCCTCAAAACTCAAATTCTTATAATGCATTAAGTGATAAAAGATCTGAAATGGTGACTTTCAGAAATCAATCTATAATAGGTTTTTTATTACTTGTAATTCTTGGCCTTCTAGTATTTTAATTCACAAAATGAAAAATTTAGCTAATAAAAAAATTTTGTTTATAATTTGCGGAGGAATTGCTGCATATAAAAGTTTGGAATTAATAAGATTATTCAGGAAAAGTAAAGCCACCATTAGAACAATTTTAACAAAGAGTGCTAAAAAATTTGTAACTCCCTTATCAATAGCTTCATTATCGCAGGGGAAAGTTTACGAAGACCTTTTCAGTATAGAAAATGAGTTAGAAATGGACCATATTGCCTTATCAAGATGGGCTGATGTGATTATTGTTGCTCCTGTAACTGCTAATACTATTTCAAAACTTGCTTCTGGAAACGCTGAAGATTTAGCTTCAACTGTTATACTGGCATCTAATAAACAAGTTTACTTGGCTCCAGCAATGAACGTAAGAATGTGGGAGCATCAATCAACTAAAAATAATTTGAAAAATTTAGTAGGTTACGGTTATAAAGTTATAGGTCCTATTACCGGTGATATGGCATGTGGAGAGTATGGTGAGGGCAAAATGTCTGAACCAATCGAAATATTTAATGAGATCCAAAATTTTCTTGAAACTCAGAAAGAAAATAAAAAGATTAAAGCTTTAGTTACTGCAGGTCCAACAAATGAATACATTGATCCAGTAAGATTTATTTCGAATAAATCAAGTGGTAAACAAGGTTATGAGATTGCAAAATCTCTGCATAAGAGAGGATTTGATACAACTTTAATATCTGGTCCAACAAATTTAGAAATAGATCAAGAAATTAAACTTATTAAAGTCGAAACAGCAGATGAAATGTTTAAAGCTACTCAAAAAAATTTACCAGCAGATATTGCAGTGTTTTCAGCTGCGGTTTCTGATTTTAAGATTAATGTAAAAAGTAAAGATAAAATAAAAAAAAAAGAAAGCCTAAATATTAAATTAGAAAGAAATGTTGATATCTTGAATTATATTTCAAATCATAATTCAATGAGACCAAAACTAGTCATTGGTTTTGCAGCTGAAACAAAAAATTTAGACTCGAATGCCATAAAAAAACTTAAAAATAAAAACTGTGATTGGATTGTTGCAAATGATGTGTCTAAAAAAAATATTGGTTTTGATAGTGATCATAACGAGGTTACAATTCATTATAATAATCTTAAAAAGAAAAAAGAGACACTTTCATACAAAAAGAAATCTGAGATCTCAGAAGAAATTGTTGATAGAATTGTAACCCATATGAATTAATGGTCAGAGTATTAATTAAAAAACTTGATCCTAAGGTTACTCTCCCATCTTATAAGACTAAAGGAGCTTCAGGTATGGACCTAATGGCTTTTGTAAAAGAAAAAATTGTAATTAAACCACAAACCTCAGCCTTAATTCCAACAGGATTATCTGTCGCTTTCTCTGAAGATTATGAGATACAAATAAGGCCACGTTCTGGGTTAGCAGCTAAAAATAATATTAGTGTTTTAAATACTCCTGGAACTATTGATAGTGATTATAGAGGTGAATTAAAAATTATCATATTTAATCATAGTAATCATGATTTTGTTATCAATAATAATGATAGAATTGCACAAATGGTTTTAACCCCTATTGCAAAGATGGAATTAGAGGAAGCAAATAAATTGCCCAAGACTTTAAGAGGAGAGGGTGGATTTGGCTCAACAGGTAAATGAGTCAAAATTTAAGTAAAAGCCAGGTTGCGAGATACTCAAGACAAATAATTCTAAAAAATATTGGTGCTTTAGGTCAAAAAAAAATAATTAAATCAAAAGTTTTTATCATTGGAATGGGTGGTTTGGGTTGTTCTGTTGCAGAATTTCTTACTAGAGCAGGTGTAGGTAATCTTGGGATAATTGACTTCGATCATGTAGATATAACCAATATTCATAGACAAAGCCTTTATGATGTAAAAGATATCAAAAAGTCAAAAGTTATAGCGGCAAAAAAAAAATTACGCAAAATTAATTCAAACACAAAAGTTAATTGTTACAAAGTTAAGCTCAATAAGGGTAATATTAAAAATATAATAAGTAAATATGATTATATCATAGATGGATCAGATAACTTTAAAACTAAATTCTTAGTAAACGATTATTGTAAAAAAACAAAAAAATTTCTTGTTGTAGGAGCTATAAGCAAATTTGATGGACATATCTTTACTTTTAATTTTAAAAATAAAAACACGCCATGCATAAGATCTTTTTTTCAAGAAAAAGAAATCTCAGATGACATTTTAAATTGTGAACATGAAGGTGTTCTAGGAACAGTTGCCGGTATTATTGGTACAATTCAAGCTAATGAGATATTAAAAAAAATTTTAAACATTGGTAAAAATTTAAATGGATATATTCTTGTGCTTGATTTACTAAATTTAAGTTTTAGAAAGGTTAAATTAAAAAAGTTAAGGATATCCAAGTAATGCCAAAAAAAATAATATCATTACTTATTTTAACTTTTTTTTATTTATCCAATTGTTTTGCTGATGAAATTTTTCTATCTTTAAAAAAAAGTAAAGTTAATGTCAGATATGGGCCTAGCTTAGAGTCACCTATAAAATATGTCTATAAGAAAATTAATCTTCCAATTAAACAAATTGATAAAAATGAAAATTTTCGAAGGATTATTGATGTAAAGAATAACAGTGGCTGGATACATGTTTCACAACTGAAACAGATAAACGCAATTATACCGCTTAAGGATAAAATTTTATTTGAAAAACCATCTAACTTTTCAAAACCCCTTGCAAAAATTAAAAAAGGTAGAATATTAATTGTTAAAAGATGTAATGAAAACTGGTGTCAAATTAAAACATCCAAATTTAAGGGATGGATAAAAAACACCAATCTTTGGGGAGAAATTAAATAACTTTTAAATATTCAGTTACTTTTGTTGCGCGCAAACGTCTTTGATTACAGGTGTATTTGCACAATCACCACATTTTGTTTTCTGCACAATGCAACCATCATCTAGAACTTCAACATCAACTACTTTATCACATTTAGAACAAGTTGAAGAAATTGTAAGCCCGCATTTTTTACAATTATAGTTTTCAATTTGCATACAGTTAAAATAATATTAGGAAAAATGCTTTCAAGAAAAATCTGTGAGAATAATTATCATTAGCGCATATTTTTTTGATAATGATAATTATTATCAAGATTAATCTCGAAAAAAGAATTGTGATTTAATTAAAATTTTTTTTAGTTTTTCGACCTACTGGCCCACCATTTGTCCAAAATAAAATACCAAACGGAGTTGGCTATTGGTTCAACAATCGCGTCAGTCAATGCAATCATGAAAGAAACGTCGGCAACTAACATTAGAACAGTTATGGCTATTGCAAAGTGTCCAATTGTATAGATTATTGTCCTAAGGATAGAACCTTTGTTATTTTGATAGATATTACCTGCTGCCTTAAATATCCCGCTAGTTATTTCCATTTTGTACCTTAAAAGGGCTTTCTAGCACGCAAGCCACTAGATGTATTCTTGCCTGTTCCCCACCATTGAAGAAATTGTGGTATTTTGTGTTGTTTGTTATCCAAACTTTTCCATCAGCAGGGAGGTGTTTTGCAACATTCTCAATTACCATCGAACAACCTTTATTAGTAATAATTGGTACGTGCAGTCTACACTCTGGGTCTTTATGCCAGCTAAGTGTTGACCTTGGTTCTTTTAACAAAAGTCTTACCCTGCCTAGTTTAAATTTTTTATTTAGTGTCTCGTAAACCTCTTTGAAATAAGTATTCTCAAATTCGGGGACTAATTGTGTATATTTAGACTCATCTATATCAACATCTCTAGAAACTTCTTTTCCAGTTTCATCTGCTATAGTCCAATATTTTCCTCGTATATTATTTCCTTCAATAGAACTTCTGTCATTTGGGATTTGATTTAATGATATTGCACCAAAATGTGTTACTCCAGGAGAATTAAATTTTTTAGCTTTTAAAATTTTATCTAAATCTTCTCTTAATCTTGTTATATCAAAATTAAGATCTGGAACCTCATAAAAATCATCGAAAGTTACTGATGGCATAAAATATTCTTTAGTTTTTATTAATTTAATTTCAAGTCAAACCTGTCTGAATTCATTACTTTTACCCATGCAGCAATAAAATCCTTAATAAATTTATCCCCTGAATCTTCACATGCGTAAACCTCTGCTATGGCTCTTAATTGAGAATTTGAACCAAAAATCAAATCAACTCTCGTCGCTTTCCATTTAATCTTTTGAGTTTTTCTGTCTTTCCCTACAAACGTCTGCTCGGACACATCTTCTTCTTTCCAAGTTGTATTCATATCTAGTAAGTTTATGAAATAATCATTTGTAAGATAACCAGGTCTATTTGTAAAAACACCATGTTTTGAATTGTTATAGTTAGTTTCTAAAACTCTCATTCCACCTATAAGAGCTGTCATTTCAGGTGCTGTTAAACCCATCAACTGAGCCTTATCTACTAATTTTTCTTCTGCAGAAACATTTGAAGCTCCACCATTTAAGTAATTTCTAAAGCCATCTGCTTGTGGTTCTAGAAGGCCAAATGAATTAATATCAGTTTGGTCTTGTCTCGCATCTCCTCTTCCTGCTGAAAATGGAACTTTAACTTTATAACCAGCTTTTTTTGCGGCCATTTCGATTCCAACACCACCTGCTAGTACAATTAAATCGGCCATTGAAACACTTTTTTTATTACTGTCAAATTTACTTTTGATTTTATTTAAAGCTTTAATTACATTTGATAACTTTTTAGGATTATTAACTTTCCAATTTTTTTGGGGCTCTAACATTATCCTTGCACCATTAGCACCACCTCTTTTGTCTGATCCTCTAAAAGTTGACGCTGACGCCCAAGCGGTTGATACTAAATCTGAAATCGATATTTTTGATTTAGAAATTTTATTTTTCAAATCTTTAATATCTTTTGACTTAAGTTTATATTTTGGTTTATCTATTGGATCTTGCCAAATTAACTGTTCTTTTGGAACTTCACTACCAAGATAACAAACTCTAGGACCCATATCTCTGTGAGTTAATTTAAACCAAGCTTTCGCAAAAGCATCATGAAACTCTTTTGGATTTTGATGAAAATGTTTTGTAATAGGTCCATAACTTGGATCAACTTTCATTGAGATATCAGTTGTTTGCATCATTGGTGGGTGTAGCACACCTTTCTTATGTGCATCAGGAACCATTTTAATTTCTTGACCATTTTTCTTAGGCGTCCATTGGTGAGCACCAGCAGGGCTTTTTGTAAGCTCCCATTCATGTCCATATAAACAATCTAAATAGCCCATGTCCCATCTAATGGGATTTTGAGTCCAGGCGCCCTCAATACCACTGCTTATTGTATCAACACCTTTTCCAGATTTGTAACCACTATTCCATCCAGTAGACTGGTCTTGAAGTTTTGAAGCCTCGGGATCAGGACCCTTGAATGACTCAGATGCTGCACCATGAGATTTCCCAAATGTATGTCCTCCAGCAACTAAAGCGGCTGTCTCGTAATCATTCATTGCCATTCTGCCAAATGTTTCTCTAATATCATGTGCTGCAAGTTTAGGATCTGGATTAGCATCAGGACCTTGGGGATTAACATAAATTAAACCCATATGGGATGCTCCTAGAGGCTGTTCTAAATCTCTCTCTCCACTATACCTTTCTACACCTAACATTTCTTTTTCTGAGCCCCAATAAATATCATCTTCTGGCTCCCAAATGTCTGTTCTACCAGCTCCAAAACCGAAAGTTTTGAAACCCATTGAGTCTAATGCAACATTACCAACAAGTATAAATAAATCAGCCCATGAAATTTTTCTTCCGTATTTCTTTTTGATCGGCCATAAAAGCAATCTAGCTTTATCCAAATTCACATTATCTGGCCAAGAATTAAGGGGAGCAAATCTTTGATTACCTGTTCCAGCTCCACCTCTACCATCACCAGTTCTGTAAGTTCCTGCAGCGTGCCAAGCAAGCCTAATAAAGAGTGGTCCATAATGACCGTAATCAGCTGGCCACCACTCTTGTGAGTCAGTCATTAATTTTTTTAAATCTTTTTTCAGTGCTTTATAATTAAGTTTTTTAAACTCTTTAGCGTAACTAAATTTTTTATCCATAGGGTTAGATAAATTTGAGTGCTGACTAAGAATTTTAAGATTTAGGCTATTAGGCCAAAAATCTCTCACCGTTTGTCCCCGTCCTGCAGAAAACTTTGCGGGTGTCCCTGCCCCCGTAAAAGGACATTTGCTCATTTGATTTGCTTTAAAAGATTTATCTTTAAAATTTTCAGTACTCATTATTTTCCTTTAGATTAATTAGCTTTAGAAAGTAGTTTATAATGATTCTAAAAAGCTGTCAATTGGTTTAAAATGACGCTAAAGTGAAAGCAGATAATTAGTCTTCTAGCTTAACAAGAACTTCGACAGATTTAATCTTTTTACCGTTTATTTTTTTAAAGATGTTTATTGGGCCTACATCAGAATTTTCTAAATCAATCAACTTTTCATCTTTTAAATCATAAAAATGATGATGATCGGTAACATTTGTATCAAAATAAGTTTGGTTTGAATTAATCGGGATCTGTTTAAGGTATCCTTTTTTTTCAAAAGCATGAACAGTATTATAAATAGTTGCTAAAGAAATTTTGTTATTTTTTTGCTTCTTAATTTTCTGATCTAGCTCATTAATCGTGAAATGAAATGTCTTTTCAGTATCAAATAAAACCTCACATATTTGAAGTCTTTGTTTAGTTGGTCGTAATCCAGAATTTCTCAATTTATCGATATATTTCACTATTTAACCGTATTGTTATTTAAAATTATTCTAAACTAAAGTTAAATTTATATTATATAATGGTAAAATCAAGTAAATAAGGGTACTCAATTTTATGAAAAAAAACTCATACTCGTATGATGAACTTATAAATTGTGGAGAAGGAAAATTATTTGGCCCAGGTAATGCTAAATTACCACTTCCACCAATGCTGATGTTTGATAGAATTACAGAAATTAATGATGACAAAGGAGCATTTAAAAAAGGTTCTTTAAAAGCTGAATTAGATATTAAAAAAAATCTTTGGTTTTTTGATTGTCACTTTAAAGAAGATCCTGTTATGCCTGGCTGTCTTGGTCTTGATGCTATGTGGCAGTTAGTAGGTTTTTTTTTAGGTTGGATTGGAAATCCAGGAAAAGGAAGGGCTTTAGGTGTAGGTACAGTGAAATTTACAGGAGAAGTTTTGCAAAATATAAAATTAGTAAAATATGAAATTGATATGAAAAAAATCATGTCTCCTGGAGGTACTACAGTAGGTCTTGCCAATGGTATGGTTTTAGCCGATGATAAAAAAATTTATTCAGCAGACAATTTAAAAGTAGGATTATTTAAATAATGAAAAGAGTCGTAATTACAGGTTTAGGGGTTGTTTCATGTCTAGGAAACAACCAAGATGAGGTATACAATTCTCTTTTAAACTCAAAGTCTGGAATATCTTTCAGTCCAGAATATAAAGAACATAATCTTAAAAGTCATATTCACGGTAAACCAAACATAAAACTTGAGGATTTTATTGATAGAAAAACAATAAGGTTTATGGGATCAGGCTCAGCATATAATTATATTGCAATGAAAGAAGCTATCGAGGACTCTGGGCTTGAGGAGAAAGAGGTAAGCAATTTTAAAACTGGAATAGTAATGGGCTCAGGTGGCCCGTCAATTGAAAATGTGATTTTGGCTGCAGATAAAACTAGAGCTAAAACTCCAAAACTTATGGGACCATTTATTGTTCCAAGAACAATGGCAAGCACTGCTTCGGCAACTTTGGCCGTACCTTTTAAAATAAAAGGGACTAATTATACAATGAGCTCAGCATGTGCAACTAGTGGGCATTGTATAGGAAACTCTATGGAGCTAATTCAAATGGGAAAACAAGATATTGTCTTCGCTGGTGGAAGTGAAGAAATTCATTGGGCCATGACAGCAATGTTTGATGCAATGACTGCTTTGTCCTCAAAATATAATGATACACCTGAAACTGCTTCAAGAGCTTATGATAAAACAAGAGATGGTTTTGTTATTGCTGGTGGGGGTGGAGTATTGGTGCTTGAAGAATATGAGCATGCTAAAGCAAGAGGTGCCAAAATATATGCTGAACTCACTGGATATGGAGCAACTTCAGATGGTTATGACATGGTAGCTCCATCTGGCGAAGGAGCTGTAAGATGTATGAAGATGGCAATGGCAACAGCAAAAAATAAAATTGATTATATTAATACTCATGGAACATCTACTCCTGTTGGAGACATAACAGAACTAAACGCTGTAAAAGAAACTTTTGGTGAACAAATTCCGAAAATTAGCTCAACAAAATCTTTATCAGGTCATCCTTTAGGAGCAGCGTCGGTACACGAGGCGATATATTGTTTAATTATGATGAAAAATAATTTTATTGCTGGTTCAGCTAATATCAAAGAAATGGACGAGGAAGCTAAAAAATTTCCAATTGTTGCAAAATCAGAGAAAAATGTTTCTTTAAATGCGGTTATGTCAAACAGTTTTGGCTTTGGTGGAACCAATGCTGCACTAGTTTTTGAAAAGGTTTAATCATGAGCTTGATGAAAGGTAAAAAAGGATTAATCATGGGAGTTGCTAATGAAAGATCTATTGCTTGGGGTATCTCTCAAAAACTTTCAGAAGCTGGCGCTGAATTAGCTTTTACGTATTTAGGTGATGCTCTTAAGAAAAGAGTGGTCCCTCTAGCAGAAAAATTAAATTCAAAATCAACTTTTAGCTGTGATGTTGAAAAAAAAGAAGAGGTTGTAAAATTATTTGAGAATATCAAATCTCAATGGGGAGAAATTGATTTTGTAGTTCATGCAGTTGCATTTTCAGATAAATCAGAATTATCAGGCGAATATTTAAATACAACTAGAGAAAACTTTTTAAGAAGTATGTTAATTTCATGTTTTTCATTTACTGAAGTAGCAAAAGAAGCATCAAAAGTGATGAAACAAGGTGGAAGTCTTCTTACATTAACTTACGAGTCTACTAAAGCTATTCCAAATTATAACGTAATGGGTGTGTGTAAATCAGCTCTTGAGGCTAGTGTAAAATACTTAGCTAGAGATTTGGGCGTTAAAGGCATGAGAGTTAATGCGATAAGTGCTGGCCCTATTAAAACCTTAGCAGCTTCTGCTATTGGAGATGCAAAATTTTTATATAAATGGAATGAAGATCATTCATTCCTAAAAAGAAATGTTGATATTCATGATGTTGGCAATTCAGCATTATATCTTCTAAGCGATCTTGCAAATGGTGTTACTGGTGAAATTCACTATGTAGATGCGGGATACAACAAAGTTGGAATGCCTGATCCAAAAAATATAACTTAATTTTAATATAAGTTTTGTCTTGATTTAACAGCTCTTAGCTCTATTAAGTTTTCGTGTCCAACACCATCTTTATCAATTCTGCTAAATACAGATTTAATATTCCACCCATTATCTAAAAACCAATCAAATCCAGTTTCCAAAATAATCATTGAGTTATATTTTTTTTCAATAGTAGTATTATATTTGGTTGTTTCTCCAACAAAGTTAGCTTGTATATCTGATCCATCTGTAAGATCCTTATTAAAATCTATCTTAAAATAAGGAATAAATAATGAGTCGGTAAGGTAAATTTCTTTCTCAACGGCAGATCCTAAAGAAATTGATGATGTTTCAAGTTCTCTTTTGTCAAATTTTAGCTTTGAACTACTGCTACCTGTCTCAGAATATCCATCAAAATTTACAAAACCGAGATCAAATTTGGAATAATTGTGAAATTTATAATTTTTACGGACATTCTTTAAATTATATTTAACCGAACCAAAAATTTGATTTGCTTTAAATTTACCTTTTACAACATTGGAAGGGTTTGAGGTATCAGTAATACGTGTTGTGGCATAAGTAGTTTTTCCAAACCCTAAAAAAGAATCGATATAATTTTTTTCAGATCCTTGCCAGGTATTATATAGGGAAAAATTATTTGATCTTGCTAAAAATCCAGTGCTATCTTTAGTGCCTATATTAGATTGATCATCTTCGCGCCTAAAAACAAGTCCAAATAAAGAACCTTTATTATAATTAACATCTGCACCTAATAAAAAACTCTCAGTTCTATTTATTATTCCTAAATCGCCACCTGAGCTAAGATTAAGTCTTCCTTTATTAATTGAGCCAGCTGTCCAAAATGCCCAATCTTTTGGTGTCATATTATAATTTTCTTTTAAATATTTTGTTAATGGTAGTTCACTAATTAAATCATCAATATTTTTTGAGGATAAATTTTTATATTTATCAATGTAATAATCAAATAATTCTGGGGGTATTTGTTCTTTGTAATTATTTTGATTAGAAAGAGTCAATTTCATATCTTTAATTCGAGTTGATTTATTAATTCCAACTCTTCTAAACTGTTCCATTCTACGCATAACTTGATTGGTAGTATTGAACATAAATCTTTTAGCATGTTCTGTTTGTGCGTTTGCCATTCCACTTACTTGTTTGTCATCGAACGCATTGAAACCGCTAACTTCTGTTGATTTAATTGTTAATGTAGTTTGACCACTTACGGTTGCACTTTCACCAGCTGTTCCACCATATTCAATTACATACGCTCCAGTTGTATCATTTGTGCAATGTAAGTCATTCCATTTACCTTTTCTGCCTGATGGAGAACCGTACATATGAGCACAATTTTCATCCCCGTCATATGCAGATGGGTGATCGTTAGGTTCATCAGTTAACCAATTTGCATAAGAATAACCTGATGCAACTGTGCAATCCTCATGTGCAGGATCTGCCTTATTAACTCCTGGTGTTGTACTCTCAATTGCTACTTGACAAAAAAAAGTCTTTCCGTTTTCAGGTCCTGAAACCCATTCCCATGTACCTTCTCCTGCTCGAGCATTACCTTGTCCTAAATCAAGACTTATAGCTGGATGGGTATTAGATGTATGTGTTGCATCATCAGATCCACCAATCCAAGTATTGGTACCAATTTTATTTTTAATAAAATTATTCTCAGCTTCACTTGTAATTGTTACGAGATAACCTGTAAGACCTAAGTAAGTTGAAGCTTCTGCAGCAGTTTTTGCGTCTTCCCAATTAATAGTTCCAGTTACAAGTTCATAGTAATGACCATTTCCTGAAAAATAATTAGTACCAGCTGGAGTTACAGCAACAGTAATAGTAGGAGATCCAGCAACGCCATCGCCTTTAAATGATAATGTTGCAAGTGCGTTATTAATATCATCTTGAGTTCCTCTAAAACCTATTTCAGTAAGAGAACTACCTGTACACTTAGAAGGGACACTTGAATTATCACTTGGATAATCACAATAGCCCTGTGCCTGCATTAGATTTGTAACAGAAGTTACCTTTATATTTCCATCCGATGCTACTGCTGAAACGAGGAGAGTTCCTGTATAACCGCTAATACTAGGTGTTGTTCCTGAACTTGATAATAAAACGAAATCAGTTGTATCAGTTGTTAAAGTTGAAGGCATAGTAACTGTGCCCGAATAAGCTTTATTACCGTTTAAAAGAAAGATAAAAATTATTAAACTCAAAACAGCTATTCTCATAAAATAATCTAATTATTTTAATAATTTTTCAATTTTACATATTAAACCAAAGCTTGTTTAATAGATAGTTTCACCTTTCCTCTATCAAAACCAATTACTTTAACTTTTACTTCATCGCCTTCTTTGACAACATCAGTTACTTTAGCAACTCTTTTATCTGCAAGTTCTGATATATGAACAAGTCCGTCTTGTTTTCCTAGGAAATTAACAAATGCACCAAACTCCATAATCTTCATAACTTTTCCAGAATAAATTTTATTTAACTCAGCTTTGGCAGTGATATCTTTGATCATTTGCATAGCAATGTTTCTAGACTCTTCATCTGGAGCAGCAACTGTGACTATACCCTCATCATTTACATCAACTTTAGCACCTGATTTTTCAACTATCTCTCTTATGGTTGCTCCACCTTTTCCAATCACAGCAGCAATGTCTTTTTTATCAACATTAATTTTTTCCATTTTTGGAGTGTGTTTTCCAACATCAGCTCTTGAGGCTGATAATGCTTTATTCATCTCTCCTAAAATATGAACTCTTCCATCTTTAGCTTGGCTTAATGCCTGCTCCATTATCTCAAATGTAATTCCTGTAATTTTGATATCCATTTGAAGAGAAGTAATTCCATCTTTAGTTCCGGCAACTTTAAAGTCCATATCACCTAAATGATCTTCATCACCTAAGATATCTGATAAGACACTAAAATCATCACCTTCTTTGATCAAACCCATTGCTATACCTGCAACTGGTTCTTTAATGGGTACACCCGCATCCATTAGTGCTAATGATGTTCCACAAACAGTAGCCATTGAAGATGAACCATTAGACTCAGTAATCTCCGAAACTACTCTAAAAGTATAGGGGAATGCTTCTTTTGATGGCAATGAAGAATGTATTGCTCTCCACGCTAATTTACCATGTCCAATTTCTCTTCTACCAGTTCCAATTCTTCCTGTTTCTCCAACTGAAAAAGGTGGAAAATTGTAGTGAAGCATGAATCTTTCTCTTTGTAATCCATCTAAACTTTCAATTCTTTGCTCATCATCCGATGTACCTAAAGTAGCTGTCACAATTGCCTGTGTTTCACCTCTGGTAAACAAAGCAGAACCATGGGTTCGTGGTAGAACACCAACTTCACAAGATATAGGCCTTACATCAGATAATCCTCTACCATCAATTCTGTTTTTATTTTTTAAAATATCTGTTCGAACTATTGATTTTTCGATTTTTTTGAGTTCAGAATTAACATCAAGATCTGTGTAATTTTCATCTTCCTCATAAAGTTTTTTAGCTTTGTCAGTAATTTCTGAAATTTGATTTGATCTATCTTGTTTATCTATCGTTGCAAAAGCTTTTTTAAGATCTTCTGTGAAAGTTCCCTCAAGTTTTTTCTTAACTTCTGATAGGTCCTTCTTTTCAACGATCCATTCAGGTTTTCTACATTCTTTTGCAAGTTCTTCAATCATTTCAATCACAGGAACAAAACCTTCATGACCAAATTTAACTGCATTTAACATCTCTTCCTCTGTTAAACCGCTCGCTTCAGACTCAACCATAAGCACTGCATCTTTAGTACCCGCTACAACCAAGTCTAATTTTGATTTTTCAAGCTCAGCTTTTGATGGATTTAAAACATATTTTCCATCAATAAAACCAACCCTAGAGGCTCCAACAGGACCCATGAATGGCATTCCTGATATAGCTAAAGCTGCTGATGATGCTGTAATTGATAAAATATCTGCTTCATTTTCTTTATCATAAGAAATTACCGTTGGTAACAACTGAACTTCATTTTTAAATTCATCAGGAAATAACGGTCTGATTGGTCTATCAATTAATCTAGAGATTAATGTTTCACTCTCGGTTGGTCTTGCCTCTCTTTTGAAATACCCACCTGGAATTTTTCCTGCCGCATAGTATTTTTCCTGATAATTTACGGATAGTGGGAAATAATCAACATCAGGATTTACTTTTTTTGCTCCCACCACTGTTGCTAAAACAACTGTCTCTCCACATGTCGCGATTATTGCACCGTCTGCTTGTCTTGCTACTTTTCCTGTTTCTAAACTTATCTTCTTTCCTGCTACTTCAATTTCCTTCTTATACACTTTAAACATTTCATTTCCATTTCGTTTCGTTCGTTTCGTTTCATTCCGTTCTATCTATTTTGATTTTTACTTTCTCAATTTCAATTTCGACAGTACATTTTTGTAAGAATCAACCTTATTTTTTTTAAGGTAATCTAACAATTTTTTTCTCTTATTAACTGCTTTCAGTAAGCCAACTGAGGAGTGTTTATCTTTTTTAAACTGCTTAATATGTTTAGATAAATTCTCAATTTTTTCTGTTAATAAAGCTATTTGAATCTCAGATGATCCTGTATCCTTATCATGAATAGCTAATTCTGATGATTTTTTGCTCATATTTATTTTCCTACTTGTTTGTTTGTTTAATTAAATTTTCAATTTTTTCTGCATATTCAAAAGACTCATCTTTACGAAAAAGGATTTTTGGTAAAAACTTTACAATAATTTTTTGGGACAAAATTTTTCTTATTAAAAAAGCATACTCTTTTAATTTTTCGATTGTTTTGTCGGCATCTTTACCACCTAATGGTAACACATATGCTTTAGCTATTTTCAAATCCTGACTCATTCTAACTTCTGTTACTGTTATATTATTTGTTTCTAAATTAGGAATTTTTGCCTCATTCCTTATAAAAATCATACTCAAAGACTGTTTAATCATCTCACCAACTCTAAGTTGCCTTTGGGTAAATTGTTTTCCTATTCTATCAGCCATTATATTGACCTTTCAGTAGATGTAACATTAAAAGCTTCAATTGTATCATTTTTTTGAAAATCCATGTAATCCTTGAGAGCGATACCACACTCCTGGCCAATATCTACCTGTTTTACTTGGTTTTTCTCTCTAAATATGGTCGCTATTTTACCCGTGTAAATAATCGTACCGTCTCTAATAATCCTTACGTTGGAATTAGCAAGAATTTCACCCTCTGTTACTTTAGAGCCTGCAACTTTGCCTGCACCAGATACTTTAAATATTTCTAAAATTTGAGCCGTACCCGTTATACTTTCTTGCACATCTGGGGCCAGTAGTCCTGACATGCTTTTTTTAACAAAGTCCAATACCTCATAAATTATATTATATGTTGATATTTTTATATTTTCATCTTCTGCCAGTTTTTTTGCTTCTTTGCTTGGTTTAACATTAAAAGCTATTAAAACAGCTTGTGATGCTTTTGCTAAAGTAACGTCAGTCTCTGTAATCATTCCTATATCTGCTAAAATAATTTTTGGTTTCACCTCATCATGTTTAATTTGATTAATGGCATTTTTAATAGCTTCTGAGGAACCGTGGACGTCTGATTTGATAATTAAATTCAAATCCTGAGATGATTTATTTGAAAATGCTGATTCTTGTGTTGCAAAAGACAAAGGATTTTTAATATCTTTATTTTCCTCTGTTCTATTCTCACTAAGAGTTTTAGCTTCTTTTTCACTATCAAGAACAATAAAATCATCCCCCGATTTTGCAGCACCGTTTATACCCAAGATTTCTACTGGAGTTGACGGAATTGCTTCTCTAACATTTTCGCCTTTATCGTTTATTATAGCTCTTATTTTGCCCCATTTTATCCCGCTAACAAAATAGTCTCCTTTTTTTAAAGTACCGCTTGTTACAATAATATTTGCGACAGGGCCTCTTCCAACATCAATTTTTGACTCAAGTACTACACCGGTCGCTTTTGAATCAAAATCTGTTTTTAGATCTAAAATTTCTGCTTGTAAAGTTATCGCTTCAAGCAATTTGTTTAAATTCATTTTTGTTTTAGCAGAGATTTCCACCATTAATGTATCTCCTGATAAATCCTCGGCGATCAATTCATATTCTAATAATTGATTTTTTATTTTTTGAGGATCAGCATCTGGTAAATCACATTTATTTATTGCCACTACTATAGGAACCTTTGCGGCTTTTGCATGTCTTATTGACTCTACTGTTTGAGGTTTAACTCCATCATCTGCTGCAACTACTAAAACAACAATATCAGTTAATTTTGATCCTCTTGCACGCATTTCAGTAAAAGCGGCATGTCCAGGAGTATCAATAAAAGTTAAATTATTATCACCACTTGTAATTTGATAAGCTCCAATATGTTGTGTAATTCCACCAAATTCTCCTGACACCACATTGGCACTTCTTAGAACATCCAAAACAGAAGTTTTTCCGTGATCAACATGACCCATTACAGTTATTATCGGTGCTCTATTTTTTAAATTTTCAGTTCGGGCTTCTTTGATTTTTTTAATTATTTCTTCTGCTTTTTCTTCCCTAATAGGATTATGTCCAAATTCTTTTACTAAATACTCAGCGGTATCGGCAGCTAATGTTTGATTTATTGTTACGGTAACACCCATTCCAAACAAATGTTTAATTACATTACTAGACTGCTCAGCCATTCTATTGGCTAACTCTCTCACGGTTATAGCTTCTGGAATATTAATATTCCTCTTAATGCGTTTTTGATTATCTGTACTATCCTCTTTATTTATATTTTTAAGTTCTTTTTGTCTTGCTCTTTTTACAGATGCTAAACTTCTTTCTCTTGTTTCTATTTCATCACTTAACGCCCTAGAAACAGTTAATTTTACATCTCTTTTTTTTAAGCCACTTGTCTTAGATTTTTTGTCTTTATCATCCTCTCCTTTAAATCTTTTTGTTGCCCTTTGCTCTGCTAACTTACGTTTTTCAAAATCGCTTATACCTAAATTAGAATTATTTATTTTGAAGTTTGTTTTATAATTATCACCCTTTTTATAGTTTGTTGATGGTGATTTAAATCCATCTCCTTTAGAAAATTTTCCTTTACCTGAAAATTTAGGGGATTGCCTATTAATTATAACCGTTTTTTTTCCTTGATTATTTAAACTATCAATATTTTTAAATGATTTTTTAGGACCACCTGAAATTGTTAATTTTGTTTTTTTGTTTTCCATTACTCATCTCTCAATCTTTATAAATTATGTTTCTAGCTGACATAATTAGCTCATCTGCCTCAGACTTTGATAGTGCAAAATCTTCTAAATATCCTTGAATTTTTATCTTCTCTCCTTTTACAACATCAAAACCTCCTGTTAACTCATCTGATGCTAGATCGGCGAAATCTTCGAGTTTTAAAATTTTTTGCTCTCCCAAAGTTAACAACATGCCTGGTGTTAAGCCTTTCAGGTTGATTAAATCATCTGATATTCCCAAATCTTTAATTCTCTGTGAAATATCCTCTTGATCTTTCTTATGAAATTCTTTTGCCCTCTCTATTAAAGCTATAGCAGTGTCCTCTTCAATTCCCTCTATATTCTTGAAACTATCTAGAGAGCTATCTTTAATGTCATCTATAGTTGAAAAACCTTCTGCAACAAGTAACTGACCGAGAGTTTCATCCAACTCTAAATTTTTAACAAAATTTTCTGTTTTTTCTTTGAACTCTTGTTGTCTTCTCTCAGAGTCCTCTTGATCTGTCATTATGTTGATTTCATAATTTAATAATTTTGTTGCAAGTCTTACGTTTTGCCCCCTACGACCTATTGCTTTACTAAGATTTTCCTCAGTCAAAATCACATCTAATTTTTTTCTTTCAAAATCAACATTTACTCTTTGAACCTCAGCTGGAGATAATGCATTAGAGACTAAAATCGCCGGATCTTCTGACCAATTTACAATATCAATTTTTTCACCCTGTAATTCGTTTACAACAGCTTGAACTCTAGAACCCCTCATTCCAACACAAGCACCTACAGGATCTAATGAAGTATCAATTGCCTTAACACAGACCTTCGCTCTACTTCCAGGGTCTCTAGAGGAAGATTTAATTTCAATTAACCCATCATAAATTTCTGGAACCTCTTGAACAAAAAGTTTTTCCATAAATTTTGGATGTGCTCTAGATAAAAAAATTTGTTGCCCTTTATTTTCTCTTCTAACATCATAGCAATAAGCTTTAATTCTATCACCAGCTTTTATATTCTCTCTAGGAATAAGCTCACTTTTTTGAATTATGGCCTCTGTCCTTCCAAGATCAACTATTACATTTCCAAATTCAAGTCTTTTTACTATTCCGCTTAAAATTGAGTCTTGTTTATCTTTGAAATCGTTAAACTGTCTTTCTCTCTCAGCTTCACGAACATTAAAACTTATAACCTGTTTAGCCGTTTGTGCAGCTATTCTTCCAAAATCAAACGCTGGAAGTGGTTGTAAAACTTCGTCGCCAATTTTTTTGTCTTTGTTTTGATTATTTAAAACAATAGCATCCTTCAATTTAATTTCTGTGTTGGAATTTTCTGGATTTTCTGAAATTATTAATTTTCTGAAAATCTCTATGTCTCCATTCTCTCTATTTATAGAAACTTTAATTTCATTGTCTTGACCGAACTTTGACTTAGCAGCTTTTGCAATTCCAGTTTCCATTGAATTAATTATCAACTCTTTATCAATGGCTTTTTCCAAAGCCACTGCCTCAGCAATTCTTAACAATTCTAATTTATCAGCTCTTTTATTTAACATTTTAGTAAACTCCAAAAAAAAATGGGCCAAAGCCCATTTTTGAAATCGAGAGTGTACTCGGAATATAGTAAAGTTTATTAATTATTCAATAAAAACTATTTTGTAAAAACTGTAGTTTTATCAGTGTTTTCCCAAGAAAAAGCTCCATCACTTTCAGGGGTTCTTCCAAAATGGCCATAGGCAGCTGTTTTTTCATAAATGGCCTTATTCAATCCCAACATCTCTCTAATCCCTCTAGGACTCAAATCAAAATTTTCTTTAATTCTCTCTGTAACAAACTTATTTTTATCCAAATCATCATCAAAAAGATTTACATAGATTGATAGAGGTTTTGATACTCCGATAGCATATGCCAATTGAATTAAACATTTTTCAGAAATTTTTGAAGCAACGATATTTTTTGCAATATATCTTGCTGCGTAGGCAGCTGATCTATCGACTTTGGTTGGGTCTTTTCCAGAAAACGCTCCTCCACCATGAGGTGCTGCCCCACCATAAGTGTCTACAATAATTTTTCTCCCAGTTAATCCGCAATCACCATCAGGACCTCCAATGACAAAATTTCCAGTTGGATTTACATAAAACTCATCGTCTTCAAAATCTTTCATAAATTCTTTTGGAATTGTTTTTAACATATATGGCCTCAAAATTTCTCTGACCTCTTTTTGATTCACGTCAGCTGAATGTTGAGAAGATATAACCACTGACTTCACTTTTGCTGGTTTTCCATTTATATATTCAAATGTGACTTGGCTTTTAGAGTCGGGTTCAATATTCTTTAATTTTCCAGATTTTCTATCCTTAGCCATTAGTCTTAAAATTTTATGTGAATAGTGAATTGGTGCTGGCATTAAAACATCAGTTTCACTACATGCATATCCAAACATTATCCCTTGATCCCCAGCTCCTTCATCTTTATTTCCTTTGGAGTCTACTCCCATCGCAATATCTGAAGATTGTGAGTGAAGATGAGAATCTATTCTTGTAGCTTCTTTCCAAGTGAAACCTTCTTGATCATAACCAATATCTTTAATGCAGTCCCTAACATTTTTTATAAGATCTTCTTTATTAATCTCTGGTCCTCTCACCTCTCCGGCTAAAACAACCTTATTGGTAGTTGTAAGAGTTTCACAAGCAACTCTCGCATAAGGATCTTTAGATAAATAAGTATCTACAACCATATCAGATATTCTATCAGATACTTTGTCTGGATGTCCCTCAGAAACTGACTCGCTAGTAAAAAGAAAATTTTTTAAATTACTCATCTTTGATCCTATTAAATGAAAAAATTAATAAAATATACAACAAAATTAATAAGATAAATATTTTGTTTCCGTATAAAGAAAATATAGTTGGATTAAAGTCTCTTCTTTTTTCAAAGTCAATAAAACCATCTTTGTTATAATTAATTTTTTTTTCGACCTCCCCTAATGGATTAATTATTGCTGTCATGCCATTATTTGCTGATCTCAAAACATATTTTCCAGTTTCAATAGCTCTGAATATACTGTGAGAGAAGTGTTGCTTTGGTCCAACAGATTTACCAAACCACCCATCTTCAGATATATTTATTATAAAATCGTAATTATTATCTTTTGTCAGATTACCACTATAAATTATCTCATAACAAATTAATGGTAAAAATTTTAAGCCTTGAGTGTTGTTATCTATATGCATAATTTTTCTTTCACCCCCCTTAGTAAATGATCCAATATTATTGGTAATTGTTTTTAAACCAATTTTATTAAGCAAATTTTCAAATGGAAGAAATTCACCAAAAGGAACTAAATTTATTTTATTGTAATTTTGAACTAAGTTTAATTTATTATCAACGAGTGAAAGTGAATTAAAATACTTATAATTTTTGTTTATTAATGATCTACTAGAAATACCGAGTCCTATTAAATGATTTTCATCAAAGTTTTCGGTAAATAACTTCTCATATAACTTTAATTCATCTAGATATGTATTTGGTATAATTCCTTCCGGCCACAAAAAAACAGTTTTTTTATAAGGTTCGGGTGAACTTAAATTTATTAACTCATTAATAATATTTTCTGTTTGATTATCACTGTAAAACCTATCTAGACTTATATTTGATCCAATTATCCTTATTAAATAAGGATTTTTTACAATTTTTTCATTTAAGAAACTTTGCTTATATGATTTTCCATAAAATGAAAATAATATTGGAATTAATATAATAAAAATTGAAATAAATGCCTCAACTTTTGATTTTCTTAAAATATAAATAGCAGGTGCAGAAAAAAAGCTAATTATCAAAAGATTTAATGAGTATGTTCCAATAATGGACGCAAAACTTATAAAACTTAGGTTCTCCGAAAGACTGTAAATAAATAAGTTCCAAGGAAAACCTGTTAGAATATTTCCTCTTAAAAATTCAACTGATCCAAAAAGAAGAGAAAATAGAAAAAAAGAGCTTAATAGTCTTTTTAATCGTAATTTATAAAAAATAAATGTTGCTAACCCATAGAATAGACCCAAAAAAGACGGAATAAGCATTAGAGCAACCGGTATTAAAAATTTAAAATTTGGATCAAAAGTAAGTGATATGGTTATCCAATATAAATTACTTAAGAAATAACTTAAACCAAATAGCCAACCATAAAGAAAGAAAAAAAATCCATTCTTTTGATCATTGAGTTTCTTAAATAAAAAAATAAAAAAAATACTCAATGTGAAAAAATTTACAAAAAAGTAATTTAAAGGTGGAAGACTTAAAGATGTTAGTCCTCCTAATATTAATAAAAGTAATATCTCTATTATAAATTTTTTATTCAACTTAAATTAAAATTTTTTTGACTGATCTAAATATTTTTTGTTCTTCACGAAACATTATCTGATATTCTTTTTGTTTTATATGATTAAAATTTAATAAGTGTAAGAAGCCGTGAATAAAAATTCTTATAACTTTTTCTTTAAAATCATGATTAGTTAAATTTTTAGGTTTGTTCATATAATTAAAACTAATAATAATATCTCCTAAATAAATTTCTTTAAAATTTTTGAATTTTTTTTCTAATGGAAAAGATAACACATCTGTATGCTTATCCTTTTTCCTAAATTTTTTATTTAATTTTCTAATATTCCTATTATTTGAGAGTAATAAGGTAAAATAAACATTTTTATTAATAAATCTAAATTTTTTTGGAAAATTACTGCAAATTTTATTGAAAAAAACCTTTTCTTTCTTAATTTTTTGTGACCAAGATTTTTCCTCGGAAAGAACATTAACTTTGATCATTTTTATAAGAGTATGCTTTTACAATTTTTGAAACTAAAGGATGTCTTACAACATCGGAATGATCAAAATCTAAAACTGATATTTCATTTAAATGAGATAACAATTTTTTAGCTCTATCCAAACCAGACATTTGTTTATTTGGAAGATCTATCTGTGACGGATCGCCATTGACTACAATTTTTGAATTTTCACCAATCCTTGTCAAAAACATTTTAATCTGAGTATCGGTCGCATTTTGAGCTTCATCTAAAATTGCAAAGGAATTTTTAAGGGTTCTTCCTCTCATAAATGCCAAAGGGGCAATCTCAATATCGCCAATTTCAATCATTCTTTGAATTTTTTCAAAATGAAATAAATCGTAAAGCGAGTCGTAAAGTGGTCTCAAATATGGATCCACTTTTTCTTTCATATCTCCTGGTAAAAAACCTAACCTTTCACCCGCCTCAACAGCTGGTCTTGACAGAATTATTCTTTCAATTTTTTTTTCCAATAGCATGGTAAGACCGACAGCAACAGCAAGAAAAGTTTTTCCAGTTCCAGCTGGACCAGCAGAGATAACTATTTCGCTCTCCCTTAAAGCTCTAACATATCTTTTTTGTTTTTCAGATCTTGGGATAATAGATTTTTTTGGTGTTTTAATAATATCAGTAATATTTGTATTTTTAACTTTTTCATTAATCATAAATTTATCTACAGATGACAAAATATCTTTATTTTCAATATTTCCATTATTTAAAAATTGATTTACTAAAAATTGAATAGCGTTTTTAATAATTTCATTTTTTTCAATAGTGGACTTTATCAGTATTGAATTTCCTCGAGAATACAAACTTGCTCCGGTAATTTTCTCTAACTCCTTTAAATTCTTATTAAATTCACCTACAACGCCCATAAGTAGGTTATTATCGGCAAATATCACACTTAATGAATTATTTTCTGAGTATACAAATTTTAAAAGTGCTTGAGTATCTTTTTTAATTGAATTATTCAAATTTATGCGACTCTCAATTTTAAATTTTCTAAAGTTTCACCAAAAAGTGTATTCTGATTACTACTATTAATTTTAACTTTTACAAGCTTTCCTACATCCTCATCTTTACCATCAAATATTACTGAAGTCATGTAACCAGTTCTGCCGAAATACTTTGCACTTCCAGATACTTTATTTTCTACTAACACCTCTAATTCGTTACCCTCTAAAGATGTATTCATTTTTTTTTGAAGATTAAATAATTCTTTTTGCACAATTTTTAATCTTTCATCACTTAACTTTCGATCAATTAATTGGAGATGGGAGGCTTTAGTACCTGGTCTTGGACTAAATACAAAAGAAAAAGAATTTATAAACTTTATTTTTTTTATAAGGTCAAGTGTCGAATTAAAATCACTCTCTTCCTCACCGGGGTAGCCAATTATAAAATCGCTAGAAAATTTAACAGAGGAGTTTTTTTTAATTATTTTTTCGTAAATTTGAAGATAATATTCAATATTGTGTTTTCTATTCATCAGCTTTAAAACTTTATTTGAACCGCTTTGGACAGGTAAATGAACAAGGGGCATTAATTTTTTTGAGGTCCCATATAAGTCAATTAAATCATCACTCATGTCAATTGGATGTGAAGTTGTGTATCTAATTCTTAAAATTTCAGGAATTTTTTCTATTTCTAAAATCAAATCAGATAACTTATAATTTTCATTATTATAAGCGTTAACATTCTGTCCTAATAAAGTAATCTCTCTAACTCCATTTCCTGCAAGGATTTTTGCCTCATTAACAACTTCATTAAATGGTCTGGAATATTCAGGACCTCTTGTATAGGGAACGACACAAAAATGACAAAATTTATCACAACCTTCTTGTACAGTTAAAAAAGACGATATTTTTGTGGATGAATTTTTTATTTTATCCAAATAATTAAATTTTGAAACAGCATCAAAATCAGTTTCATCTAATCTTCTCTGATTTTCCAAGTATTCCTCAATCTTGTCATTTATTTTATGGTAAGCCTGAGGACCAATAACTAGATCAATAAAAGGTTCTCTTTTTAACATTTCCTCGTTTTCTGCTTGAGCAACACATCCAGCAACTATAACAAAAGGTTTTTTTTTTAATCTAAATCTTTTTTTAACTCTACCTATCTCATGATAAACTTTTTCTTTTGCCTTATCTCTTATATGACAAGTATTTAGTAAAAAACAATTTGTATCGTCGAGATTTTCAGTTTTAATAAATCCTATCTTTTTTACTGTATCAATTATTCGATTAGTGTCATACTCGTTCATTTGGCAACCAAATGTTTTAGCGAATATTTTTTTATTCATTTTTTTTATCTACTTTAACACCATAAAGTTCCAGCTTGTGGTCAACTAATTTATATCCATATTTGCTAGCAATTTTTTTTTGTAACTCTTCTATTTCTTCATCAACAAACTCTATAATATCACCAGTTTTGATATCAATTAAATGATTATGATCGTCATTTATTTCATATCTTGCTTTGCCACCCTTAAAATCATGTTTTGTCAGAATTCCAGCTTCTTCAAAGAGTTTTACAGTTCTATATACTGTTGCGATGCTAATTTTAGGATCAATTTTTGAAACTCTATTATATAATTCATCAACATCCGGATGATCAGACTCCCCATAGGCTTGCTTTGACTCAGAAATAACCTTAGCTATTATTCTTCTTTGATCAGTAAGTTTTACACCCTGAGATAAACATTTTTGTTCAATTGTTTCTGTCATACGTATTTTTAACCCGAATAGATAGGATTAATCAAATTTTTTTCAACTTTAAATTTTTTACATAAATCCGGGATAAATTCATATTTTACGTGTTTTTCTCCATTGAAATCCTTAAAACTAAAACAATAATAATTAATTTTATTGACTAAATGAATAGCTTTTACGAGTGATAAAGAGTTTCTAATACCTGCAAAACTACCAGGTCCTCTATTTATATATATGTCTGAAATTTTTTTTAAATCTAAATTTTTTGACACTAAAAAATCGTTTAAAAGTATTATTAATCTTTCATAATTTTTTTTGCTATTTTCATAGCTAACATTATAATTGTTACCATTTACAATAATCATGAAAAAAATTTTATTACTGGCCGCATCTATTATTAGTTTTGTCATAATTCAATTATTTATTTTTACCAATTCTAATTCAGAGGAAAATAATAACAAATATTATGCAAAAGATAATGGTATTTTATCAATAATGTATCACAGATTTAATGAAAATAAGTATCCTTCAACAAATATAAAAATGGATATTTTTAAAAAACACATAAAAATAATTGAGGAACTTAATTATGAATTTTATAATCCAAAATTATTTGTAAAAGAATTTAAAAAACCAAAGACGAAGAAGAAAATTTTAATAACCATAGATGATGGTTTCAAGTCTTTCTACAACAATGCTTGGCCATATTTAAAAGAAAATGAAATTCCATTTATTTTATTCGTATCTACCGAACCTGTCGGTAAAAACGGTTATATGACTTGGGATGAAATAATTGAGATTGATCAGTCCGAATTTGGTTCTATCGGCCACCATTCTCATTCTCATGATTACTTAATTGATAAAAGTGAGGCAGAATTTATAAATGATATAGAGCTTGCATCAAAAATCTTTGAAGACAAATTAGGATATGTTCCAGACATTTTCTCGTATCCATTTGGGGAATACTCTCTTTTTATGAAACAGTACATATCTAAAAATTTTAAGATAGCTTTTGGTCAACATTCTGGAATAATTGACATAAATAAAGATAAATTTGAATTACCAAGATTTCCAATTAATGAAAAATATGGTGAATTAAAAAGATTTAGATCCTTAATTAATTATTTTCCGCTTGAATATAAATCTCTTGAACCAGAGGAAAAAAAAATTAATAAAAAAAATAATCCTCCTAAAATAGTTGTTGAGTTTTTTAATGAACAAAAAAATATAAAAAGCATAAATTGTTATTCTAATGATGGTGGAAATTGGAAAAAATCAAATTTAAAATTTGACTCAAATCAACTTATTATCAATTTTGAGGATCCATTTTTACCCAGAAGAGGTAGAATTAATTGTTCGTTAATGGATAACGGAAAATGGCGTTGGTTCGGAACTCAATTTACCGTAAGTGAAAAATTAAATTAAGCTTTCTAATTCTATACTAGACGGGAGTAATTTTGCGTCATCAAAATCCTGAAGATTATTTTGTTTAATAATTTTTTGAAGAACTTCAACATATTGATTGCCAGTTTCTGCATATTTATTTAGGTATCTAGAGAGTATCATACTATCCAGCGGCTTTCCTTCATCTCTTAACTTAGCTCGTTCTTTTCTGAATTCTTTATAGGTTGAATGTGTGTTAAGATTTCTTTGATAAGCTCGAACGGAGGCTTGTAGAACATTAAACCTCATAACCTTGTGCCCCTCATTCTTATCTGCATCTTTTGGTTTTAAACCCTCACCAGACCAAGTCCATTGCCCAAATAATGCATTTCCTTCTTGAGCAAATCTTGAGGTTCCCCAACCTGTTTCTTTCGCTGCTTGCGCAAGTGCCAGTGAGACTGGAATTTCATCCATTCTTATCTTGAGAGTTGATAAATCTTTTGAAGGAACTCCATATTGCTTATATTTTTTTTCAAGCCATTTTTTTTCTAAATTAGTATTATTACTTTTGTTTATAATGCTAAAAAGTCTTTTTCTATCTATTTTTATATTACTATTTTCTTTTAGTATTAACGGAAGGACAATCTGAATAAAAAAATCTTTTCTTTTAGATGTGTTCTCGATCATCTTTATTTCATTTGGCAATAGTGTCAAAGCAACCGGTTTTACTAACTTAGTTTTTCTCACATCTTTAAGTGTATACTTTGTATCTTCAAATAATTGTTTTATTGTTGAGGCATCCAGTCTAACTGTGTCGGTTTCTAGGTCATTTAAACTAAAAATATCAACTAATAAATCTTGTTCGTTTAATATCTTGTCGTTATTTTCATTGTTACTTGAGCCGTTTTTTAAAGTATAAGCTAAAACAGCCTTTGATTTGTTTTGAAAAGCTGTATTTTTATTTTTAGCAAAGTTAACTATAATTGGCATTGAATAAAAAAAAGTGATTAATAATATTGAGGATATAAAAATTCTTGGTAACGAACCAATATTTTTTTTTGTATAAAAAAGATTTATTGATTTTATTTTTTTGTTAAAATTTCTTTTATACATAAACTATATTGCCTCAACTTGTTTTACTTCTGGTATGTAATGACATAGAAGATTTTGAACACCCTGTTTTAAAGTCATTGTAGAACTTGGACACCCTGAGCAGCTTCCTTGTAATTGAACTTTAACTATACCGTTTTTAAATTCCTTAAATTTAATATCTCCTCCGTCTCTTGCAACCGCAGGTCTAATTTTTTGATCTAAAATTTTAATTATCCTTAATTCTATCTCTTCTAAATTTTCAGAAGTTTCGTTTAAATGTTTCTCTATAACATATTCGTTACCAATAGAATAAAAATCATTTATTAATGATATAATAATATGTTTCATGTCCTCCCACTTAACATCATCATTTTTATTCACTGAAATAAAATCTCTACCTAAAAAAATACTTTCTACGCCACTAACAGAGAACAAGTTTTTAATTAATTCATTATTAGTTTCGTCTTTTTTTGTTATTTCGAAAGACTCATTTTTAGAAACAATTTTTCCTGGTAAAAATTTTACCGAGTTAGGGTTTGGTGTTAATTCTGTTTGCACAAACATAATTTATATATAGTCAATAATTTCTAAATTGAAACTTGTTTGTATTTAATATTTAAAAACCCACAATTTCTTGAATTTTTTTAAGCTTTTCCGAAGCAATTCTATCAGCTTTCTGATGTCCTTTTTTTAAAATTTCATCTAAAAAATTTTTTTCTTTTAAAAGTTTTTTAACTTCAACCGATATAGGAACGATTTTATCAACTAAAACTTGCGTTAAATTTTCTTTAAATTCTGAAAAATTTTTTTCAGAGAATTTATTGATTGTATCGTCTAAATTTACATCTATTAAACTAGAGTAAATACCCATCAAATTTTTTGCCTCCGGTCTTTTTTCTAAATCCGCGCTTGTGGTTGGTAACGGCAAAGTATCAGTTTTTGCTTTTTTAATTTTGTTAATTATTTGATCTTTATCATCAGTTAAATTAATTCTGCTCATATCTGACAACTCAGATTTACTCATTTTTTTTGTACCATCTCTTAAACTCATAATTCTTGAAAACTTTTTTTGAATTAATGGCTCGGGTATTTTAAAAAAATCATTAACGTTAAAATCATTATTAAATTTTTGTGCAATATCTCTACAAAGTTCCAAATGTTGCTTTTGGTCGTCTCCAACAGGTACATGAGTAGTGTCATATAATAAGATATCTGCTGCCATTAAAACAGGATATGAGTAAAGACCAATACTTGCCTTTTCTTTATCTTTACCGGCCTTCTCCTTAAATTGGGTCATTCTGTTAAGCCATCCCATCCTGGCCACACAGCTCAATATCCAGGCAGTTTCTGAATGAGCACTCACTTTTGATTGATTAAATATGATGCTTTTTTTAGGATCTATTCCACTTGCAATAAAAGTTGCTACAGTTTCATAGATATTATCTTTCAATTTTTTTGGATCTTGAGAAACTGTGATGGCATGAAGATCAACAACGCAAAATACACACTCATTTTGTTCCTCATTATTAAGTTTAACAAAATTTTTAATCGCACCTAAATAATTTCCAAGATGAAGATTTCCGGTAGGTTGAACACCTGAAAAAATTTTTTTTCCCATAGTTAATACTTTAATTTAATATCACCATATTTAAAAGCTTTGATAAATAATGAAAAACTCAAATAGAATACAAGACTCAAAAAGGCTGATAATATTAAATAAATAGATTTAAAATTATTTGCATAAATTAATTTATTTTCAAAAAATAAAATCAAATAGTCAAAGAATACGCCCATAAGTATCGAGGCCAGGAGTATCTTTAAAAATTTGATAAAAAATAGATCATTGAAATTAAATAAATTCTTATTTTTTAGACAAATGAATAACATAATTGCGTTAAACCAGGATGAAATTGTTGTAGCTATAGGAATTATTATGAAACCAATATCTTTGAAAAAGTAAATACTTATTAATATATTCAAAATTACAGAAATTAATGAAATATAAAAAGGTGTTTTAGTATCCTGATTTGCAAAAAAAAATGTTGAAAATACCTTAATTAAAGCAAATGCTGGTAATCCTAATCCAAAATAATAAAGCGCTTTAGCTGAGTTAGATACTGAAACTTCATTGAAAGAACCATAACCAAATAATGCTGAAATAATTTCCTCTGATCCTACAAATAGAGCAACTGAGGCGGGCAAACTTAAAAACATACAAAGTTCAAGTGCTTTATTTTGAAGTAGAAGTATTTTATTTTTTTTTTTTAAAAAAACATGTTTAGAAAGTTGTGGCAAAACAACAACTCCTATTGCAATTCCTGCTATTGCTAAGTTTATTTGATAAATTCTATCAGCATAGTATAGATAAGATACAGCGCTGGCTTGAAAAGATGCAATTATAGTGCCAATAAGAATATTAATTTGCGTAACTCCAGATGAGAAAATGCTTGGTAAAAGCTTTTTAAAAAAGAATTTAACTTTATTGTTAATTTTAAAATTGAAGTTAAGTTTGATTGAATAAAATTTTTTTGTAAATTGATATAATAAGACAAGTTGCAATAATCCTGCTATTGAAACTCCATATGATAGATAATAAATTAATTCATCGTTAAGAAATTTACCAAAAAATAAAATAGATATTAAAACAACGTTAAGAATTATTGGAGCTGCAGAAGCAGCGGCAAATTTATTATGCGAATTCAGAATTGCTGCAAAAAAAGAGGATAAACTTACAAACATCAAAAATGGAAGGGTTATTCTAGTTAAATTTACAACTAATTGAATTTTTTCTGAATTATCAACAAAACCTGGTGCTATTAATCTCACAAAAGCCGGCATGAAAATTTCAATAATTAAAACTAAAAATAATAAACCTAAAAATAATAAATTAAAAATTTCATTCGCAAATTTTTGTGATCCAGATTTTCTCTTTACTAATTCTGAAGTATAACTTGGAATAAATGCAGCATTAAAGGTTCCCTCTGCAAAGAGTCTTCTAAAAGTATTAGGTATTCTAAATGCTACAAAAAAAACATCTGCTAAAAAACTTGTTCCAAGAAAAATTGCTATTAAAACATCTCTTAAATAACCAAGTATTCTGCTGATAATAGTATAAAAACCAAAAGTCCCTGTTGACTTAACTAAATTCATAAATCATATTAGTCTTAATTTTACCCCATTTGTACACCTAATTAACACAAATGAAAAAAACAAAAATTGATCATTACACAGATAAAGAAGCTTTAGATTTTCATAAAGATAAAAAGCCGGGCAAGATTGAGATATCTTCCTCAAAAAATATGACTACAAAAAGAGATCTGGCTTTAGCGTATTCTCCTGGAGTAGCAGCTCCTGTAAGAGCAATAAGTGTTAATCCTGAAGCAGCATTCGATTATACCAGTAAAGGAAATCTTGTTGCAGTTATAAGTAACGGCTCTGCAATTTTAGGTATGGGTAATTTAGGTGCGTTAGCATCTAAACCAGTTATGGAGGGAAAGGCAGTTTTATTTAAAAGGTTTGCTGATATTGACTCTATTGATTTAGAAATAGACTCAGAAGACCCAGAAGAAATTATAAATAGCATAAAAAATTTTGCTCCTAGTTTTGGTGGTATCAATCTGGAAGATATTGCTGCACCTGATTGTTTTATTATTGAAGATAAACTTAAAAAATATCTTGATATACCTGTATTTCATGATGATCAACACGGTACAGCAATTATTACAACTGCAGCATTAATTAATGCATTAGATATCAGCAAAAAAAAAATTGATAAAGTAAAAATAGTTGTCAACGGTGCTGGAGCGTCAGCAATGGCTTGTGCAAATTTATTTGAAAAAACTGGTGTGCCAGTTAAAAACATCACAATGGTGGATAGGAAAGGAGTCATTTTTAAAGGTAGAGAAAATTTGAATAAATGGAAATCAGGTCATGCGATAGAGACAGAACACAGAACTTTAACCGATGCAATAAATAATGCTGATGTTTTTTTAGGATTATCTGCGAAAGGAACATTAACAAAAGAGATGGTTAAAAAGATGGCAAAAAATCCGATAATATTTGCTTGTGCAAATCCTGACCCAGAGATTACGCCTGAAGAAGTTGAGGAGGTTAGAAGCGACGCAATAATAGCCACTGGAAGATCAGATTATGCCAACCAGGTAAATAATCTGATAGGTTTTCCTTATATATTTAGAGGAGCATTAGATGTAAGAGCAAAAACGATAAATGAGGAAATGAAAGTAGCCGCAGCACTTGCAATCGCAAATTTGGCAAAAGAAGATGTGCCAGATGAAGTTGTTGCAGCGATGGGAGGTGAAAGACCTCATTATGGAAAAGATTATATAATACCTTCAACATTTGACCCAAGACTAATAAGTGTGATTCCTGCAGCTGTAGCTAAAGCCGCGATGGAAACTGGAGTTGCTAGAATTAATATCAAAGACTTTGATGTCTACAAAGACCAACTAAAACAAAGGCTAGATCCGACTGTCACAATTTTACAAGGTGTAAATAACTACATAAAGAAAAAACAAAAGAAAGTTGTATTTGCGGACGGTGAAGATGAAAATATGTTAAAGGCTGCAATCGCGTTTAAAAATTCAAAATTAGGAATTCCGATTTTAGTAGGAAAAGAGGAGTTAATTAAGAGTCAAATAAAGAAAATTGGTTATAATGAAGATTTCGACATTGAAATCGTAAATTCAAAAGACAAAGAAAAAAGGGAGAAATATGTTAAACATCTTTTTAAAAGACTCCAAAGAGAAAAAGGAATGTTGGAAAGAGACTGTGATAGACTCATTAGAAATGACAGGGTAATTTGGGCATCTTGTATGGTTGCTTGTAATGATGCAGATGCTATGGTTACTGGTAATACCAGAAGATATTCTTCATCCCTTGAAAAAGTAATTCAGGTTGTAGATCCAAGACCTGGTGAAATCATGTTTGGTTTAAATTTGGTTGTTAATAGAGGTAAAACAATCTTTATTTGTGATACTTCAGTTATTGAATACCCTGATCCAAGACAATTGGCTGAAATGGCAAAATCTGCAGCAAGAGTTGTAAGACTTTTTGGATTTGAGCCTAAAGTCGCTTTTTTATCCCACTCAACTTTTGGTGAACCGGCTACAGATAGAACAAAGAGATTAAGCGATGCAGTCGAAATTCTAAAAAAAGATAAAGTGGATTTCAAATTTGATGGAGAGATGCAACCAGATGTGGCTTTAGATGTAATCTATAAAGAATTATATCCATTCTCTGAAATTGTAGGAAACTCAAATATTTTGGTAATGCCAAGTCAACACAGCGCAGCAATTTCATACAAAATGATTAAGTCTATGAGTAGAGCAAAAGTAATTGGACCTCTACTAATTGGTTTAGGTTTACCAATTGAGATAGCACCATTAAGATCATCCACATCTGAAATTTTAAATCTAGCATCAATAGCTGCTTATTCTGCCGATGTTATTAAATATGATAAATAATTTAATTTTTTTTAATTCTTAAATTATCAACTAGTAATATACTTGCGATTACGTTTTCTACGTCTAAAATTTCATTTGCCTCATCGATAACGGCATCTTTTTCGGCATTAGTCGTTGCTATACCATAAATATAAATTTTTTTCTTATATGTATCTATTTGATAATTTGTTGCTTTTATTTTGTCGTTAAATATTAATGCTGTTCTTAATTGTGAAGTTATAAGTAAATCTTTTGCCGATTGTTTAAAATTAAAGTCTTCTTTAATTTTTAAATCATTTTTAACGGACCTTACCCCTTGAGTTTCCCATGCAAGTTTTGTTAATTTGAGTTTTTCCTCTGGATCTCCAACTTTGCCAGTTATAAATATTCTGCCATCTATAACTTTTGTTTTTACTGATAAAAAATAATTTTTATCCAACAATAATATTCTTGTACTTAAATTTTTCTGCATTATCGAATCATCTATTTGTGTTCCAAGAGATCTTGGGTCTATCGCTACGCTAACTCCAGTTCCAAATAACCCAGTCGACGATACTCCTACACATCCACTAAAAAATAGTCCAATCAAAAAAAATAATATAATTCTAGTTTTCATTCTTAATATCAACACAATATTTATAAATTTTTTTTTTTGGAACTGGATTATTTTGATGGATTAGACTCGTAATTTCTTTTATGCTTAGTTTATTGATCATCTTTTCAATAGTTCTTTTATCTGATTCACTTAGTTCAAGCGAATTTTTTTTATTCAATTTCTCCGAAATTACGATAGTTAATTCACCCTTTAAGTTTTTTTCAAAGAGTTTCAATTCATCAATATCTAATCTAATAAATTCTTCATATAATTTTGACATTTCTCTACAAATTAAAATTTTCCTACCTGAAAATTCCTTTTTTATATAAGGTATTATTTTGTTAATTTTTTTGGCTGAAATAAAAAAAATTATAGAACTATCTAATTTTTTTGTAGTTCCTAAGACTTTCAATATTTCATTATTTTTTTCAGGAAAAAAACCATAGAAAAAAAATTTATCTGAAAACCCACTTGCCGACAATGCCGTAGTAACTGCGGATGGCCCCGGTAATGGAATAATTTCAATCTCATTTTTTACGCATTCTCTTACTAATAAGCTTCCCGGATCCGAGATGTTTGGTGTTCCAGCATCTGAGATCATAGAAACTGTTAAACCACTTTTCAATTTATCTATGATTTTTGATAAGTTTTTTTTTTCATTAAATTTATGATTTGAAATTAATTCCACATCAATCTTATATTTATTTAATAAATTTTTGGAAACTCTAGTGTCCTCACACAATATAAAATCAGATTTTTTTAAGATTTCTAAGGCTCTAAAAGTTATATCACTTAAATTGCCTATTGGGGTTGGTACTAAATACAAGCCTTTTTTAAATTCTTTATTTATTGTTTTAGAATTTACGATCATATTTAAGTATAAATAATATAATATCATCAAATGTTTAAAATTTTTAAGATAATTTTTATTAATGTGATTATCATTTTGTTTATCTCAAAATTTGGTTACACAAATGAGGGCAAAATCAAGATAGGTTTACTGGTTCCAATGTCAGGTGAAAAAAATAAACTCGGGCAATTAATTATTAAATCTACCAAACTAGCTCTTAAAGATATTGGCACTAATAAAATAGAGATATATCCAAAAGATACAGGTTTAGATCCAAATAAAACACTTCGATCAGCACTTGAATTAAAGAAATTGGGGGTAAAAATTATAATTGGTCCGGTTTTTTTTGAAAATGTAGAATATTTAAATGAAGTAGAAGATATTATTTTTTTATCGCTTACAAATAAGATAGACAGTTTGCCAAGTAATGTTATTAGTAGTGGCGTAAACTCTGTCTCACAGCTAAATGCAATAAAAAAATTTACAGAACTAAATGATTTAAAAAAAACAATTTTATTAACTCCAGACCTTAATTACAAATCTGAAATTGAGAGAGCAATAAAAAAATCAAAATTAAAAATTTCAAAACACTATATTTACGATATTGAGCCAACAAAACTAACCCAACAGATTGAGGAAATAACAAATTATAAGATTAGAAAACAAAATTTGGCTGACGAAATAAAAAGAATCGAGTTATTAGATATAGACGAAGAAAAAAAAAAGAGGAGAATAGAAAAACTGAATAAAAGATATACAATCGGAAATGTTAATTTCGATTCTCTAATCATTTCTGATTTTGATGAAAGTTTAAAAAGCGTTATCACATCATTTTTGTATACTGACGTATCTCCAGAAGATAAATATTTTATAACTTTAAATCAGTGGTTTGATGAAAGTATGCTTTCTGAAAATAGTATTCAACCATTATACTACCCTTCTATTAATAAAAAAAATTTAGAAAACTTTACAAATAAATTTTTAAAATTTTATGATGAAAAACCTAATCATTTATCACTCCTCAGTTACGATCTAATTGGATTGATTTATTATCTATCTTTAAAAAACGACTTATCTGACACCAAGCTATTGTTTAAAAAGCAAAATTCTTTTAAAGGTAAGATTGGAATATTTGATATAAAAGATAATAAAATAAATCATAGATTAAATTTTTATCAAATCCAGAATGGGTCCTTTAAAGAAATTTTTTAATTTTTTCAAAAGCCTTGAAACGATGATCCATCCTATATTTTTTTGAAAAATGCATTTGACCAAAGGTTTTCTTTTGATTATTTGGAATAAATATTGGATCATACCCAAAACCATTTTTTCCTTTGGCTTTCTCTGATATTTTACCCTCAACTTTTCCTATTACACTGACCAAATTTTTATTTAGGTAGCTAATTGATAGGGCACAAATAAATCTCGCTTTAATAGTTTTTTTTTTCCAGTTTATATCTTTATCACTTAATTTCTTAAAAACTTTGTCAATTGCAATTTTAAAATCTTTGTTTTTTCCGGCCCACCTAGCAGAATAAATTCCCGGTTTTTTATTTAAAATATCAATTTCAAGCCCCGAGTCATCCGCTAAACAAATAAGGTTAGTTTTTTTTGAAAAATATTTTGATTTTATAATCGAATTTTGTTTAAAAGTTTTACCATTTTCTTTTGGGCTTTTGAGGTTAAAATCTAAAGTAGAAAAAGTTTCTATCTTTTTAGGAATTAGACTCCTAATTTCCCTTAATTTTCCTATATTATTTGTGCCAATTAACAGTTTCTTAATTTTTTTTTTCACATCTAGAAATTTTAAATTTTCTTACCATATAACCCCTCATGGAAAAAGAAGAAAACAAGTCTGCTGCAGATAACGAAGAGCTGAAAAAAAATTCAGGAGATGATAAGCCCGATGAATCGTTAAATGATGACACAGGGAATGATAACAAAAAAAAGGAAAAATCCTTAGAGGAAAAAATCACTGAACTAGAAGATAAGTTAACAAGAACCTTTGCAGAGATGGAAAACCAAAGACGAAGGTTTGAAAAAGAAAAAATAGATGCATTTGACTATGGAGGTTATGCTTTTGCGAAAGAAGCTTTGAACTTAATCGATAATTTAGAAAGATCAAAAAATATTTTAGAAAATGACGAAAAACTTAAAAATACAGAAGCTTTAAAAAAAACTTTGGATCACTTTGACATAATCTATAAAGATGTAATCTCTATTTTTAATAAAAACAGCATTACGCCTATAGAAAGTATAAATAAAAAACTTGATCCAAATCTTCATCAAGCAATGATGGAAATAGAAGATGATAATAAAGAGCCTGGAACAATCATTCAGGAAATACAAAAAGGATTTATGTTAAAAGATCGTCTCCTAAGACCTTCTTTAGTTGGTGTTGCCAAGAAAACGACCCCAAAAGACGAAAAAACAGACGAAAATAAAGAAAATTTTAAGGATAAATAATGTTCAGCACAACTTGTAGATTTAAAATTAACACTTATATGAAACTTGGAGAAATTAATTATGAGTAAAATTATCGGAATTGACCTTGGTACAACTAATTCATGTGTTGCAATCATGGAAGGTAGTCAAGCTAAGGTTTTAGAGAATGCAGAGGGAGCAAGAACCACACCCTCTGTTGTAGCTTTTACAGATGAAAATGAAAAATTAATTGGTCAACCTGCAAAAAGACAGGCTGTAACTAATCCTGAAAATACTATTTTTGCTGTAAAAAGACTGATTGGAAGAAATTTTGAAGACCCAACTGTTAAAAAAGATGTAGAGACCGCACCATTTAAAATCATTAATTCTGAAAAAGGTGATGCTTGGATAGAAGCTAAAGGACAAAAATATTCACCATCTCAGATATCAGCTTTTATCTTACAAAAGATGAAGGAGACAGCTGAAAAGTATTTAGGTCAATCGGTTACTAAAGCTGTTATAACTGTTCCAGCTTACTTTAATGATGCACAAAGACAAGCTACAAAAGATGCTGGTAAAATTGCAGGGTTAGAAGTTTTAAGAATTATTAATGAACCAACTGCTGCATCATTAGCATACGGATTGGATAAAAAACAAAATAAAAAAATTGCTGTCTACGATCTGGGTGGAGGAACATTTGATGTTTCAATACTCGAGCTAGGTGATGGTGTATTTGAGGTAAAGTCTACAAACGGTGATACCTTTTTAGGTGGAGAAGATTTTGACAATACAATTGTAGAATATTTGATCAATGAATTTAAAAAAGATAATGGAATTGATCTAAAATCAGATAAGCTTGCTTTACAAAGACTGAAGGAAGCTGCAGAAAAAGCGAAAATTGAGCTTTCATCTGCGGAACAAACAGACATAAACTTACCTTTTATAACAGCAGATAAAACTGGACCAAAACATATTAATCTTAAAATGACAAGAGCGAAGCTAGAGGCTTTAGTTGAAGATTTAATCTCTAAAACAATGCCTCCATGCAAAACAGCCTTAAAGGATGCGGGTATATCTGCTAATGAGATTGATGAAGTTGTGATGGTCGGAGGTATGACTAGAATGCCTAAAGTAATTGAAGAAGTTAAAAATTTTTTTGGCAAAGATCCAAATAAAAGTGTAAATCCTGACGAAGTAGTAGCCATGGGTGCTGCTATACAAGCTGGAGTATTACAAGGAGATGTTAAAGATGTTCTTTTGTTAGATGTAACGCCACTATCATTAGGTATTGAGACATTGGGTGGAGTTTCTACAAAACTAATAGATAAAAATACTACAATTCCGACAAAGAAAAGTCAGGTTTTTTCAACTGCAGAGGATAACCAGCCAGCTGTTTCTATTAGAGTTCTTCAGGGTGAAAGAGAAATGGCCACAGATAATAAATTACTTGGAAATTTTGAATTAGTTGGTATCGCTCCAGCGCCAAGAGGCGTGCCTCAAATTGAGGTAACATTTGATATTGATGCAAATGGAATTGTGAACGTTTCTGCAAAAGACAAAGGCACCGGCAAAGAGCAAAAGATCCAAATTCAAGCTTCAGGAGGATTAAGTGAAGCAGAAATAGAAAAAATGGTTAAAGAGGCTGAAGCAAATAAAGAGGCTGATAAAAAGAAAAGAGAGTCAGTTGATATAAGAAATCAGGCTGATACTTTAATTCACTCTACAGATAAAAATTTAAAAGAACATGGCTCAAAAATATCTGATGCTGACAAGAAAACAATAGAGGACTCTTCAGCAGCTCTCAAAGAGTCTTTAAAAGGTGATAATACAGAAGAAATCAAGAAAAAAACTGAAGCTTTAGTTCAGGCTTCCATGAAGCTTGGAGAAGCTATCTATAAGTCACAACAAAATGCTAAACCGGACTCTAACAAAGATGATGGTAAAGATGATGATAAAGGAAAAAAAGACGATAATGTTGTTGATGCGGATTTTGAAGAAGTAAAAGACGAGAATAAAGAAAAAAGCGCTTAACTGACATCTATTTGTCCAAGTTAATAAATGGCTAAAAGAGATTATTATGATGTCCTGGGCGTTACTAAAAGTGCTTCACCTGAAGAATTAAAATCTGCTTATAGAAAACTTGCTGTAAAATATCATCCTGACAAAAATCCTGGAGACAAGACTGCTGAAGATAAGTTCAAGGAAGCAAGTGAAGCTTATGGCGTTTTGTCAGATAAATCAAAAAAAGAAAATTATGACAATTTTGGTCATGCCGCTTTTGAGAATGGTGGCGGAGGAAAAGGTGGCTTTGGCGGTTTTGGAGGTTTTAGTGGCGCTGACTTTTCAGATATATTCGAAGATTTCTTTGGTGATTTTGGTGGTGGAAGAAGAAGTTCAAAAAGAAGCTCAAATAATAGAGGCTCAGATTTAAGATATGATTTATCTATAACTCTTGAAGAGGCTTATACTGGTAAGAAACAAAATATTCAATTTTCATCATCTGAAAAATGTAATTCTTGTAAAGGCAGTGGGTCTAAAGCAGGATACAGTCCTGATAGATGTACTTATTGTGGAGGCAATGGTCGTGTTAGAACAAACCAAGGATTTTTTACTGTTCAACAAACCTGCCCTCAATGTGCAGGAAGCGGTGAGGAAATTACTAACCCATGTAATGATTGTAATGGGCAGGGAAACAAACAAACTTCAAAAAAATTATCTGTAACAATTCCTAAAGGTGTTGATGACGGTACAAGAATAAGACTTGCTGGGAAAGGTGAGGCTGGGGCAAGAGGTGGAGCAACTGGAGATTTATATATATTTGTTAATATTCAATCTCATGAACTCTTCAAGAGATCTGATGTCAATTTATTTTTTGAATTTCCAATTTCTATTGCTGATGCTGCTCTTGGTACAACAATAGAGATACCAACAATTGACGGAAAGAAAGCTAAAATAAAAATACCAGATGGAACACAAAGTGGTAAACAATTTAGGTTAAAAGGCAAAGGAATGCCTTTCATGCGGAGAGGAGATTTTGGTGATCTTTATGTACAAGTTAAAACAGAAGTTCCTGTTTCTCTCAATAAAGAACAAAAAGAATTATTAGAAAAATTTAGAAAAATTGAAAATGAAAGGTCAAATCCAAGTATCAAAAAATTTTTTCAAAAAGCTAAAGATTTTTGGAAAAATTAAAAATGGGTCTCGAGGAAATTATTCCAGCAATTGCTTTAATCGCCATATTGATATTAGTCTTACCAGAATTCATAAGCACTAATATAAAAAAAAATCTATTTTTTAAAAATTTATTTATTTGGGGTATTATTGTTTTATTACTTGTGATAGTTCTATATTTTATCTTCAAATGAGAAAAATTAACTTAGCTGTCACCGGGTGTTTAGGAAGAATGGGCCAACAGATAATTAAATCTGTTAAGTTTGATAATAATTTTAAATTAGTAACCGTAACAGAAAGCAAAAAAACAAATAAAAAAATTCAAGGCTTAAAAATTTCGAAGAATGACTTGGATGTATTTAAGAAAACTAATCTTATTATAGATTTTACAGTTCCAAGATGTACTTTAGAAATATTAAAAATTGCAGCAAAATTAAAAAAAAGAGTAGTGATAGGAACAACTGGCTTTACTAAAAATGAGGAAAATTTAATAAAGAAATACTCAAAAAAAATACCAATTTTAAAAGCAGGAAATATGAGTTTAGGAATCAATCTGCTAATGTATTTGACAGAAATAACTTCTAAATCTCTTGACAATTCTTTCTTAAGCAAAATATTTGAGGTACACCACAAACATAAAAAAGATTATCCGTCTGGAACTGCTTTAATGCTTGGTAAAGGAATAGCAGTCGGAAAAAATAAAAATTTTTATAATTTAATTGGAAATAAATATTTAAATAAAAAAAACTTTCCCTATGGTAGAAAAATTAATTTTAACTCAATAAGAAAAGGTGAAATAATTGGTGAACATGAAGTAAAATTTTCAAGCGGAAAAGAGATAATAACATTAAATCACGAAGCTTTTGATAGAAGATTATATTCTGAAGGTGCATTATCTGCAGGCAAATGGTTAATGACAAAAAAACCTGGTCTTTACTCGATGCGAGATCTTATGAATTTCAAATAATGACTGAAGTTCGTAGGGCTAAAATTATATTAAAACATCTCAACAAAACTTATCCAAGAATAAAAGTTCCTTTAAAAAGTCGTAATGTTTTTACATTACTTATTTCTGTTTTATTATCTGCGCAATGTACAGATGTAAATGTAAACAATGTTACAAAAAATATTTATCCAAAATATTATAAGCCCCGCCATTTTTTAAAATTAGGAAGAAAAAAAATTGAAAGACTCATAAAAAAGATTGGTATTTTTAGAATAAAAGCAAAAAGTATATATAAACTTTGTGGAATATTAGAAAAATATTACGATGGAAAAGTTCCCAAAACATACGAAGAATTAGAACAATTACCTGGGGTAGGTCATAAAACTGCAAGTGTGGTCATGTCTCAAGGGTTTGGTTATCCAGCATTTCCAGTTGATACTCATATACATAGATTAGCTCAAAGATGGGGATTGACTAATGGTAAAAATGTTATCCAAACTGAGAAAGATTTGAAGAGATTATTTCCAAGAAAATATTGGAACAAGCTTCATCTACAAATAATTTATTATGGAAGAGAATATTGTAAAGCACGAGCTTGTTATGGAATAACTTGTAAAATATGTACTAGTTGTTATCCTAACAGAAAAAAACCAATCAAAACTAAAAAGCCATAAATGAAGATTTTAGGTATAGGTAATGCAATAGTTGATGTTATTTGTAAGGTTGAAGATGATTTTATAAAAAAAAATCATCTTACGAAAGGGCTTATGAAACTCATATTTGATGAAAGCGAGTTTGCAAATTTATTAACAAATCTGAAAATTGAAAAAACAATTTCTGGGGGTTCCGTTGCGAATTCAATAGTTGGTTTATCACAATTAGGAGATAAAGTTGGATTTATTGGTAAAATATCTGATGATACTTTTGGTATTAAGTACGAAGAAGGTTTGAAAAAAGAAAACGTAAATTTTTTTTATAAAAAGAAAAAAGAACTGCTGCCAACAGGAACATGTTTAATTTTAGTCACACCCGACTCAGAGCGAACAATGTGTACTTTTTTAGGCACTGCTGGAAAAATAAGTAAAAACGATCTTGATATTGAGGCCATTGAGGAAAGTGAAATAATTTTTTTAGAGGGATATTTGTGGGATGAAGGTGAACCCAAACAAGCATTTGAGAAGGCTATTAACTTATCAAATAAAACAGCAATGTCTTTATCAGATAAATTTTGCGTAGATAGACACAAATCTAACTTTTTAAATTTAGTAAAAAATAAATTAGACTTGGTTTTTGCGAATGAAGCTGAAATAATGTCACTTATTGATGCCAAAAACTTCAATGAAGTTATTTCTTTTGGTAAACAAATAAATAAACATTTAATCGTGACTAGGGGCGGCAAAGGTGCTGTTTCAATCTATAATAATGAAATAACTGAGGTTGATGCTAAAAAAGACCTTAAAATTGTAGATCTAACAGGCGCAGGCGATTTATTTGCATCAGGGTATCTTCATGGTTTTATAAATAATTTTTCTCAAAAAGAATGCTTAACAAAAGCAACAGAAATGTCCTCTAAAATAATACAACAAATAGGCGCAAGACTTTAAACTTTTTTGATTCTTTTAAAGCTTCCTTTTCCCTTTTTGGGTCTCACCACCTTAGGCTTAAATTTTCTGGTAAAAAGCTCTTTGGCGAATTTATTTTTTTTTTGAAATTTGGTAACCATCCTTTTTACTAACAATTAAATTTTCGTCAGAGAACTTTTCTTTTATTTTTTTTCTAAGCCTATGAATATGTGTTTCAACAGTATGAGTCTCCAACTTTGATTGGTATCCCCAAACTTTTTCTTGCAGTTCATTTACTTTTATTGGTTTTTTGCTATTTGATAAATAAATAATCATATTTATCTCTTTTTCAGTCAACTTTAATTTTTGATTTTGCAGGATCATTTCTCTAGAATTTGTGTTAATGGCATATTTACTAACAATTATATTTGATTGCTCGTTAAAATTTTTTTTTAAAAACTCAAGATTTATCTTTTCTAAAAGTTTTGGAAATTTTACAGGAAAATTATCAATTAAAATTGTATTTGGTAAATTGAGTTCTTTAAAAGATAAGATGAGATAATCTTTATAATCTTTAAAATTAGTTTTTGATATTTCTTTTTTTGTTAAATTTACGATTTTAAAATTTAAATAGTCGTCAATTTCTTTGAATATATTAAAAAGAGAAGACGATTCATAAATAAACAAAGTTTGATTATTCATATATAAATACAATATGTTAATTATTTTAAAAAACAAACGTTCTCTTAAAATTGAGGATTTTCAATTAAAATGCTGTGTTGGGAAAAATGGGCTCAGTAAGAGAAAATCTGAAGGAGACAAAAAAACTCCTAAAGGGATTTTTGGGTTAGAAAAATTATATTACAGAGATGATAGATTAAGTAAACCTTTTACAAAATTGAAATGTGTTAAAATTAATAAAAAGATGGGTTGGTGTAATGATAAAAAAGACAGCGCGAATTATAATAAATTAATAAATACTAAAAAAAAAATTAAACATGAAAAACTTTATAGAAAAGATTTTAAATATGACATGATAATACCAATAAAATATAATTGGAATAAAAGAATTCTTGGAAAAGGCAGTTGTATTTTTTTACACTTAACCGAAACTTATAAACCTACCGCAGGCTGTATTGCATTAAATAAAAAAGACTTCTTGATCATGTTAAAACTAATAAATACAAAAACGAAAATTAAAATCTCCTAAATTCTTTCACCAAAAATTGCTGAACCAACTCTTAAATAGGTTGAGTGATTTTCAACTGCTTTGAGATAATCTGATGACATACCCATACTTAATTCCTTTAAATTTAATTTTCTATTCAACTTATTTAACTCCTGAAAAAAAGGAACTGGATCAAAATTAAATGGTGGAATACACATCAAACCAATAACATCTAGTTTTAGATCTCTGCAATAATGATAAAGATCATCTAAATCATTTTTTGAAATACCAGATTTTTGTTTTTCATTTCCTATATTAACTTGTAAAAAAATTTTTATTTTTTTATTTTGATTTGATTGTTCATCAGCAATTTTCTTAGCTAGTTTTTTACTGTCAACTGAGTGAATAAAATCAAAAAGTTTTATAGCAAATTTTACTTTGTTAGTTTGAAGTTTTCCCACTAAATGAATTTTTAGTTCTGGTTTTTCTGTTTTTATTTTAGTCCATTTATCTAATGCTTCTTGAACTTTGTTTTCACCATAATCACAATGACCATGGTTAATTAAAGGCATAATTTTATCTAATGAAAATGTTTTAGAAACAGCAATTATTGTGGATGCTTTTAAACTATTTAAATTTGATTCTTTAGATTTTACAAGTTTTTCGATATGTATTAGTTTTTGAACTGACTCATGCATAAGATAAATTATGAAAAATATTACTTTATAAGTGAGTACGATACAAATCTAATAAAACAACAAGACAAAAAAACCAATATAATTTTTAGAAATTACAAAGACAAATTAAACGTACCAAAAATAACAATTTTACGCAATTTCTGCAGAAAAAAAGGGTGCCGTTTTTTTTTATCAAATGATGTAAAATTAGCGATCAAATTAAAATTGGATGGCGCTTATTTACCTTCATTTAATAAAGATTTTTATCACTTGGCTTATAATTTTAAAAAAGAATTTATTATTTTAGGGTCTGTTCATTCACTAAAAGAATTAAATATCAAAAAATTTCAGGCAGTAAAATTTTTCTTTTTATCTTCATTGTTTAAAAAAAATAATAATTATCTGGGAATTTATAAATTTAAATTTTTCGAAAATTTTGCCAAAAAAAAACTTGTTGCTTTAGGTGGTATTAATCAAAAAAATATTAAAAAACTGAATTTATTAAATATTCATGGTTATGCAGGGATATCTTTTTTTTCCAAAAAAAAAGGCCCCTCTTAAAGAAGGGGCCTTTCTAATATCTTAGATTCTAAATAAATTAGAATGCAAATGTAAGAGCGAACTCATACGACTCTTTATCGTTTGTAGCAGCAGTGCTTCCACCAACGTTGTCGTTCGTATTCATGTGTCCAGCAATAGTCATACCACCCATTGTGTATGATGCTTGGATACCTTTATCGTTTTGCTCTTCAGTATTAGCAGTTGCAGTTGTGTCTTCTTCGTAATCTCTTTCACCGTAACCGATAGTAAAGTTTTCGTTCACAGCGTAAGTAACACCCCAACCAGTAGACTCATCGTCGTTCGTAGCTGTTGCGCCATCTGCTTCACTCATTTGGTAACCTACAGTTAAACCTCCAACAGCATATTTAACGAATATTGTTTCGTTATCAATAGTTTCTGTTGTAGATTGCTCTAATTCACCAAAACCATAACCGATAGTCAAGCCTTCAACCATTTCTGGTGAAACCAAGATACCGAAGTCAGCGTAATGACTTAAGTCAGTATTTTGACTAGCAGCTGTTGAATGATCATGTTGGTATGCCGCTTTTAACGTTACACCATTGAATGATGGTGAAGTATAAGTAAGCAAGTTGTCACCTGATCTACCATCTATTCTTCTGTCAGCACTGGCAGTAGTATCCCAAACTTCTTCGTAAGCGTTTGGAGTCATATCATCCCATTGACCTAGAACTGATGAACCACCATGTCCATGGAAAGTTACAGTTCCTAAAGCATCTGTTCCGAATGACACACTTCTGTCGTCCATACCAGCGTTTGATGCAGGGTTGTCGTTATCAAGTTCCATACTTGCTGAAACTGTAATACCGCCATCCGTTTCACCTGATGCAGAGAAAACTACGCTGTCAAACTGGTAAGGACCAGTTGCACCGTTTTCATCTGTTGTCGACATGAAAGCAAATCCAGTTGAAACTGAAACACTTCCTTCAGCTGCATGAACAGCTGTCATCGCTAGTGAACCAGCTAATGCTGATACACCGATTTTTGTTAGTTTGTTCATATTAATTACTCCTTTTAATTGTTTAATATTAAACATGAAACTTTTATCAAAATGAGTTAGATTTTCTCAAATTTGCTAATCTTTTTAATATAAATTTGTTAACTGTGATAATTTTACAACACAATTTTCCTTTATTTTGGTGTGTTTTTTGTGTTATTTGAGTATGTTAAAATTTACAGCACATAAAAAGGTTATTTATGAAAAATTACAAGTTTTTTGAGAAATTTAGCCTAACAGCCTTTTTTATGATTATTCTAATCTTACTAAATAGTTGTAGCAAAAATTTTTTTAGGGGAGCTGACGCAAGAAAAGTTTCCCCTGATCCTCGTGAAAGGGTAAAGAAAAATTTGGAAGAAGGTAGAGGCATCAGGCTTAATGACGTAGTAAAAAAAGGAGTTGGTCGAGGTGTCGGAACTTTTGAATTTGCAAGCTCCAATGAATTGTGGAGAGCATCATTAGACATTATAGAATTTATGCCTCTAACATCAGCAAATTACAGTGGTGGAATAATCATTACAGATTGGTATACAAATAATACTAACCCCAATGAAACTATTAAAATTACAATTAGATTTTTGAGTAACGAAATAAGGTCCGATGCTATTGACATCAATGTTTTTTATAAAAGATGTGATGCTGAATATAAATGTGTTGTGCAAAAAAATAACGAAAACATAGAGTCTGAATTAAGAAGAGAAATTTTAAAAAAGGCAGCTATATATCAAAAACAAACCAAAGCAAAAAATAGAACTTTTTATCCAGATGTTAAAATGGGTAACGACTAATTTTAGATTTCATTCAGGTGGACAGATATAATTTTAAAGAAATTGAAAAAAAATGGCAGAATTATTGGGAAGATAACAAATTTTTTAAAACACAAAAAAATAAAGATAAAAAAAAATTTTATTGCTTGGAAATGTTCCCATACCCATCTGGTAAAATTCATATGGGTCATGTCAGAAATTACACTATAGGGGATGTATTAGCTCGATATAAAACCTTGAAAGGATTTAATGTGCTTCATCCAATGGGTTGGGATTCCTTTGGAATGCCGGCAGAAAATGCAGCACGCGAAAATAATTTAGATCCTAAAGAATGGACAAATAAAAATATTGAAACAATGAAAAACCAGCTTAAAAAGTTGGGTTTATCTTTAGATTGGGATAGAGAGATTTCGACCTGCAATAAAGATTATTACAAACATCAACAAATTTTTTTTTTAGAATTATTAGAAAAAGGTCTTGTTTACAGAAAGGAAAACTATGTTAACTGGGATCCAGTTGATGAAACTGTTTTAGCAAATGAACAAGTTATTGATGGTAAAGGATGGAGATCTGGTGCAGTAGTTGAGAGAAAAAAATTAAGTCAATGGTTTTTTAACATATCAAAGTTTTCACAAAGCTTATTAGATGGTTTAGAAAATTTAGACGCATGGCCTAATAAAGTGAAAACGATGCAAAAAAATTGGATTGGAAAATCCTTTGGTTGTGAGATTGATTTTGTCATCGAAGGTGATTTACCCGTCAAAAATATAAAGTGTTTTACAACTAGACCTGACACTTTATTTGGTTTTTCTTTCTTGGCATTGTCAATTGATCATGAAATATCAAATTTTTATATCAAAAATAAAGAATTTCAAAAATTTAAAGAGGAATGTTCAAAGACTGGGACTACTGAAGAGGCTATTGCAGTTGGAGATAAAATTGGCTTTAAAACAAACCTATTTGCAAAAAATCCATTAAATCCAGACCAAAAGGTTCCTGTTTATTTTGCAAATTTTGTTTTAATGGATTACGGTTTTGGTGCTGTATTTGGATGTCCAGCACATGATCAAAGAGATTTTGATTTTGCCAAAAAATACAAATTAGAAATTAATACTGTAGTTAAACCTTATGAAGAAAAAGATAATTTCGAAGTTTCGAAAGAAGCATACGCAGGACCTGGAATAATTATAAATTCAAAGTTTTTAAATGGTCTTGATGCACCAAAAAATTCAATAACTGAAACAATAAAAATTTTAGAAGAAAAAAAATTAGGTAAAAAAAAAATTAACTATAGATTAAAGGACTGGGGTGTATCTCGTCAAAGATATTGGGGATGTCCTATTCCAGTTGTTTATGATGAAAAAGGCAAGGTGGTACCAGTCCCTAAAGAGAAATTACCTGTGGAGTTGCCAGAAAATATTGATTTAAAAGTCAAAGGAAACCCTCTTGATAGTCAAAAAAACTGGAAAGAGGTTGTTATAGGTGGGAAAAAATTTACCAGAGAAACAGATACCTTGGATACATTTGTGTGCTCATCATGGTATTACCTAAGATTTTGTTCTCCAAAAGAAAAAAACTATGGTTTTAGTAAAGAGGATATAGATTATTGGATGCCAGTTGATCAGTATATTGGTGGAGTAGAGCATGCGATATTACATTTATTATATTCAAGATTTTTTATGAGAGCAATTAATTTTGAAAATCAGAACTTTCAAATAACTGAACCTTTTCAAAGTTTATTTACACAAGGAATGGTTTGTCATGAAACGTATAAAGATCAAGATAATAACTGGCTTAGCCCTGAGGAAATAGAAAAAGTTAATAATAAGATAGTAAAAAAAGACAATCCAAATGTAATTGTTAAAGTTGGCCCTTCAGAGTCAATGTCAAAGTCTAAAAAAAACGTTATTGATCCTGAGGAAATTATTAATGATTATGGCGCGGACTCTGTTAGGTTGTTTATATTATCTGATAGTCCACCTGAGAAAGATGTACAATGGTCAGAACAGGGCATGACCTCATCCTATAAATTTATTCAAAAACTCTGGATTTTAAATACGCTTGTTTTAGAAGAAATTAAAAAAAAACATTTAAAAGATATTGATGATGAATTTAAAAAAACAACTAACATGTTTATAAATAATGTTACTGATAATTTATCGAAATTTACATACAATAAAATTATTGCTAATTTTCATGAGGTCCATTACTCAATATCAAAATTACTTAAAAAAAATTATACACCTAAAACAATAGTTGATAATTATAAAAAAATATTAATTTGTATGATGCCTGTTATCCCACATTTTTCAAACGAGTGTATACAGCTGATAGACAACAAAACAAAAATAGAGTGGCCTGAAGTAAATCAACAACTTTTAATAGAGGAAAATATTAATTTTGTAGTTCAAGTTAATGGCAAAAAAAGGGGATTAATAAAAACAAATAGAGATATTTCTGAAGAAGATGTAATGGTTTTGATTAAAAAAAACGTTGAAATTAATAAATATATTAAAGATCATAAACTTAAAAAAAAAATATTTGTTCCAAATAAATTGATAAA
>CACBOA010000002.1 GCA_902540785.1 uncultured Pelagibacteraceae bacterium
ATAATAAATTTCAAAAAAATTTTTCAATAAAGTTTAATTCAAAAAAAATTAGATTAAATGTTGAAAGTAATACAAATTATGAGAATCTTACAAAAAAAGGTGAGTTAGATTTATTATTTGTTAACAATAGTGAGTCTCTCTTTTATGAAATTAGTAAAAACTCTTTTAATTTTTCATCAACTGATAATAAAAAGTTCAATGGATATTTTGATTTTAAACCCTTTTATTTAGAGGCAACAATTAATTATGAGGGGATAAGTGCAAAAGATATCTTAAAAAACGACTCTATACTTGTAGAATTATTTAAATCACAAATCTTTAACAATGAAAATTTAAATGTAAATATTGATTTAAATGCAAAGAATATTACGAACATAGATTATTTAAATAATTTAAAATTAAAACTTAATTTAGATCAAGGAAAGATAGCTTTTTCAAAATCTAGTATAATGTGGAAAGATGATCTCAAGATTAATCTGAAAGAGGGGTTATTGAACTTCGACCAAGGCGAGATTTTTTTAATTGGTAAACTTATTATAAATGCAAATAATATTGATAATTTTTATAAATCGTTTCAAATAAAGAAAATTCATCGAAAAAAAATAAATAAACTTGAATTAGATTTTGTTTATAATTTTAATAAAAATAAATTTAATTTTGATAATGTAAAAATTGATAGCAAAACTAACGATAATCTTAATCAATTTCTTGATGAATTTAATTCAACTGAGAAAAAATTTTTTAATAAAATTTCTTTCAAAAATTTTATAAATAATTTTTTCAGCAATTACGTAGGATAAATCATTTTTTTTGGATCAACAATTTTGTCATATTCTTTTTCGTTGATTAAACCAGATTTTAAAGCTTCTAACTTTAATGTTGTTTTATTTTTTAATGCAGATTTTGCAATTTTTGCGGCTTTATCATAACCAATTTTAGGAGCTAGTGCAGTGACTAGCATAAGAGAATTTTCGAGATAATATTTAATTTTATCCTTATCAGCCTTTATTCCTTTAATACAATACAATGCAAAATTTTTTGAGCTATCAGATAACAAATCAATCGATTGAAGAATGTTGTGAGCGATTAAAGGTTTAAATACATTCAATTCAAAATGACCATGCGATCCAGCCATAGTAATACCGTTATGATTGCCGATAACTTTAACACAAACCATTGTTACTGCCTCTGACTGGGTAGGGTTTACTTTCCCTGGCATTATTGATGAGCCTGGTTCGTTGGCTGGTAAGATTAATTCCCCATATCCAGCTCTTGGACCAGAGCCTAAAAATCTAATATCATTAGCAATCTTCATTAAACATACTGCTGTAGTGTTTAGTGTTCCCGAAAAATTCACTATTTCGTCGTGAGCAGCTAATGCTGCAAATTTATTTTTAGTTGGTTTAAAAGGAATTTTTGTAATTTTTTTAATTTGATTAATTATTTTTTTATCGAAACCTTTACTGCTATTAATACCTGTTCCAACGGCAGTTCCACCTTGAGCTAAGAAATAAATTTCATTTAGTGCATTCCTTATTCTTGAGATACAATCCTGTAGTTGTGACTGGTAGCCGGAAAATTCTTGCCCCAGCGATAGAGGAGTTGCATCTTGCAAGTGAGTTCTTCCAACTTTAATTATTCTTTTGAACTCGGAAGATTTCTTTTTTAATTCTTTATTCAATAGTTCTAAAGCAGGTAATAATTTTTTTCTTGTTTCAATAGCTATGGCAATATGCATAGCAGTCGGAAATACATCATTAGTTGACTGAGATTTATTGACATGATCGTTAGGATGCACAGGTTTCTTTGAACCTTTTTTCCCTCCCAAAATTTCGATAGCTCTATTAGCAATTACCTCATTTACATTCATGTTTGTTTGAGTGCCAGAACCGGTTTGCCAAACTTTTAGTGGAAAATGATTATCTAATTTTCCTGCAATTACCTCATTTGATGCTTTTATAATTGCTTTTGAAATATTAGGTGAAATTTGTTTTTCTTTTGCATGAACTATTGCAGCTGCTTTTTTTATAATAGCTATTGATTTTATTAATGTTGGTCTTACTAAAAATTCACCAATATCAAAATATTTTTTTGACCTCTGAGTTGATGCGCCCCAATACTTATCATTAGGAACATTAATAGATCCTATACTATCAAATTCTTTTCTTAATTTCATTGATTAACTAGTAACTAATAAATTATTATGAATATACATTATTTTTAAAAAACTTACAGGAGCATTATGTCAAATTTTAGTAAGGTTAGAGTTTTCATGAAAACTTTTGGACAAGAAGTTAAAGATAAACCCTCATTTAGCACAGATAAAATCAACAAATTAAGACTAGACCTAATAAAAGAGGAATTGAGCGAGCTAACAGAGGCAATGAACAATAAAGATTTATTAGAGGTTGCAGATGCACTAACAGATATACTTTACGTCACTTACGGTGCGGGCCATGCATTTGGTATTAATTTAGATAAGTGTTTTGAAGAGGTTCAAAACTCAAATATGAGTAAATTGGATGATAATGGAAAACCAATTTATAATGAGCATGGCAAAGTAATGAAAGGGCCGAATTATTTTAAGCCAGACTTGACAAAATTTATCAATTAAAATTCAAGTTTAAAATCTATTGCTGGAGCGCTGTGCGTTATACTACCAACAGAAATCCTGTTGACTCCAGTTTTTGCAACAGATTTAATTGTTTTAAGACTAATTTTTCCAGAGGCTTCTGTTTCATAATTTTTTTTTGCAAGTTTCACTCCAAGTTTTAAGTTTTTATTATTCATATTGTCAAATAAAACTCTATCAAATTTTAAACCAATAATTTGTTTAAGTTGATTGAGATTATCCACTTCAACAGTAATTTTTCTTCCTTTTTTATTTTTAATAGCTGAAGAAACTAATTCTTTTATATTTGAACTTGCAACATGATTATCTTTAATAAGAAACTCATCACTAAGATTAAATCTATGATTAGTTCCACCACCTAATTTGACAGCATATTTTTGAATAACTCTTAAATTTGGAATAGTTTTTCTTGTACAACATATCTTACATTTTTTTCCTGCTAGTTTCACAAACTTATTTGTTTTTGTCGCAATACCTGAAATATGAGATAAAAAATTTAAAGCCACTCTTTCTGCAATCAATATGTTTTGAGCATTACCTTGAATTGTTGCTACCAATGACTTCTTTTTAACAAAAGTTCCATCTTTTTTTTTCAAAATAAATTTTATTTTTTTATCAACAAGAGAAAATGCGTTTTTTGCAAATAATAACCCTCCAATAATTGCATCTTCATTAGCTATTAATTTTGCTCTGATTGTTTTGTTATTTTTTACAAGACTTGAGGTAATATCTCCCGAGGGATACAAATCTTCATTGAGTGCAAGCTTGACAGTATTTTTAATAAAATTTTCACTTAGTTTTATTTGAGACACAAAAAGTTATCTACCAATAGCAACCATTTTCTCTACAGACAATCTAGCTTTATTGATTGTCTCTTGATCCATAATAATTTCACCAGTTTCATTTTCTAAGCAGTCAAGTATTTTTGGCAGAGTTATTTTTTTCATATGAGGACACATATTACATGGTCTTATAAACTCTACATTTGGGTTCTCGACTTGAATATTATCACTCATAGAACATTCGGTAACCATCATTACTTTTTTAGGCTGGTTATCTTTCACATAATTAATCATGCCAGATGTTGATCCAGCAAAGTCACTTGCTTTAATCACTTCTGGAGGACATTCTGGGTGTGCAATTATTTTAATCCCAGGATTATTTTTTCGAATGTTTATAATTTCCTTCTCATTAAACTGATCATGTACAATACAAATTCCTTTCCAAGAAATTATTTCAACATCTGTTTGTGAAGCAACATATTTTGCCAAATAATCATCTGGAAGAAAAATTACTTTTTTAACACCGAGTGATTTTACAATTTTGACTGCATTGGCTGATGTACAACATACGTCTGTCTCAGCCTTAACATCTGCAGATGTATTTACATAAGAAACAACAGGTACACCTGGATATTTTTCTTTTAATAATCTTACATCTTTACCAGTAATTGAAGAAGACAATGAACATCCTGCTTTCATATCTGGTAGTAAAACTTTTTTATTTGGACTCATTAGCTTTGCAGTTTCAGCCATAAAGTGAACACCCGCCATTACGATTATATTTGCAGAAGTTTTTGATGCTTCAACAGCTAATGCAAGAGAGTCAGCTGAAAAATCTGCTATCCCGTGATAAATTTCTGGAGTTTGGTAATTATGAGCAAGAATAACTGCATTTTTTTCTTTTTTAAGTTTATTAATTTTATGAATATAAGGCGCGTGCACTGACCATTCAATTTCAGGCATTACCTTTGATATTTTTTTGTAAATAGGGTCAGTTGCTAGCTTTACTTCTTGATTAAATTCCATAGTAAAAATTTATCAATTTGAAACCTACTTGTCATTGATTTAATGTGGGTCATATTTGCGGCCATGCTGAAATTGGTAGACAGGCACGGTTGAGGGCCGTGTGGACCTAGTCCATGAGAGTTCGAGTCTCTCTGGCCGCACCAAATGTAACTTTTTCAACATCAAACATCTATTTTCCTAGATGCATAAATTATTTTTTTGGTTTAAAAATAGCTCGTGAAATTGTCAAAATTCATAAGTTTATTATTTATCTTTTTCCTTACGAGCTTTAAATCTTTTGGAGCTGTAAGTGGATTTGTTGACAGTAAACAGGTCAACCAAAATATTCCAATGGCAATAGCCTTCAATCCAAGTGGAACTAAAATGTTTGTTGTTGGAATGAGTCAAAATAAAATTTTTGAGTTTGATTTGACCACTGGTTTCGATGTTTCAACAGCTACAAAAAATTCGAATGAGTGTTCATTTATAGGTTTAGGAGACGATGTTGTGGATATAAATTTTAATTCAGATGGAACTAAATTATTTCTTGTAGACCAACACCAAGGTGGTAATGATGAAACGATAGAAGAGTTTGAATTGAGTACTGCATATGATGTTTCATCTTGCACGCATGTGGAAGAACATTTTAAGGGTGATTTTGTCGGATTAGTTGGTATCGAATTTAATACTGATGGAACAAAACTTTTTATTTATAATACGGCAGGTACTGACTCGATTAAACAATATTCACTAAATAGTCCTTATAATCTCTCAAATCTGACGCTTCAAAAACAATCAACAGGAACAAGTGACAAAACCTTTAGCACTATTGAGTCTCAACCAATGGGATTTACTTTTAGCTCTGATGGCTCTAAAATGTTTATTACTGGAACTGCGAAAGATAAAGTTCAAGAATTTAATTTAAGTATTCCTTTTGATTTATCGAGTGTCTCAAAGACGAGTGCTTACGATATTTCGGGTCAAATAGTTGCTGTTGGTGGAATATCATTTAGCAATGATGGTCTTAAAATGTTTGTTTTAGACTCAAATCTTAATGCTGCTAATAAAGATGTTAATGAATACGACCTTACTTGTGGATTTGGAGTAATTAAATGTATTGATCCAACAGCAAATAAAGATGATGTTGCATCGGCAGAATCCCAATCAGAGGCAGCAAAAAAATTAATTCAACATACAACCTATCCAGTATTAAATCGTATGGAATGGTTAAGACGAAATAGTAATAGGATAAATCTGACAAATCAAAATATTAAGTTCCAATTTAATAATGAAATTTTAAATTCTCTCACAGAGGAATTAATTCCTATTTATTTTTCTAATAATAATTCCTCTGATTTAAATCAAAATTCTAGCTGGTCTTTTTGGAGTGAAGGTACAATTAGTATTGGTAAAATTGGAGATACTTCTAATTCTTCCTCAAAAGATATTAATGCTTCAGCAATTACCTTTGGAGCTGATAAAAGAAGTGAGGATAATATTATGCGTGGGATTGCATTAAGATTTGGTAGTGACGATGTTGACGTGGGAGATCTTGGAAGTGCGCTTGATATGAGTTCATTTAGTTTAACTTTTTATGAGAGCAAACCTAAAGGAGGAGAGAGATTTACAGATCACTTATTAGGATTAAGTTTTATAAATTCTGATTTATTAAATAATAGCGGTTCAATATCAACTGACGGTGAAAGATACGGTGAGCAATTATATGGATCCTTAAGTTTAAGAGATACTTTTTCAAAAAATAAATTGAATTTTACTCCAAAAATAAAAATAAATTATGGGATAACACATTTTGGTGAATATACAGAAACAGGAGCAGCTGGATTGAATTTAAAATTTGAAGATCAATATATTGGAAATTTTACTTCCTCAATAGGTGCAAGTTTGGACAATACTTATGAATTAAAAGTTGGAAGCCTGATACCATATTTTGATTTTGAATATTATGCCGATATGAGTCCATCATCTCAGCAAAAATTTTCATACGAGTCAGATGGTAGTGCTTATACTTTTAAAAATATAAATAATGCTACACATAATATAATTGGTGGAATTGGATTTGATTTAATTTCTAATAACGGACTAACTTTAATGACAAAATATACTAGGGATCAGGCTAAAGACAGTAAAAATGATAATTTTGTGATAGCGCTTGATTATAAAAATTCACAAAGATCAGTTTACTCAATGACATTTCAAGACTCTTTAGCGAAACTATCTCATAATAAGGAATTAGATAATTTTCAAATTAATTTAGATAGTCACTATGAACTCTTCAATAAAGATCCTGATTATGGGCTTTTTATCAAATTATTAAGTGTAAATTAATTATTAAGACTTAACCATTCAGGTACCAAAATTTTAAAGGTTCCATTTTTACTTTTGAAAACTTGATTTTTGTCAAAATTTTTATCTAAAAACTTTATTAGGGCAAAAGGGTAATTTTCATTAATTAATACTTTACCAATCTCTACATCATTATTAACAACTTTTTCATCTTCTGATAAATTTCCCTCAATTATTTCAATAGGCAATAATCTTTTTGATAGTTTGTTTTTTAAATTAATTCTTGCGGTATTCTCCTGACCTACAAAACATCCTTTTTTAAAATCAATTCCGTTTAGTTCAGCATAATTACACTCAATACCAAATAATTTATTTTGTAGCTTATTCAAATATTTCGGAACAACTCCTAATTTGTGACTTTGAGCGTAATATTTTTCGATATTATCATCTTTTAAATCAAGCTTTTTTAATGATAAGTAAAGTTTTTCTAAGTTGATTATTAAGCGTGCACCTAAATTTTTATTTCGAGGATCTAGAATGATAGGATCTTCCCTATATTTAAAAGTAAAACCCAATATGTCTTTTGATCCCTCAATAGATAAATATTTTTCGTAACCAAAACTTGCTACAACAAATTCATTACTTAAATCTAATATCTCAACTTTTGATCTGAGTTTATACATGTTTAGTTGTTTAAATATTGCTTCTGATTGAGATTTTTCACAATCAATAAAAAAACCTAATTTATGTTTTACAATTATAAATTCATAAAGAAATTTACCCTGAGGTGTTAATAAGGAGGCAAAACAACTAGAACTATCATTTACTTTATTGATGTCATTACTTATTAAATTTTGAAGAAAATTTTTAGCATCTAAGCCATTAACGTAGAGTATGGATCTGTCTTTTAATATAAAAACACTGTTATTCATGTTTGATTGATAGCTATTTTTAATATAATAACTTTTTTCATAAATGTTAGATCTAATAATCAAAAATGGGCAATGTTATATCAACGGACAATTAGAAAATAAGGATATTGCGGTAAAAGATGGTAAAATTTTAAAGATTGGTGATATTTCTGAAGACGCAAAAGAAACATATAATGCAAAAAACCAAACTGTTTTACCTGGTTGTATAGATACTCAAACTCATTTTAGAGAGCCAGGTTCAACTGATACCGAAGATCTAAATTCAGGAAGTAGGGCCGCAGTTGCAGGCGGTATAACAGCTGTATTTGAAATGCCTAATACAAATCCACCAACCTCTAATATAAAAGAATTTCAAAGAAAATTAGATCTTGCAAAAAATAGAATGTACTGCAATTACGCTTTTTATTTTGGTGCAACTGCTGATAATGTTAGTCAATTAGCAGAATTAAAAAATTTAGAAGGGTGTTGTGGTATAAAACTATTTGCTGGTTCTTCGACCGGAAACCTTTTGGTAGCTGATGAAAAAGATATTGATAAAGTTTTTCAAAACAGTTCAAAAGTTGTAGCAGTTCATTCAGAAGATGAGGCGATTTTAGAAGTAAATAAAAAATTAATTAAAAATGGAGATGTCCATACACATCCAGTTTGGAGAAGTGAGGAATGTGCTATGTCGTCAACAAGAAGAATTGTTAGAATTGCAAAGAAATATAATAAAAAAGCTCACGTACTTCATATATCAACAAAGCAAGAGATAGATTTTTTATCTCAGCATAAAGGAAACATTACTTTTGAAATTACACCCCAACATTTAACTATTTACGCACCAGACTGTTATGATAAGCTTGGGACATATGCTCAAATGAATCCTCCTATAAGGGATAAATCTCATTATGATAGATTTTGGTATGCGGTAAAAAATAATTTGAACGATACAATTGGATCAGATCATGCTCCACATCTAAAAGTTAATAAAGAAAAAGAATATCCCAATTCACCTTCAGGAATGCCAGGTGTTCAAACTTTGATTCCTGTGATGTTAAATCATGTAAATGACGGGAAGTTGTCTCTTACTCAATTAATTAATCTTGTTTGTGAAAATCCAGTTAAAATTTTTGGAATAAAGAATAAAGGATTTATTAAAGAAGGTTATGATGCTGATTTTACTGTGGTAGATATGAATAGAACAATTCAAATTAAAAATGAAAATATTGAGAGTAAATGTGGATGGTCACCTTTTAATGGATTTGAGTTTAAGGGTACTCCAATGGCAACTATTATTGCCGGAAAAATAAAAATGAAAGATGGTAAAATTTTAGGTGAACCCGAGGGACATCCTTTAGTGTTTAGCTAATCTTTCCGGTAAAACTATTTACTAATATTACACCAATCACAATTAAGAATAACCCTACAATTGCTTGCCAAGCTAAGGTTTGTTTAAAAAAGATGTAGCCTAGTATTGCAATAGTAAATATGCCAAGGCCGCTCCATGTGGCATAAACAATCGCTATTGGCAATTTGTTCACAACAAAAGTTAGAAAATAGAAAGCTGTTAAATAAAATACTGCTAGAGCAAGAGTTGGTAAAAACTTTGTAAAATTTTGTGATACTGGTAATAACATTGTACCAGCAACTTCACAAAAAATTGCCCCAATCAGGAATAAATATGTTTTTAACACTATTAAAGAATATTATTATTTTTTAGATCAGTTTTAATCTCATCTAAAATTGCTGGATCATCAATGGTTGGAGGCATTTTATATTCTTCTTTATCGGCAATTTTTCTAATTGTTCCCCTTAAAATTTTACCAGATCTAGTTTTAGGTAATCTTTTGATAACTATAGCAATTTTAAATGCAGCTACTGGACCAATTTTTTCTCTAACCATTTGGATGCACTCTTTTGAGATATCTTCGTGACTTTTATCAACACCTGCTTTTAAAACAACTAAGCCAATAGGCAATTGTCCTTTTAGTTTGTCTGCAATTCCAAGAACAGCACATTCAGCTACTGATTGATGTTCGGATAAAACTTCTTCTATTGCACCAGTTGATAATCTATGACCTGCAACATTGATAATGTCATCTGTTCTAGACATAATCCATATATATCCATCTTCATCTATATGACCTGCATCGTAAGTTTGATAATAACCATCATAGTTTGACATATAGTTTTCTTTATATCTTTGATCAGCATTCCAAAGGGTTGGAAAAGTTCCTGGTGGTAATGGAAGTTTTACAACTATATCTCCCATTTCATTTGGTTTAGCTAAAGTTTGGTCTGATTTAATAATTTTCACATCATAGCCAGGTACTGCTTTACAAGCAGAACCATATTTGGTTTTCATCATTTCAATTCCAGTACAATTTGAACTAATAGCCCAACTCGTTTCTGTTTGCCACCAATGATCTATTACTGGAACTTTTAATAAATTTTCAGCCCACTTAATTGTATCAGGATCAGCACGCTCACCAGCTAAAAAAAGACTCTCGAATTTGCTTAAGTCATATTTAGAGAAAAATTTACCGTCGGGATCTTCTTTTTTAATTGCTCTAAAAGCTGTTGGTGCTGTGAACAGTGATTTAACTTTATAGTCTGAAATAATTTTCCAAAAAGCACCTGCATCGGGTGTACCAACCGGTTTACCTTCAAACAGCACAGTTGTGCATCCTTTAAACAATGGAGCATAGACAATATATGAGTGACCCACTATCCAGCCAATATCACTAGCTGACCACCAAATATCATCTTCATCAATGTTATAGATATTCTTCATAGTCCATTTTAAAGCAACAATATGCCCACCTATATCTCTGACTATTCCTTTTGGAGTTCCGGTAGTTCCTGATGTGTAAAGAATATAAGCAAATTCGTTTGAATTCATTTCCACACAATCTGTGTCCTCAGCATTAGCATGGGCTTCATCCCAGCTGATCTCCATAGGAGCATTTAATTTGACTTCATGACCTTTTCTTTGAAACAAAATCATTTTACTAATTTTGTGATTAGCAAGTTTTATTGCTTCGTCTACTAAGGGTTTGTATTCAACAGTCCTTCCAGGCTCAAAACCACATGAAGCAGTTACTAAAAGTTTAGCTTTACTATCATCAATTCTACTTGCAAGTTCGTTTGAGGCAAATCCACCAAAAACAACTGAGTGTATGGCTCCAATTCTTGCACAAGCAAGCATAGCTATAACAGCCTCAGGTATCATGGGCATATAAATTATTACTCGATCACCTTTATTGACCCCTTGATTTTTAAGTGCTCCTGCAAATTTGGATACCTTTGATTTCAATTCGCTATAAGTAAACTTGTTTTTGTTCCCTGTAATAGGACTATCGTAAATTAATGCAGTTTTACTCCCCTTCCCCTGATCAATGTGAAAATCTAATGCGTTATAACAAGTATTAGTGACACCATCTTCGTACCATTTATAGAAAGGAGGATTGGATTTGTTTAGAATTTTACTTGGTTTTTTAAACCAAAAGATGTTTTCTGATGCTTCTCCCCAAAAATTCTCAGGATTATTAATAGATTCATAGTATATTTCATTGAATTTTTTAGACATCTGATTTTTGATTCGATAGAGCCTTTTTTTTAGATTTTTAAATTATAAATTGTATTTAATTTCAAAAAGTCAGTAAAATCAACGTAAATAAATGACACTTTAGTCTTCAATAATCTGTTTTTATTTGCTATTTAACGCAAATCTTTGCTTAGGGAAGCCTAAGCATAGTTTATATAAACTAAATAAGTAAAAACTAACTAAAGAGGGAGTTTTTTATGAAAAAACTTAAACTGTTTGCTCTAGCAGCTGTTGCCTTAACAGGTTTAACAGGTATTGCTAATGCAGCAGACGCAACGATGTTAGCTCAGGATGACTTTGTTGGAATATCTTTTTGGATAATTTCAATGGGTATGTTAGCGGCTACTGCTTTCTTCTTCATGGAGAGAGGTACTGTTAACCCTGCGTGGAAAACATCAGTAACTGTTGCTGGTCTAGTAACTGGTATTGCTTTCATTCACTACATGTATATGAGAGAAGTATGGGTTGCTACAGGTGACTCACCAACAGTATATAGATATATTGACTGGTTAATTACTGTACCATTACAGATGGTAGAATTTTATTTAATTCTAGTAGCTGTAAGAAAAGCAAACTCTGGAATGTTCTGGAGATTGTTAATCGGTTCATTAGTAATGTTAATCGGTGGATACTTAGGAGAAGCTGGATACATCAACGCTACACTTGGTTTCATTATCGGTATGGCAGGTTGGGTATACATTCTTTATGAAGTATTCTCAGGTGAAGCAGGTAAAGCTGCTGCTAAGAGCGGAAACAAAGCTCTTGTAACTGCGTTCGGTGCAATGAGAATGATTGTGACTGTAGGTTGGGCAATTTATCCATTAGGTTATGTATTTGGTTACCTAACTGGTGGAGTAGATGCTGACACATTAAACGTAGTTTACAACTTAGCTGACTTCATTAACAAAATTGCATTTGGTCTAGTAATCTGGGCTGCTGCAATGAGTTCTGGAGCTGGCGCAAGAGCAAGATAATTACGCTTTAAACTTATAATTTATAGGGCGAGTATGTTTTTACATACTTGCCCTATTTTTTTTTACTCCTATATTCATACTAATGGCCAAAATCACTTACATCACTCACGAGAATGAAAAGCATACAATCGAAGTTCAAAATGGCTTAACAGTTATGGAGGGTGCAATTCAAAATGACATACCTGGAATAGATGCAGATTGTGGTGGAGGAATGGCATGTGCAACTTGCCATGTTTATGTCAAAGAAGACTGGTTTAATAAGATACCAAAAAAAGAAGATGGAGAAGATGATATGCTGGATATGGCATTTGAACCAAAAACAAATAGCAGACTTAGTTGTCAAATTATTGTCTCAGATGAAATAGATGGTCTCGAAGTAAACATACCATCTAAACAAGCTTAGATGAATAAAACTGATGCATTAATTATTGGAGCAGGTCCTACAGGATTATTTACAGCGCACCAATTAAAACTAATTGGGCTTGATTGTGAAATAGTTGATAATTTAGATAAAATTGGTGGACAATGTATAGAACTTTATCCTGATAAACCAATTTATGATATTCCTGCAGTACCTGAGTGCACAGGTGAGGAATTAACAAATAATTTAATTAATCAATTAAAACCTTTTGATATTAAATTTCATTTAAGTGAAAGAGTTGAAGAGGTTAAGAAAGAAGATGCTAACTGGTTAGTAAAAACTAGTGGTGGTAATACTTTTTTAACACCAAATGTCATTATCGCTGGAGGCGTTGGCTCATTTGAACCTCGAAAATTTGCACCAAAGGAGTGTGAGCAATATGAAAATAAATCATTATTTTATTCGGTAAAAGATAAAAATATATTTAAAGGTAAAACAGTATCAATTTTTGGAGGTGGAGATAGTGCATTAGATTGGGCTATTGAGTTATCAAAAGATTGTAAAATTAATTTAATACATAGACGAGATGAATTTAGAGGAGCACAAGCAACAGTAGACAAAATGCATGAACTTGTAAAATCAGGTAAAATAAACTTATTTACTAAATATCAAATGGCAAATGCTCACGGAGGTCAACAATTAGAAAGTATAGATATAAAGCATGACAATAGTGAAATTAAGAACCTTAAGTCTGATTATGTGCTTGGTTTTTTTGGTCTTATTATGCAATTAGGACCAATAGCTAATTGGGGTCTTAATTTAAATAAAAAAACTATTGAGGTTGATACAGAAAAGTTTGAGACAAATCAAAAAGGTATTTATGCTGTAGGAGATATTTGTAACTATCCAGGTAAATTAAAACTTATTCTCTCTGGTTTCCATGAAGGTGCTTTAGCTGCTAGAGCATGTTTTAAACTTGCAAGACCAAATGAAAAATATAGATTTGAATTCACAACTACCTCATCAAACCTATTAAAAAGACTCGGTAAAAAAGAGTGATTGAGCTTTTTTCAGCTAATACTCCTAACGGAAAAAAAATTAGTATTATGCTTGAAGAAATCAAATACGACTACAAAGTAACTAAAATTGATTTGGATAATGGTGAACAATTCAAACAAGATTTTAAAAAAATTAGTCCATTAAGTAAAATTCCTGTAATTATTGATCATAAAAATAAAAAAACAGTTTTTGAGTCTGGGGCAATTTTAATTTACTTAGCTGAATTAAGTGGAAAATTTTATAATTCTGAAGAAAGATTAGAAATTAATCAATGGCTTATGGCCCAAATGGGCTATGTTGGTCCAATGTTAGGTCAACATCATCAGTTTCATCATTATAATCCGGGGAAAAGTAAGTTTGGTGAAGATAGATATTTTAGAATTTCCGAAAGAATATATAGAGAGCTAGATGAAAGATTGTCAAAATCAAAATATTTATCAGGAGAAAATTATACAATTGCAGATATTGGAACATTTCCTTGGATTGCTAGGCATGAGTGGCATGACATTGGTCTAAAAAAATTCAAAAATTTAACTAGATGGTACGAGAATATCTCTGAAAGGGAAGGTGTTAAAAAAGGTTTTGCTTTTATGGATAAAAGTGAATTACCACCTAAGCCATAATTAATTTATCGAATTAAGAAATCTAAATAATGAGGCAAAAATGCCATGACCTGATGCCTCGATCGCAAGTATTACTAAAATAATTAAAATTAATTTTGGGTTCATCTACTAAAGACAAAAAATATTAAAATTATCCAGAACAACGCGTAATAATAGTAAATATATTTTTTAGTGAAATTATAAGTAACCGGATTGTGTACTTTTTTTGTTTTTTTCTTTCTCTTAGTCGTCTGCATGAACTTTTTCATCCTTTTCATGTTTTTCTTGTGCAGCAATTGTATATTTTGCAACTGGTCTTGCCATTAGTCTTTTTAGCCCAATAGGTTCAGCAGTATCAAGGCAATATCCGTAAGTATCTTCCCTTATTCTTGCCAAAGCTTTATCAATTTCTGAGATAAGTTTAATTTGTCTGTTGATTGCTTTCATTTCTACGTTTTTGTCGGTATATGAACTTGCTTGATCAACGATATCTGCTGAAATACTGTTATCATCCATAGAGCCGTTGTAGAGAGCCTCATTATTTGACTTAACAAGCTCTTTTTTCCATTCTTGTAATTTAATTCTGAAAAACACTTTATGTTTTTCACACATATATTTTTCTGTATCTTTAGGAATGTAGGTTTTTGATATTTTTATAGGTCCCTTTTTAACCTCTTTTGTTTTACTAACCATTTTTGTTTTTGGTTTAGAAACATTCTTTGCTTTAGTTTTTGTAACCTTTTTTTTTGCTTTAGCTATTTTTGGCATGTTTAAATTTGAATGCGAGGGAGTATATTCAGCAAAATAGGGGTGTCAAGCAACCTTAATTATTGTAAATATTTATTTATGAATGTTTTAAACAAGAATATTAATAACATATTTTTTATTTTTGCTATTACACATTTAATAATTTGGACAATGATTCCCTCATTAACAAATTCAAATTTGCCTCTTGATACAATAGAAGCACTGGCTTGGGGAAGCAATTTAGATTGGGGTTTCAACAAACATCCTCCAATGAGCGCTTTTTTTTCAGAGGTATTCTACAATATATTCGGTTCACAAGATTGGGCTTATTATCTTTTAAGTCAAATTTTTGTAGTTATATCATTCTATTTTATATTTAAACTTGCTTTTGAAATTCTAGGAAATATTAAATTAAGTTTAATTTCAGTTTTATTGTTAGAAGCTATTTATTTCTTTAATTTCACAACTCCAGAGTTTAATGTAAATGTTTGTCAGTTACCATTTTGGTCATTGGTTATTTATTACTCTTGGAAAATATATGATGCAAAAGAAATACAGTTTTATGATTGTTTTCTAATCGGATTATTTGCTGCAATTGGTTTTCTTTCTAAATATTTGTTCGTTTATTTATTATTGTCAATTAGTTTATTATTTATTTATGTTATTTATAAAAAATTTAAAAACTTTGATTTTAAATATTTGATAATAATTGAAATTTTTTTAGTTCTCTTAGTTCCACATATAATTTGGTTGTTTGATAACGATTTTATAACTGTTTTATATGGCTTGAAAAGATCAGGCCTTGAGGAAACAGAAATTCTCAACCATGTAAAATATCCAATTATCTTTTTATTTAAACAACTTGGAATACTAATTCCATTTTTCTTTTTAACGTGGCTATTGATAAAAAAAATTGAAATTAAATTTAATTTTAATGATAGGAAGTTTCTTTTTTTATTATCTATAAGTATTTTACCTATTTTTTTAATTTTTATTACTTCAGTTGTTACAGGATCTAAAATTAGAACGATGTGGATGACACCTTTTTATTTACCTCTTGGAATATTTTCTGTCTATTTATTTAGGTCTCAAATTAATATTAAAAAGATAAATTCTTTTTTAGTTGGTTTTTTATTTTTGTTTTTTTTATCCCCAAGCCTATACGCATATATTTCTATAACAAAAACTGATAAAAGAACTGATTATCCTGGCAAGGAGATAGCAGCTAAAGTTCAATTTACTTGGGAACAAGATTTTGAAAAAGAAATTGAGTTTGTCACAGGAGATGAGTGGAAGGCAGGCAATTTATCTTATCACTTAAAATCACGACCAAGGTGGGAAGGGTTTACTAAAAAAGAAATTTTAAATAAATCAAGTCAATTTATTTGTTTAGACGATATTTGTTTAGGGAGATATTAAAAAACTATGAAAGTAAAAATTATAATCCCTATTTATAACGATTGGCAGTCAGTGTTTAAACTTTTTGAGGAAATTGATAATTTAAAAATAGATAAAAATTTTGAGATATCTATTATTGTTGTTAACGATGCCTCAAACCATGATCGATCAAATGAGGAAATCAATTTTGATAATATTCAATCTATAAAGATTTTAAACATGAAAAAAAACCAAGGACATGCAAGATGTATAGCTACTGGACTAAAATATATTTTGGATAAAGATGAATTTGACTATGCAATACCAATGGATGGAGACGGTGAAGACAGACCAGAGGAAATAAAAAATTTTTTAGATCAAATTAAAGATACAGATAGTGTTACGGTTGTGGGAGAGAGAGTAAAAAGATCAGAGAACTTATTATTTAAAATTTGTTATCAGTTACATAAGTTGGTAACTTTAACCTTCACTGGTAAATCAATAAAATTTGGAAACTTTACTTGTTTACCAAAAAAGACAGTCGAAAATATGATTAATGAAAAAGCCACTTGGAATAGTTTTTCTGGCTCTTTATCTAAAGTAGAAAAAAATTTCATAAAAGTGCCATCGATCAGAGGAACTAGATATTTTGGACCATCTAAAATGAGTTTTTTAAATCTGATAAAACATTCATTGTCTATCATCAGTGTTTTTAAAAAAACTTTTTTAATACGTTCTGCTGTATTTATAGTTTTATATATATTATTAATTAAAAGTAATGCCTCTGCGATAACGGCGTTACCTTTGATATTCCTACTAATAGCAGTTTATTCCGTATCAAATTTAGCATTGAGAGAAAATATGGATGAATTCAAAAATTCTCTAAGTCAAATAGAGAGCATAGATAATATTAAATGAAAAAAAGAGATCTTTATTACGAGCGAATACCAACTAAATTTTTCAGAGAAAATGTCAAATATCTGGGTAATATTTTAGGTAGAGTTATCAAAGAACAAGAAGGACAAAAGTTTTTTGAATTAGTTGAAAAAGTTAGAAAATTATCAAAAGCTAACAAAATAAATTCTAAAGATAATCGAACTAATCAAACAGTAATTAAAGCAATTAAAAAACTGAGCCCAAAAAATTCATTTAAATTAACTAGAGCATTCACACATTTTATGAATTTTATAAATTTAGCTGATTTAATTGATGCTTCTAGAAAGCTAAATGAATATGAAAATAGTAATAAGAAAACTTCAAATAACAACATATTTATAGAAGAAATATTTGAGGATCTCTTTAGAAATAAAAAAATTTCAGAAACAAAAATATACAATACCGCCAAAAACTTGAAAATTGGAATTGTATTGACTGCACACCCGACCGAAGTAAAGAGAAGAACTCTTATTCAAAAATATCATAATATAATTGAAATTCTTGAACAAAGAGATTTGCTTAAAAATTTTCCATCAAAATTAGTAGTTTTGGAGAAAAAACTTTTTGATGAGTTAACTATTATTTGGAATACGGATGATTTAAAAAGAATTAAACCATCTCCATTCGATGAAGCAAGATGGGGACTTGCAATAATTGAGGATAGTTTGTGGGATACAATTCCAAAAGTTTATAGAAGATTAAATTCAATTTTTGTACAGAACATGAATAAAGGTTTGCCGAAAAATTTTAATCCTATTGAATTTGGATCTTGGATGGGGGGAGACCGCGATGGTAATCCGAATGTTACAGCTGATGTCACTAGAAAAGTAATTTTACTATCAAGGTGGGAGGCTGCAAAGTTGTACGAGAAAGCACTTACCAAAATAATAAGATCTTATTCTATGGAAAAATGTTCGAAAAAAATTCTTAAAAGTGTAGGTAAATCTTTTGAACCCTATAGGGTTTTTTTAAGGCCTCTAAGAGATAAAATGAGGATCACACATAGATCGATAGAACAACACCTTGTTAATAAAAAACCTTTAGATCACAATAATTTATTGAGTTCTCGAGAGGAGATATTAAAGCCTTTAAGAGTTGTAAGAGAATCTTTAGAACAAAATCAAAATGAAAATCTTGCCAGCGGTGAATTATTAGACTTAATGCGAAGGGCAAAGTGTTTTGGCATTAATCTTGCAAGATTAGATATAAGACAAGAGTCCTCAAGACACAGTCAGGTAATTAGTGAATATGTTAAAAAGAAATATAAAAAAAATTATTTAAAATTTAGTGAAAACGAAAAAATTGAATTTTTAAAGAAACAAATACTCTCTAAAAAAAATCAATTAAACAAATTTCAATTTTCAAATAGAGAAAATAAAGAAGTTTGGTCAACCTTTAAAATTTTAGCCAGTGAACCTAGTGAATGTCTCGGAGCTTATGTAATATCAATGACTAATTCAGCTTCAGATTTGTTATCTGTAATATTTTTACAAAAAGAGGCCAATATTAAAAACAAGTTAAGAGTAGTCCCATTATTTGAGACTTTAGATGATTTAATTAATGCCAAAGAAATAATGGAGAAATTATTTTCTCAATCATGGTACAGAAAAGTTATTAAAAATCAGCAGGAGGTCATGATTGGTTATTCAGACTCAAGCAAAGATGCAGGCAAAATTTGTGCAAGTTGGCATCAGTATAAAGCTCAAGAGGAAATAATTAAATTGAGTAAAAAATATAATATTAATGTAACTTTTTTTCATGGAAGAGGTGGATCTCCTGGACGAGGAGGTGGCCCGATACAATCAACATTAAGATCACAACCTCCAAACTCTGTTAGAGGAAAAATAAGAATTACCGATCAAGGTGAAGTAATTCAACAAAAGTATGGTTATGAGCCTTTAGCAAAATATAATTTATGTAGTTACATAGGTGCAGTAACTGAAGCCACCTTAAAACCATCACCCGTTCCAAAAGCTAGTTGGAGATCTTTAATTGAAAAAATGTCAGAGATATCGAAAAACTCTTATAGAAAAAATATTAATCAAAGTTCTGATTTTATAAAATACTTTGAAACTGTTACGCCTCACAAAGCTCTTGGTAAACTTTCAATAGGTTCAAGGCCCTCAAAAAGAAAAAACATTGATACTATAAAAAGTTTACGAGCAATCCCTTGGGTGTTTGCTTGGACACAAATTAGACTTATGCTGCCTGCATGGCTTGGAAGTGCAGAAGCTTTAAGATATTCATACATTAAACAATTCAGAAAAACTTTATTTGATATGGAGAGAAATTGGCCATTTTTTAATTCAATGCTTGATATATTAGACATGGTGATTACTAAAGCAGATCCTGAAATATCAAAAATTTACGAAGAGCATTTAGCAGATGAAAGTTTAAAGAGAGTTGGAAAAAAACTTAGATTTCAATTTGATGTTATTAAAAAGCTAAATAAAAAAATTACGCCTAAAGAAATAATTGCTACAAGAAAACAATTTAGAACATCAATAGGTGTAAGAAATATTTATTCTGAAGTTTTGAATATAGTTCAGCCTATAGCAATAAAAAAAATTAAGACTATTAAAAATAAAAAAGATAAAGAATATTTGAATGATACTTTGTTGACTTCAATAGCAGGAATCGCTGCAGCGATGAAAAATACTGGCTAATGATTAGAAAGATTCTTACAATTTTTATAAGTATAATTTTTCTAGGACCATCTAATTTGCTTAACAAAGTTAATGCAAAAGAAATTACAAATCTTCAATGGAAAAAAAGTGTAGCGAAAGGGAAGAAGCTTACTAAGTTTAGAGAAACTGTTACCTCTCCAGCTTTAGGTGAAAAAGCTTGGAAGATAACATTGTTACCTAGAGATTGTGGTAGGGATCAAGAAGGTGATTATTCCGATTGCACAAATAACGGTAGAGATGCCGTTGTTGGACATGGTGGAGGAGATCGAGCAAGAAGTGAGTATTCAGCAAAACCAAGATACACGGGTGAGAAATGGATCTCAGTAAGTATTTTCATACCTAAAGATTTTAAAACAGTTGAGCCTGTTAGCACTTCTCTTTTTCAGATTTATGAATGGGGGAATACTAATCAACAAAGACACCCCAGGATGATGTTAAGAGTTAAAAGAGGTAATTTAGAACCCAGATATTTTGCCGTAAATGGAATGGACTCTCAAGGATTGGTTTACAAGCATTTAAAGATTGATGACATGAGAGATAAGTGGACGACAATAATATTTCATACCAAAATGTCCAAAGATCCAGACAAAGGATTTATTAAGATGTATGTGGATGATGTACTTTATAATGATTACAAAGGAAGAACAGGTTATGGGGGGAAATTTTTTAATAAATTTGGAATTTATCATAGCTGGATTTCTAGATGGAATGATGAAATAAATGGAGAATATCCAACTCAAGTTGTTTATTATGACAATTTATTTAGAACAAGTAGCAAAGAAAAGCTTATTAAATTAATTAAAAATTAATGAAAAAAATTATATATAACAAAGTGTATTTATGAAAAAAATATTCTTGATAATACTTGGATTATTACTTTGTACTAATTCTTTTGCTCTTAAAGTTGGAAGTGAAAAAGAGGTAGTTGAGGCTTTAAAAACAGGCGGAAAAATTGTTTTTATAAGACACGCTTATGCCCCAAGAATTAATAACAAATTTGAACCTGATGATTTTTATAGCGGTTCTTTAAAGAAAAAAGATTGTTCTGTTCAAAGAGATTTAGATAGCAGAGGTTTAGCTCAAGCAAAATTAATTGGAGCTGTATTTAAAGATAATAATATAGAAATAGATAAAGTATTAACCAGTATATATTGTAGATGTTTTAAGACTGCTGAAGAGATTTCAGGTGATTATGAAATTTCAAAAATGATTATTTCAATAGGCAGAGGAAATGTCAGTAAAAAGAAAAAACAATTAAAAAAAATAAGAAATTATATTGAAAAGTGGGACAGTAATAAAAATCTAGTAATTGTTAGTCATTTTAATGTTATCAACCCCTTGTTTGAAAAAAGCTTACTATCTATTAGCTCAGGAGAAATTGTCGTTTCAGATAAAAATTTTAATATATTAGGTAATTGGAAAGTCCCTTATTAAGCTCTAATCGTTGGTAAACAAAAGAAATCCGCTGTATCGATTTTAGAAGAATACTGTCTTCGCATATTCCACTTTTTATGAACGCCTGCGCTTGCAACACTTAAAGTTGATCTTCCATATCGATGATTAGTATTATCAATTGATCTCATTAAACTATTTATTTTTTCATCTTTTTTAGATGTAAATAAATTTGTTTTATCACTTGCATTCGACAATCCTGTCAGCATCACACCTGCTTTTTGATAACGACAGCCGCTCCTAAATATACTCTCAAGTATTGCAATTGCAGTTTTAACAGTCTCAAGACTATTGTTTGTTGCAATTGGAAAGTCGATAGTTTTTGAATTTGAATAATAACCATAATCTCTTTGAAATGGACTGGTTCTGACAAATACTGTGATAGCCTTTGCAACCAAAGATTCTGATCTAATTTTCTCAGAAGCATTTAAACAATAATTAGCAACTGCTTCCTTTAATTCTTGAAAACTTTCTATTCTTTTACCAAATGATCTTGAAACGACACAACTCTTTCTTTTTGTTTGTGTAGTCTCTAAGTTAATACAAGGAACTCCTCTAAGTTCCATTGCAGTTCTTGAGCTTAAAACATTAGAACATTTTTTAATCCAAGTGTTAGACTTATTTTTAAGTTGTTTGGCATTATAGATGCCGTTCTTTTGATAAAATTTTGTAAGTTGTCTACCAACACCCCATACATCATTAATTTCAATTTTTTCTAAAATTGGATCTAAATTTTCTATACCAATCAAACTCGTTACTCCTGATTGTTTTTTCTTTGCGATATGATTCGCAACTTTACTCAATGTTTTGGTTTTAGCGATACCGATACTTGTTGGAATACCTGTCCACTGTAGAACTGTTTCTCTAATTTCTCTTCCAACTTTTTCAACCTCAGAATCTGGAAAATTAGATAAATCTATAAATGCCTCGTCGATTGAATATACCTCTATTTCAGCATTAAATCTTTTAAGAGTTCTCATTACTCTTCTAGATAAATCTCCATATAACGAATAATTTGACGAAAAAACTTCAACTTTATTTTTAACAATAATATCTTTTGCTTTAAAATAAGGTTCACCCATTTTAATTCCTAACGCTTTTGCTTCATTGGATCTAGAAATGATACAACCATCATTATTAGATAAAACAACCACAGGTTTTTTTCTTATTTTTGGATTAAATAATCTTTCACATGAAACATAGAAAGAATTACAATCAACTAAGCCTATTTTTTTAGTACGTTGAATGGATGACATAAGTCACAACCCCCCAAATAAAAATATCTTCTTCTTCGTTAATTAAAATTCTGTCTGAAAAATTTTTAGATCCAGATGATAGAAATTTTTTATCTCTTTCTTGAACTAAAGTTTTAACCACAAGCTCATCATGAACATTTGCAATAACGGTTGAAAAGTTTTTTGGTTTTAAACTTTTATCGACAACTAATAGATCTCCATCATTAATCCCAACATCCACCATAGATTTTCCTTGCACTCTAATAATGAAAGTGGCTGGAACGTTTTTGATTAAATGCATGTTCAAATCGATATCTTCTTCGATATAATCAGTTGCAGGTGATGGGAAACCAGCACCGGCTTTATGCAGATAATAGGGAATAGTTAGTTTCATGTTCTTGTTTTGTTCTAATTTATAGCCCATTTATACAATGCACGCAAGAGGTTGTATTTTGAGTCCGTAATTGAATCAAAAGTGAATCAAAACGTGAACATCAAAACTATATTTTGTATGCTTGTGGATAACTTCAACCAAGGATAGTTTAATTTTATATTAAAATGAAAAAACTTGTTTGTCATTGTGGAGCTGTTGAAGCAGAAATAAATTTAGACGGAGATTTAGCTAAAGTAATAAAATGTAATTGTTCTATTTGTAAAAGAAAAGGTGCAATAATGTCGATGGTAAAAAATGAGGATTTTAAAATTACTAAAGGTGAAGATAAATTAAAACTCTATCAGTTCCATTCAAAAGTTGCTAAACATTACTTTTGTTCTGAGTGTGGAATTTATACTCATCATAATCCAAGAATTAATCCAGCTATGACAGGATTTAATGTTGGGTGTGTTGATGAGATAAATACTTTTGATATGAAAGATGTACCAGTAAACGATGGTCAAAATCATCCTTTAGATAAAAAATAATTTACATGGAACAATTCAGCTTATGCTTTGGTAAGGTAAAAAAAGATTGTTTAAAGTTTATTAAATCTCAAGAGACAAAAGCTGACAAATTTAAGAATAAAGAAAAAATGATTAAATTGTTCTTAATTCCATTATGTTTTTGGATAAGTAAAAAGGCTGAAAAGAAAAAACCTTATTTTGTAGGTTTAGCAGGGGGTCAAGGAACAGGCAAAACTACAATTAGTTCTCTAATCAGAATTATTTTAACTAAATATTTTAAATTAAATGTTTTTAGAATTTCAATAGATGACTTTTATAAAACAAGAAAAGAACGTAAAAATTTATCAAAAAGAGTTCATTCCATGCTTTTAACAAGAGGAGTACCTGGAACCCATGATATTGATATGATGTTAAATTTCTTTAAAAAAGCAAAAAGCAATAAATTTAAAAGACTAAAATTACCAACATTTAATAAAGCCATAGATGACAGATTTAATAAAAAATACTGGTACGATTTAAAGGACAGACCAGATGTAATTATATTTGAGGGATGGTGTGTTGGAGCGAAATCTGAAAAAAATAGCTCATTAAAGAAAACAATCAATTCAATGGAGAAGGCCAAGGATCAAAAACAGATCTGGAGAAAATATGTTAACGACCAATTGAAATCAAAATATAAAAAATTATATTCCCAATTGAATTGTTTAATTTATTTAAAAGCAAAAAATTTCAGCTTGTTACAAAAATGGAGATTAAAACAAGAGAGAAAACTTTGGGTAAAAAGTAAAGTAAAATCGAACTTAAAGATTATGAGTAGAGGGGATGTAATTAATTTTATGCAAACGTATCAAAGAATTACGCAAAACATGTTCAAGAATATGCCTAAATATGCATCAATTATATTCAATTTAAATAGTAACCATCAGATCAAATCTGCATTATATAGAAACAAATGAAAAAATTTTTAATTATCATTCTTAGCAATCTATTCATAATTTCTAATTTAAGTGCTGAAACATTTACTGCAGCTCTAAAAAAAGCTTATAAAAATAATTCTGAATTAAATGCTGAAAGAGAAAATATCAGTATTTCAGAACAAGAGCTTAAAATCTCAATGAGTTCCTATTTTCCAACAATTACTTTAGAGGGATCAAAAAGCCAAGATGAGACTGACAAATTAACAAATAGAAATGGGTCAAATGCTACAATTACTGATGTAGATACAGAAACTAAATCTATTTCAGTTACTCAAACATTATTTGATTTTGGCAGAGGTGCTGATTTGTCAAAAAGTAAAATTGGTATCAATTTAGCTAAAGCAAAACTTTTAAAAAAAGAGCAAGATATTTTATATAAAACTGTAGCAGCGTATACTGGATTAATTTCAGCAAATGAAAAATTAGAAATTAATAGAGCTAACGTTGAGCTTCTAAGCAGACAGGTTGAAACTGATAGAATTAGACTTGAAAGAGGTCAAATTAGTTTATCTGACGTTTCACAATCAGAGTCATCATTAGCTGGTGCTGAGGCAAGTTTTATTCAAGCACAAAGTGATCTTTTAACTAGCAAGTTGAATTATGAAAATATTATCGGACCTCTAGGTAATGCTCAGTCATTAGATAAAAGTTCAATAATTAGTTACCAAATACCAGGAAGTTTAAATTCAGCTATAGAACAATCTAAAAAAAGCAATCCAGATTTAATTATCGCTGAAATGGAATATGAACAATCGAAAAAAGATACATCGATTGCAAGATCAGAATTAGCACCAACTGCTAAATTATCTTTAGAAAAGTCGTATTCAGACGACTTAAGTGCTACTTACGATGAGAGAGATAAAGAAACTTTAAAAGCAACTGTTACTTGGCCATTTTATTCAGGTGGAAAAAATCTGGCATCATTAAATAAAAATAAGAATATAGAAAATAGATCACGTTTAACTTTAGATAGTGAGATTAAACAAAATCAAACTAATGTAGCAAGCGCCTGGTCAAATTTTCAATCAAATAAAAGTTTGCTTAACTCTGTTCAATTGCAAGTAAGAGCAGCAGAAATTGCTAATGAAGGTATTGCAGCAGAATATAATAGTGGTTCTTCTGGTAGAACTACTCTTGAAGTTATTCAATCTAACTCTCTTTTATTGAATGCTCAAATTTCCTTAGCCGACTCTGAGAGAAACTTTATTCTTTCTCAGTTTAATTTGCTTAAATCTATCGGTTTACTGAATAGTGATTATCTAAAATTACGATAAAAAGAGGCTTTTTAGGCTAAAATAAATAAATCTTGCTAATGAGAACAAAATGTGTACATTTATTTTATGATTCGAGTGTTAAAAAACGTAAAAAAAAAGGCAAAAAATGACTAAAAATAACTTAAAAGTAGTTAAATCTACTAAAAATCAAGAATTGGAAAATAAAGAGAAAAATAAAGCTTTAGAAGCTGCAATTAGCCAAATCACAGATAATTTTGGAAAAGGTTCAGTAATGAAGCTTGGTGAAAAAAGAGCTATGGATATCGAGTCGGTATCTACTGGATCTTTAAGTTTAGATTTAGCTTTAGGAATAGGTGGATTACCTAAAGGCAGAATTATTGAAGTTTACGGGCCAGAGTCTTCTGGAAAAACAACATTAGCATTACAAGTTGTTGCTGAAGCTCAAAAAGCAGGTGGAATTTGTGCATTCGTTGATGCAGAGCATGCTTTAGATCCAGTTTATGCAAAAAAATTAGGTGTAAATACTGAAGAGCTTTTAATCTCTCAACCAGATGCAGGTGAGCAAGCTTTAGAAATCGCTGATACGCTAGTAAAATCAGGCTCTATTTCAGTTATCGTAATTGACTCTGTTGCAGCTTTAACTCCAAAAGCTGAAATTGAAGGGGAGATGGGAGACCATCATGTTGGTCTTCAATCAAGATTGATGAGTCAGGCTTTAAGAAAATTAACTGGTTCAATTTCAAATACAAACACAATGATGATTTTCATTAACCAAATTAGAATGAAAATTGGAGTTATGTTTGGAAGTCCAGAAACAACATCAGGTGGAAATGCACTTAAGTTTTATTCGTCTGTAAGAATGGACATTAGAAGAATTGGTGCCATCAAAGATAAAGATGAAATTATTGGTAATACTACAAGAGTAAAAGTAGTTAAGAACAAAGTTGCACCACCATTTAAAGTTGTTGAGTTTGACTTAATGTATGGCAAAGGAATTAGCAAAATGGGTGAGTTAGTCGACCTAGGTGCTAAAGCTGATATTATTGAAAAATCAGGAGCATGGTATGCTTATAAGGGTGAAAAGATAGGTCAAGGTAGAGAAAATGCAAAAACTTATCTTGCACAAAACCCTAATGTTGCTGCAGAAATAGAAATGGCAATTAGAGAAAAAGCTGGTGTGATTTCAAAGAAAATTGAGGGAAATCCACTAAGCCCTGAAAAAATTGAAAAGGAGAAGAAAGTAGCTGAAAATGAAGAGGCTGCAAAAGAGACTGCTCCTACTAAAAAGAACTAGAATTAAAGGTCATCTTTAAATTATAAAGGCGCTTATTATAAGCGCCTTTCCCCCTTCATCCCTAACTAGACATAAAACAAAAAAGCTGTATTTTAAAAATATGGCAGATAAATCATTAAATGAAATAAGAAGCACATTCTTAAAATACTTTGAAAAAAATGATCATAAGATAGTTGAGTCTAGCAATTTAGTGCCAAATAATGATCCAACACTAATGTTCGCTAATTCTGGAATGGTGCAATTCAAAAATGTATTTACTGGTTTAGAGAAAAGAGATTATCAAAGAGCAACTACTTCTCAAAAATGCGTAAGGGCAGGTGGTAAACATAATGATTTAGAAAATGTTGGTTATACCCCAAGACACCATACTTTTTTTGAAATGTTAGGAAATTTTTCTTTTGGAGATTATTTCAAAGAAAGAGGAATAGAACTAGCGTGGAATTTAATCACTAAAGACTTTGGACTTGATAAAAATAGGCTTTATGTAACTGTTTTTCATGAAGATGATGAGGCTTTTAATTTTTGGAAGAAAATTGCAGGTTTTAGTGATGATAGAATAATTAGAATTGCAACATCAGATAATTTTTGGTCGATGGGTGAAACTGGTCCATGTGGTCCTTGCTCAGAAATATTTTATGATCATGGTGATCATTTAAAAGGAGGATTGCCAGGAACCAAAGATCAAGATGGTGATCGTTTTATAGAAATTTGGAACTTAGTCTTTATGCAGTATGAGCAAGTCTCAAAAGATAAAAGAATAGATTTACCAAAACCATCTGTCGATACAGGAATGGGATTAGAGAGAATTGCAGCTCTTTTACAAGGCACACACGATAATTATCAAACTGATCATTTTAAGAAATTAATAAGCTCAATATCTGAAGTAACAAAAGTCAAACAAGAAGATAAAAATATATCAAGTTTTAGAGTAATTGCTGATCACTTAAGAGCAAGCTCATTTCTTTTAGCTGAAGGTGTTTTGCCCTCAAATGAAGGTCGTGGATATGTTCTTAGAAGAATAATGAGAAGAGGTATGAGACACTCTCATTTATTAGGATCTAAAGAACCAATATTTTTCAAAATTTTTGAGGCTTTAAAAAATGAAATGTCAGGAAATTATCCAGAATTAGAAAGATCAGAGTCATTAATTCGAGAAACATTAAAAATGGAGGAGGAAAAATTTCTAGTTTTACTTGATAGAGGAATTAAAATTTTAAACGATGAAATTTCAAAAATAGATAAAGTCTTACCAGGAGATGTAGCGTTCAAATTATATGACACTTACGGTTTCCCATTAGATCTTACTGAAGATATTTTAAAAAATAAATCATTAACAGTTGATCATAAAAAATTTGATCAACTAATGAATAATAGCAAAGAACTTGCTAAAAAAAATTGGAAAGGTTCAGGTGATAGTTCAGAAGAAGCAATTTGGTTCTCAATCAAAGATAAAATTGGTCCAACTGAATTTTTAGGTTACGAGTCTAATCAATCAGAGGGGGTTATATTAAATTTGATTAAGGAAAATAGCGAAGTGAGATCATTATCCACTGGTGAAGAAGGAATGATAATAACAAATCAAACTCCTTTTTATGGTGAGTCCGGTGGACAACTTGGAGACAAAGGCACAATAGTTTCAGGAAACTCAGTTTTTGAGGTTGAGGATACACAGAAGAAACTTGGTAATTTATTTGTTCATTATGGTTCGTTAAAAACAGGCTCAATAAAAGTGGGTGATACTGTTGAATTAAAAATTGATATTGTAAGAAGAGCAAATTTAAAAGCTTATCATTCAGCAACGCATCTTCTTCATGAGTCTTTAAGACGAACACTTGGAAAACATGTTATGCAAAAAGGTTCACTTGTTGCACCTGATCGTTTGAGATTTGATTTTAGTCATATGAAACCAATTACAAATGAAGAGCTAGAAACAATTGATAAATTGGTAAATGAATATGTGAAAAATAATACTGAGGTAACGACTAGAATTATGACACCAAAAGCAGCTATTGAAAAAGGTGCTCTAGCATTTTTTGGAGAAAAGTATGGTGAGGAAGTAAGGGTGGTATCTATGGGTAAAGAAAAAGAAGCATATTTTTCAACAGAATTATGCGGCGGAACCCACGTTAAAAACACTGGTGATATTGGAAAATTTAAAACTGTAAGTCAGTCCTCTATAGCAGCAGGTGTTAGAAGAGTAGAAGCATTAAGAGATAAACAATTAGATGAATATATAAAGAATAAAGAAAAGGCATCAACACTTTCAATTCAGAAAGATGAGGAGACAATTAAAGAATTATCATCTCAAATAATAAAACTTGGTGGCAAGCCAAATATAGAAAGCAAAGATCTTAAGGAACTTATAAAAAATCTTACAAGACAACTTGAACAACTTAATGTGAACTCAGTTCTAAAAGACAAAACAAAAAATATTATTAATGATCAAAAAATTAAAGATATAAAAGTAAGATTTCAAAAAGTTATTGATCTACCACCTAAAGATTTAAGAAAACTTGTTGATAATGGAAAAAAAGAATTAGGTGATGGCATTATAATTGTATTTGCTACTAATGAGGATAAAGTTGGACTAGCTGTAGGTATAACAGAAAAATTAGTTGATAAATATGATGCAGTTCAATTTGCTAAATTAGGTTCGGAGACTGTTGGTGGCAAAGGTGGAGGTGGCAGAAAAGATTTTGCACAAGCTGGTGGTCAGGATCAAAGTAAAATTGATGAAGCTTTTGAAAAGATAAAGTCTTTAATTTAATCTTTTTTTCAAATTACTATCAATTACATCCAAGAACTGATTAGTAGTCAAATACTTACTTGATGGTCCTATTAATATTGCAAGATCTTTAGTCATCGAACCATTTTCAACACATTCGACACAAACCTTCTCGATAGTGTTAGCAAAATTTATAAGTTCATCATTTCCATCTAATTTACCCCGATGAGCTAAGCCCCTAGTCCACGCAAATATAGATGCAATAGGGTTTGTGGATGTTTCTTTCCCCTGTTGATGCATACGATAATGTCTAGTGACAGTGCCATGAGCCGCTTCGGCCTCCATTACTTTACCATCTGGAGTTAGTAATGTACTAGTCATTAGGCCTAAAGAACCATAGCCTTGAGCCATTGTATCAGATTGTACATCACCATCATAGTTTTTACATGCCCAGATATATTTACCACTCCATTTCATTGCACATGCAACCATGTCATCAATTAATCTGTGTTCGTATGTAATTTTAGCATCATCAAATTGTTTCTTAAATTCCTTATTGAATACTTCCTCAAAAATATCTTTAAACCTTCCATCATACTTTTTTAGGATTGTATTTTTAGTTGATAAATATACTGGCCATTTTTTTATCAATCCATAGCTGAAACAAGATCTAGCAAAATCCTCAATCGATTTATCTAAATTATACATTGAAAGAGCAACTCCTGGACCTGTAAAATTAAATACCTCATATTTGATTTTATCTTTGCCATCTTCAGAAGTCCATTTTACTTCCATTTTACCTTTGCCCGGTACTTTAAAATCTGTAGCTCTATATTGATCTCCAAAAGCGTGTCTTCCAATAATTACAGGATCAGTCCAAGATGGAACAAGTTTTGGAATGTTTGAACAAATAATTGGCTCTCTAAAAACTGTGCCTCCAATAATATTTCTAATGGTACCGTTTGGAGATCTCCACATTTTTTTTAATTTGAATTCTTCTACGCGAGCTTCATCAGGAGTGATTGTTGCACACTTAATTCCTACACCAACTTTTTTAATTGCATTTGCTGCATCAATAGTTATTTGATCATCTGAATTGTCTCTGCTTTTCATACCGAGATCGTAATAATCAATACCTAAATCTATGTAGGGAAGAATTAATTTATTTTTGATAAATTCCCAGATTATTCTGGTCATTTCATCACCATCTAACTCTACAACAGGGTTTTTTACCTTTATTTTGCTCACTTTATTTAACTATCTTAATAATTGAATTTCGCAATTTTATATACATATTAATGAAAAATTATCAAATAGATGAATATGTTTAGCAAGATATTTCCAAAAATTCACGCTGAAGGGTATAAATTCCTAGTTATTGCAGGAATTATAACTATCATTTTTTATATTTTTAGCAGCTTCTTAGGTTTGCTTGGTTTAGTTCTAACTATTTGGGTTTACTATTTTTTTAGAGATCCAGATAGAATTATTATTAATGATGACAATTATCTTGTAAGTCCCGCAGACGGAGAGGTGATTAAGGTTGAAGAGGTAGATGGCCCAAAAGAACTTGGGTTAGAAAATAAAAAGTTCAAAAAAATTAGTATATTCATGAATGTATTTGATTGTCATGTAAATAGAACTCCATGTAGTGGAAAAATTGAAGAAATTTTATATAAACCAGGAAAATTTGTTAATGCATCTTTAGATAAAGCAAGCGAAGACAATGAAAGAAATTATTACAAAATCAAAGATAGTCACGGTAATGTTATCGTTGTTGTTCAAATAGCAGGATTAGTTGCAAGGAGAATTGTTTGTGAGTCGAGCAAGGATCAAGATTTAAAACAAGGTGATAGAATCGGAATGATAAGATTTGGAAGTAGAGCAGATGTATACTATGAAAATTATGAACCTCTTGTTCAAATTGGTCAAACTTCTATAGCTGGAGAAACATTACTAGCTAAAAAATAATGGAACCACAAAAAAAAAAATTTAAAATCGTAAGTGATAAAAAAAGTGCGAGAGTGATCTTGCCAAACATGTTGACTTTAATAGGAGTTTGCATTGGATTAACATCTATAAGGTTTGCATTAGATGGAAGATTTGAATTAGCTATCGTAGCAATTATTATCGCAGCTTTAATTGATGGCTTAGACGGAAGAATTGCTAGATTAATTAAGGGAACATCAAAAGTTGGTAAAGAATTAGACTCTTTAACAGATATGATAAGTTTCGGAGTTGCACCTGCGTTTATTATGTTTTTTTGGAAATTAAATACACTTGGAAAATTTGGTTGGTTATTATGTTTAATATATGTAATTTGTGTTGCTTTAAGGCTTGCACGATTTAACGTTAATTCAATTAGTGAGCCTTCGTGGAGAGATAATTTTTTTGAGGGTGTACCATCTCCAGCTGGGGGAATTTTAGTGCTTACACCTTTAATTATAAGTTTAAGCGGATTTGAATTGTACAAATTAAATTATGACATAGTCACACCGTTCTTTTTTATAATAACCTCTTTTCTATTGATAAGTAAATTTCCAACTTATTCTTTTAAAAAAATAGTTATTCCAAGAAGAACAACTATATTTCTATTATTTGGTATTGTTCTATTTTTTGGCTTATTACTTATATACACATTTAATGTAATTGCATTAAGTGCTGTCATTTATGTATTATTGTTGCCTATAAGTTTTCTTCATTATCAAAAAATTAAAAAGCAACATGAAAATGACAGAATTCAAGATGAAGATGATCTTGAAGATATACTTTAATGAAAAAAAATGTAATTGTTTCTTTAGCTGATGCTAATTATTTTCCTCTATTAGATGAGCTGATTAATTCCATAAAGAAATTTAAAGAAAGTGAAGATGTTGCTATTTGTGTATTAGATGCAGGATTAACACAAGATCAAAAAAATTTATTGTCAAAAAAAGTAGATGAAATTAAAAAAGCAGATTGGGATATTGAAGTTCCAGAGTTTAAAGTAAAAGGAAAAGAATGGTTAAAAAGTCAAGTCTCAAGGGCTTTTTTGCCAAAGTACTTCCCAAATTATGATAAATATTTATGGATTGATTGTGATGCTTGGGTGAATAATTGGGAGTGTGTTGAATTATATTTTAAAGCTTGTAACAATGGTAAATTAGGTATCACACAGACGCTTGGGCCTGGATACAAAATAATGTCGAAAGTTAATTGGCTATTTGGAAAATTAGCAATTATTAAATCACAAAATTTCAAACATGCAGTGAAATCTAAAATACCATATGATAAAGCAAGAAAATTAGCCTTTGCACCGCATATAAATATTGGTGTTTTTTCTTTGGAAAAAAATTCTCCTGGTTGGGAAAGTTGGCAAAATAATCTTAAGCAAACTTTAAAAGCAGGAAATATTTTCGGCTCTGAGGGATTAGCGATTAATATGTCAGTATATATTGATGATTTAGCCACAGAATTTTTACCACTTAATTGTAATTGGATTGCTAGTAATCTACTGCCAAAATATGATGAAATTAATAACACTTTCGTTGAACCATACTTACCCAATTACAAAATAGGTATAATGCACCTTGCAGCTGGTATTTGGAAAGATGGCAAGGATATGAGGACAAACAAAAGTATTGAAATTGAGATCAAAACATTAAGTGATAAAAGAATTAATAAAAGCTTAAGGTATAATATTTAATTGAAAAAAAATAAAATTTCTAAAAACTGGATCAATAAACAAAAGAGAGATATTTATGTACGCCAGTCAAAAGTCGACGGATATAGAGCGCGATCAGCTTATAAATTAATTGAAATAGATAAAAAATTTAAGATTTTTAAGAACGGAATGTTTATTTTGGATATTGGTGCAGCACCTGGGAGCTGGTCTCAATATGCCTCAAAAACAATAAAAAATGGAAAAATAATATCAATTGATTTAAAAGAAATATCACCGATTGATAATGGAATTCATATCAAAGGTGATTTTACAGAGCCTGATATTCAAGAAAAAATTAGAGAAAATTTAACAAAAGAATTTGATGTAGTCATGTCTGATATGGCTGTAAATACTACTGGTGTAAAGAATCTCGACTCAATTCAAACTGGAGAATTATGCAAAGAGGCAATGACATTTTCAAAAAAAGTAATTTCATCAAAAGGTTATTTCATTTCAAAAATTTTTATGGGTAGCACCTTTAATGAAATTGTCGCACTTGGAAAAAAAATATTTAAAGAAGTTAAGGTTTTTAAACCTTTATCAAGTCGAAAAGAATCTAAAGAAAGCTTTATAATTTGTAAAAAAATTAGATAGCTACTTTAATATTCTAAGGAATCATATATAAATGAATATGGATCCTATAAAAGAAGCTCTAACCTTTGATGATGTTACATTAGCTCCAAAATACTCAGATATACTTCCGTCGGAAGTTGATACCAGTATTATATTATCTAAATTTCTTAAACTAAAAATTCCGTTATTAACCTCAGCTATGGATACAATAACCGAGAGCAAAATGGCTATTGCTATAGCTAAAGCTGGGGGCATTGGCATTATACATCGTAATTTAAATATAAAAAAACAAGTTGAGGAAATAAAAAAAGTTAAAAAACAAAAATTATTAGTTGGGGCTGCAGTAGGTGCTGGATCAAATGAACTTGCTAGAGCAAAGGCAATACTAAAAGAAGGTATAAACATGATAGTTGTGGATACCGCGCACGGACATACAAAAAAAGTTTCAGAAATGATTAAGTTTATTAAAAAAGAAAAAAATTCAAAAACTGCACTTTGCGCAGGAAACATTGCAACAGCAGAAGCAGCAAGATACCTAGATAAATTAGGGGTTGATATAATTAAAGTTGGAATAGGACCTGGCTCTATTTGTACTACAAGATTGGTTGCAGGTATTGGAGTTCCTCAATTAACTGCAATTCTAAATGTTAGAAATGCTTTAAAAAAAAGCAAAGTAAAAATAATATCTGATGGAGGTATTAAGTATTCTGGAGATTTGGCGAAAGCATTTGCTGCTGGAGCAGACGCAGTCATGATTGGATCTTTGTTTGCAGGCACTGATGAAACACCAGGCAAACTTATTAAAAAAAATGGAAAGTTATTTAAAAGCTTTAGAGGCATGGGATCTGTTGGAGCGATGAATAAAGGGTCCGCAGATAGATACTTTCAATCTAAACAAAAAGATAATTCTAAATATGTTCCTGAGGGAGTTGAGGGTCTTGCTAAGTATAAAGGGAAAGTAGATAAGGTTATCTTTAAATTAGTAGGTGGCTTAAGATCATCTATGGGGTATCTTGGATCTAAACAAATTAAATACTTAAGGAAAAAACCTCAATTTATAAAAATTACAAAAGCTGGATTTTATGAAAGTATGGTACATAATGTCGATATTGTTAAAGATGAAAATAGATACTAATGAAAAATATTTTTAAAAAAACTATATTTATATATTTTCTTACAAACATATTTGTTAGTTCGTTTGCAATTGAGAACTTTTTTGAGAAAGGTTTGACTCTATATGAAAATAAAAAATTTGATGACGCAAAGTTTATGTTTGAAAGAAGTATTGTTTTTAATCCGAAAGACTCGAATTCATATTTATATTTAGCTAAAATTTACAATGCTAAAGAAGATCAAGATAAAGAAGAGAAAAATTTAGATGCTACTTTATTGATAGATCCAAATAACGAGGAAGCTATTTTAATGCTAATGAAAATAGGATTGGAAAAATCAAATTATTCCCAAGTCAAAGATTTATCAAAAACATTTTCTGAGGTTTGTAAAAGTTTATGCGGTGAGAATAAAAAAATTTTAGAGACACTTGCTAATCTAGAGCCAAAAAATGACTCTTGATAAAGGTCTTGATAAAATTTTAATCATCGATTTTGGTTCACAGTTTACTCAATTGATTGCAAGAAGAATAAGAGAGTTCGGTGTATTTTCAGAAATAATTAGTCATAAAAAAATAAAGAATAAAGACATAAATGAAAAAATTAAAGGAATAATTTTATCAGGTGGACCTTTAAACGTTTATGATATTAAGAAATACTCATTTGATAAAAATATTATTGAAAATGAAATACCAGTACTCGGTATCTGCTTCGGTCATCAAATTTTATCTAAAATAAAAGGTGGGAAAGTAAAACAATCAAAACATAGGGAGTTTGGTTTAGCTAATATTATTAAAAAAAATAATAGTCCGTTAATAAAAGATTATTTTAAAAATAGAAAATATGTGAAAGTTTGGATGAGTCATGCTGATCAAGTCTCCAGATTACCAAAAAATTTCAGAGTTATTGCATCCAGTCAAAATTCAAAATTTGCAATTGTGGAAAACAGCCTGCAAAGAATTTATGGAGTACAATTTCATCCCGAGGTAACTCACACAGAGAATGGTAAAATAATAATTAGAAACTTCATTTTTTCAATTTGTAAGATTAAAAAAAATTGGTCAGTAAAAAATCAAAAAAATAAATTAATAAAAGAGATAAGAAATGAAGTTGGCAAAAATAAAGTAATATGTGCTTTGTCTGGAGGGGTGGATAGCAGCGTAGTCGCACAATTAATAAACAAAGCAATAGGAAAAAAACTATACTGTATTTTTGTAAATACAGGTCTTTTAAGAAAAAATGAGGAAAAACAAGTAGTTAATACGTTCAAAAAGAGATTAAAAATTAATCTAATCTATGTAAACGCTGAAAAAGAGTTTTTAAGAAAACTTAAAAATATTTCAGATCCAGAAAAAAAGAGAAAAATAATAGGAAATCTTTTTATAAAAATTTTTGAAAGATATGCTAAGAAAATTAAAAATGTAAGATTTTTAGCTCAAGGAACTCTTTATCCAGACTTAATTGAGAGTAAATCTGTTACAGGTAGCCAAACTTCTAAAATTAAATCGCATCATAATGTAGGTGGCCTTCCAAAAAAAATGAAACTGAAATTAGTAGAGCCCTTAAGATTTTTATTTAAGGATGAAGTGAGAAAATTAGGTTTAGATCTAAATTTAAATAAAGAAATTATCTCTAGACATCCTTTTCCTGGACCAGGTTTAGCAATAAGAATGCCAGGAAAAATAACAAAAGAAAAAATTAAAATTTTAAAGCAAGCTGATCATTACTTTATTACTGCTTTAAAAGAACATGGTTTTTATGATAAAATTTGGCAAGCTTATGCCGCCTTACTTCCTGTTAAGACTGTAGGTGTAATGGGTGATAATAGAACTTACGAATATTTGTGTCTATTGAGAGCTATTACCTCTGAGGATGGTATGACAGCAGACTTTTATGAATTTAAAAAGCCTTTTATTCAAATGATTTCAAATAAAATTGTAAATAGTATTAGAGGAATAAATAGGGTAGTTTATGACGTTACATCTAAGCCACCTAGTACTATTGAGCTTGAATGAAAAAAATTAAAAATATTGTCGATAAAAAAAATAAATCAAAAATTGTATGTCTTACAGCTTACTCAAAAAATATCGCAGAAGAGGTTGATAAGCATGTTGATATTATATTAGTTGGAGATTCCTTAGGCTCTGTTTTATATAATTATTCTTCAACAAAAAAAGTTACCTTAACAGAAATGATCAATCACTCCAAAAGTGTTAGATTAGGTATTAAAAAAAGTTTAATGGTTGTTGATATGCCTTTTAAAACTTATAGTACAAAGTCTCTAGCATTAAAGAATTCGAAGAAAATTCTAAAAGAGACCAAATGTGATGCAGTAAAATTAGAAGGTGGCAAAAAGGTTGTCGAACAAATAAAGTTTTTAATTAAAAATAAAATCCCAGTTATGGGTCATATTGGTCTACTTCCCCAATCAACAAAAAAATTTAAATCTAAGGGAAAAACGAATAGTGAAATAAAGAACTTAATAAGTGATGCAATGTTGCTACAAGAAAGCGGAGTATTTGCAATTGTTTTAGAGTGTGTAAAAACTGAAATTGCAAAACTTATTACTCAAAAATTGAATATTCCAACAATTGGAATTGGTTCATCTGTGTATTGTGATGGTCAAGTTTTAGTGACTGATGATTTAATTGGATTAAATCATACTAACATTAAGTTTGTTAAAAGGTTTTCTAATGTTAAAAAGTATATCAATGTTGGTATTAGAAAGTATGCTTCAGATGTGAGGAAAAAAAAATACCCTACAAAAAAACATTCTTATTAGAAATATTTTTTAAATTCTTCATTTATAGACAATATATCTAGATCAACTAGACCACCAATTACCAGTTGAAGAGCAACAAGTAAGATAAACCCTAAACCCACATAAGCAATCCATAAATGTTTTTGAATATAGTTAGCAAGATAGGTTGCCATAGCACCTGTAAGCACAACTGATAATACAAGACCGAAAATCATAAAACCGAAATTACCCTTTGCTGCCCCAACAACTCCAATTACGTTATCAAAACTTATTGTAATATCAGCAAATAAAACTTTATATACACTTTGAATATAAGAAGGTTCTTTTGATTTTTTAGTTGGAGATTTAACTTTTTTAATCTCAAAAAGATCTTTTCTTAAATCATTAACAATCCAAATTAAGAGTAAACCTCCCAAGATTTTTATAAAATAAAATTCAAATAAATATGTAGCAAATAATGCAAAAACAATTTTAAAAATTAATGCTCCAGCTACACCCCATAAAATAATTTGTCTTCTATTTTTGGGCGCAAAATTAGCTGCAATCAATCCAATGATGATCGCATTATCTGCTGCCAAGATTATATCAATGAAAATAATCTGAACTAATATGAGTGCTTCTTCTAACAAAGTAAGGCCATAGTATTAGATATTTTAAATTATTCAATTAAAAGTAGTATAATTTTTTTATTGATAATTATTTTAATACATAATGAAATGCTTTTAAAAAAAATGGAGGATAAATGAAATTCATAAAATACTTATCAATTATTTTAGTTTCATCAATTTTGTCGATTAATTCTTCTTTTGCGGAAAAATGGGATATGGCATTAGCTTATGGTGCTGGTAATTTTCATTCTGCAAACGCAACTGAATTTGCAAAAAATGTGACTGAAAAAAGTGGTGGAAAACTTACAATAGTTACTCATCCAGGCGGCTCATTATTTAAAGGTGGAGAAATCTTTAGAGCAGTTCGAACTGGTCAAGCTCAGATTGGAGAAAGATTTATGTCAGCCTTAGGTAAAGAGGACCCTTTACTGGAAGTAGACTCACAGCCATTCTTGGCAACATCTTACTCGGATGCAATGAAATTATACAAAGCATCTAAAGCTGAGATCATCAAAGGCTTAGATGAAAAAGGTTTAGTATTTCTTTATGCCGTGCCATGGCCTGCACAAGGCTTATATAGCAAAAAGGAAATCAACTCTGTCAATGACCTTAAGGGTTTAAAGTTCAGAGCATACAATTCTGCAACGATTAGAATTGCTGAGCTAACAGGTATGGCGCCAACTAAAATTGAAGCTGCTGAAATAAGCCAAGCATTTTCTACTGGTGCTGTTGAAAGTATGATCACTTCCCCAACGACAGGAAAAAATTCTAAAATATGGGAGAATGGTGTGAAATATTTTTATGATATAGCAGCTTGGTTTCCAAAAAATATGGTGATTGTAAATAAAGATTCTTGGAATAAACTTGATCAAGCAACAAAAGATCTAGTAATGAAACAAGCAGCTTTAGCAGAGAGAAAAGGCTGGCAATTATCAAAACAAGGAAATGTCGGGGACAAAAAAGCTTTAGCTAATGCTGGAATGGTAGTAGGTAAAGTAAATGCGTCTCTACAAGCTCATTTTGAAAAAGTAGGTGAGACTATGGCAAAGGAATGGTCTCAAAAAGCTGGTTCAAGAGGGGCAGCTGTTTTATCAAGTTATAAATAATCAAATTTTAATTAAGGCCACCAAAGAATATTAGGTGGCCTTAAATTATCATGTTTAAAATCTTAGATAAAAGTTTAAATAAACTTTATAAATTATCTGGATATATCGCAGCAGCATTTCTTATTTTGGTGGCAGTATTCATTTTGATAGGTATTTCATCAAGAATATTTGGTTTTTATATTAGAGGTCTTGCTGAGTACTCGGGTTACTGTATGGCTGCAGCATCTTTTTTTGCATTAGCTTATACATTTGTTGAAAACGGTCATATAAGGATTACTCTTTTTCTTGAAAAACTATCAGGTTTAAAAAGAAAATTTATTGAAATCTGGTGTTTAAGTGTAGCAACTTTTTTTTCTGGGTATTTGGCATTTTATTTTATTAAAATGTTAGTTATTTCATATAAATTTCAAGAAAGAAGCGAGGGTGCAGATGAAATTTTAATTTGGATCCCTCAAACAAGTGTAGCTGTTGGTTCTACTATTTTCTTTATGTGTGTTTTCCATCAACTTATTTTAATTTTTAAAAAAAGTTAAATGGCAGAAATTTTATTAACAATATTTTTTATAAGTGTTTTATTGTTCTTTCTTGGTTCAGGCATCTGGGTAGCCTTGAGTATGATTGGAGTATCTGCAATAGGTATGATGTTATTTACATCAAGACCAGTTGGGGATGCAATGGCAACAACGATATGGGGAACATCATCCTCATGGACACTTACAGCTTTACCTTTATTTGTTTGGATGGGAGAAATTTTATTTAGAACAAGATTATCTGAAAATTTGTTTAAAGGCTTATCTCCGTGGATGCAAAAATTACCAGGAGGTTTAATTCATGTAAACGTAGTTGGTTGTGCTTTATTTGCTGCAATTTCAGGTTCTTCTGCGGCAACAGTTGCAACTGTAGGGAAGATGTCTATACCCGAGTTAAGAAAAAGAAATTATCCTGAGAAAATTTTACTTGGTAGTCTTGCTGGCTCTGGAACACTAGGTTTATTGATACCTCCATCAATAATTTTGATTATTTATGGAGTAGCAGTTCAAGAGTCCATTGCAAAGTTATTTATAGCTGGAATTTTACCGGGGATAATGATCGCTCTTATTTTTATGTCATATGTTATTTTTTGGTCTTTGATCAATAAAAAACAAATGCCCAAAATTATTGAAGAATATTCAATTTTTGAAAAGATAAAAAGATCTAAACAACTTTTACCTGTTATATTTTTAATCTCAGCTGTTATAGGTTCAATATATACTGGTATAGCTACTGCTACTGAGGCCGCATCCTTAGGAGTTGTTGGAGCTTTAATTTTGTCCTATTTTCAAAAAAGTTTAACTTTAGAAACTTTTAAAACATCCTTACTAGGTGCAACAAAAACATCTTGTATGATTGCATTTATCTTAGCAGGCTCGACATTCTTATCTTTGGCAATGGGTTTTACAGGTTTGCCAAGAAACTTAGCAATGTGGATTCAAAATATGGATTTATCTCCTTATGTATTAATTTTTGTTTTAATGATTTTTTATATCATTTTAGGGATGTTTCTTGATGGCATCTCAGCAGTAGTATTGACGATGGCAATTATAGAACCAATGATTAGACAAGCAGGTTTCGACATGATTTGGTTTGGTATATTCTTAGTTATTGTTGTAGAGATGGCTCAAATAACACCACCTGTGGGTTTTAATTTATTTGTTCTACAGGGTATGGCCAACAAAGATATGGGTTATATTGCTCGAAGTGCGTTTCCATTATTTTTGTTAATGGTTCTAGCAGTTATATTAGTTGTGATTTTCCCAGAGATTGCCTTATGGCTACCAGAGCAGATGATTAAAAATATTAATTAATATTTAGAAATTTTTTCTCCAGCTATAATTGCTTTCAGGTCATCGTACTCTTTACAATCGCAACCTTTTAAAACTTCTAATCTTTCAACTGCAAGATTATGTCTATTTGTTGCTACATATAGTTCACCTAAATATTCATTAATACCAATATGGTAAGGATTGATAGCCAAACCTTGAAGATAATATTTCTCTCCATTTTCAAAATCACCTAATTTCCTAGAGGTAAATCCTAAATAATTTAAAGTATCAGGTTTATTTGGTTTTTTGCTGTTTGATTTAAGTAAAAGTTTTAAAGCTTTTTCATAGTTTGATTTAGCCTTATCTTTTTTCCCTTTTTCTTCATGTTTTTTTGCAAATTTAATGAATTTAACTGCTTTTTCGTAATTTGTTTTGTTTTTTGGACCATCACCTTCTCCTCCGCTACTAGATCCTGCAGAATAGGAATTTGATATTAAAACTACAGATAATATTATTGTGAAAAATATTTTTTTAATCATGTTTAAATTTCCTCATTTTATTTAAAGGTTTTAGTTTGAAACCATTTTTTAATAAGTTATCTTTGATAGACTTAGCAGTTGACAATGAACTCATATTGTCTCCATGTATACATACAGAGTCAATTTCACAAGGTATTTGCTTTCCACTGTGACAATTAAGCGACTGATTTTTAACCATACTTAAAACATGTGTTTTTGCCTGTTCTGGATCTGTAATTAAAGCATGAGGTTTTTTTCGGGATACAAGATTACCGTCATCCTCATAATTTCTGTCTGCAAATATCTCGCAAGCTATTTTCATATCAAGTTTTTTTGCAGCTTCCTCCATTTTAGATCCAGTGGGGACCAAATAAATTAAATCTTTGCTAATTCCTTTTATACTTTTTGCAAGTATTATTGCTAAATCAATATTTTCACATGCCATATTATTTAAAGCTCCATGAGGCTTAATATGTGTAACGTTTTCTCCTTGCTCTGATGCTTTCTTTTGAAGAATATCGTATTGATCAATTATGAGTTTTTGAATTTCTGAGTCAGATAAATTCATTCTTTCTCTTCCAAAATTTTCTGGATCATTGAAAGATGGATGCGCACCTATACTTACACCATTTTTTTTTGATATTTCTATGACTTGGCTCATAGTTTCCTCATCTCCAGCATGGTATCCACAAGCAACATTTGCAGAATTAACTATTTCCAATAATTCTGGATCATGTTTATTTGAATGGTGTTTTGATTTTTCTCCTAAATCACAATTTATATTAATTTCCATAGTCATAAGTGTTAAGTATATCATGGCATGATAAAAAACATATTAAATCTTGGTGACGCAGCATTATATTGTGATTTTGGTAAAGAGGTAAATAAAGAGACCAATACTCAAGTAATTAGATATTTCAAAAGTATTCAGAAAGAAAATATATCATCAATAAATAATTTATCTCCCTCTTATAATAAATTAATAATTTCTTTCGATTTAAAAAAAACAAATTTTAAAGATTTAAAAAAGATAATAGAAAACCTTAATATTACCAATGAAGATAATCTAAAAAATAAAACAATTGAAGTTCCAGTATGTTGTGATGAAAATTTTGCTTTAGATATAGTCAGGTTGGAGAAAAAACTTAATCTTAAAAGAGAAAAAATTTATGAAAATTTTTTTAGTAAAGAATTCTTCTGTTATATGACAGGCTTTATTGCTGGAATGCCTTTTTTAGGAGATTTATCTGAAAATATGAGAGCCAAACGTCTCGAAACACCTAGGGTTAAAGTTCCTAAGGGATCGGTGGCTTTGACCGAACAGTTTGCAAATATTTATACTTTTGAAAGTCCAGGTGGATGGAATGTTATTGGTAATAGTCCATTAACAATATTTGATAGTTCAAAAGAAACAAATCCAAATTTAATAAATCCAGGTGATATTGTTTTATTTAAAGAAATATCAAAAAAACAGTACGAAAATTATAATGAGTAAAAATTATTTTCAAGTTATCAGAGCAGGAATTAACACTACTTTTCAAGATGAGGGTCGAAAAAATCTTTATCATGTTGGAATTCCTTTTAGTGGAGCAATGGATAAAAGAAATTATTTTTTATCAAATAAACTTGTTGGTAATAAGATAAATTCACCTGCTTTAGAATTTGCGTACCAAGGCCCTTTACTTAAATATTTTGGAAATAAAATTAATATTGCAATCACAGGTGAGGTAAATTTTAAGATTAAAAAAAAAGATATAATTATTGATGGTAACTGTTATCAATCTTTAAATTTAGAGAATGGTGATGAAATAGATATTTTATCTACCAATAAGTCTGTGTATGGATATTTAGCTATTGGTGGTCAGATAGATTTAGAATATCAATGGTCTAGTTGTTCTACAAATACAAAAGCAATAATTGGTGCAAATGATGGTAAAAAGCTTGAAAACGAACAAGTGATAAATATTTCACAATTAAATAATCAATCAATGGAAAGAAAATTAAATTATATAAATACTAAAATAGAAAATATTAGAATAATTAAAGGAACAAATTTTGATTATTTTTCAGATAAAGGAAAAAAAATCTTTCTAGAAAAAGAATTTGTTGTTTCAAAGTTAACTGATCGTATGGGTATGAGGTTAGAGGGACCTAAAATAGAGAATGTTATTGATACCAACATTAAATCAGAAGGATTAATAAAAGGAGTAATACAAGTACCTGCAGATGGGAATCCCATTGTTATGCTTTCAGATCATGGGACCATAGGAGGATATCCAAAAATAGGAGTAGTAATAAGCGCTGATTACGACAAATTAGTTCAACTATCACCAGGCTCTAAAATAAAGTTTAAGCAGGTTGATTTATCTAGTGCAGAAAATTTATTTAAGTTATATGACTTAGAAACTCAAAATTTAATTTCTCAAATTGAATGAACATAATCAAAACTATACCTGGACCTTTTTTGGTTTTTTTTGGAGCTGTAAGCTTAAGTTTTGGAGGATTAATTGTTAAGTCTTTCGAGGGCTCTACGCTCTGGCAAATTTTATTTTGGCGATCATTTTTTTTTATAATTGTTGTTAGTTTTTTTCTTTTATTCACTTATAAAAAAAAATTTTTTAGTGCTTTAACTAAATCCGGAATTCCTGGATTTTTTGGTGGAGCTATTTTATCTTTAGGTTTTGCTAGTTATGTATTTGCTATGTATGAAACTACTGTGGCAAACACAAATTTTATTATTCAAACTCAAACTCTTTTTTTGGCAATATTTGGTTATGTTTTTTTGAAGGAGACAATATCTAAACTTACTTTCTTTTGTATATTGCTTGCTATCTCAGGCATTTTTTTGATGCTTGGAACCTCCATCTCTCCCGGTGAAATGACAGGCAATCTTGTGGCATTTGTAATGCCAATCTCTTTTGCAATTCTAATATTAATAGTAAGAAAGTTTCCAGAGGTCGATATGATTCCACTTCAATTAGTAGCAGGTATATTTGCAATGATAATTGGATTATTAATGTCGCCAACAATAATAATATCTACAAAAGATATTTTTTTAGGATTTTTAGCAGGTTTTTTTCAATTAGGTTTTGGTTTTATACTTATTACAATTGGGGCAAGGTCAACTTCTTCAGCTTTTGTTGGTATAATAATGTTAACAGAGGCTGTTCTAGGTCCATTGTGGGCCTGGATGTTTGCAAATGAGAATCCGCCTTTGTTTGTTTTAATTGGAGGCTCAATAGTAATTACTGCAGTGGTTTTGCAGTTTTTGAATAAGTTTTTAACTAAAAAGAGCGCATATTAAACATTTATGTTTATTTTAATTTATGATATAAGAGAATTAATTACGGGAGAGACTACACTTTTTTGTAGCGCCGAAGGAGCAACTACCCAGGAATCTCTCAGGCAAAATGGACCGTAACATATTAACTCTGGAAAGAGATTAAATTCTCGCCGAAGGAGCAAAACTCTCAGGCAAATATACAGATGGGTAAAAAGAGTTAATATGGATACAAAAAAAACATCGCTTTATCAATTGCATCAAGACAGCAAAGCAAAATTTGTAGAGTTTGCAGGATATCAAATGCCAATTCAATATTCTGAGGGTATTGTTGAAGAACATAGGTTCACTAGAAACCATTCTGGTATTTTTGATGTTTCGCATATGGGTCAATTATTTATCTATGGCCAAGAGGATTTAGTTGATGATTTAGAGAGAATTTTTCCATTAGACTTAAAAAATTTAAAACTAAATCACTCAAAATATAGTTTTTTAATGAGTGACAATGCTGGAATTTATGATGATTTAATAATCACTAAAATTAAAGATGGCTTTTTAATAATTCTAAATGCTGCTTGCAAAGAAAATGATTATAAAATTTTAAAAGAACTATTGAACGATAAATATAAAATGATTTTGGATGAGGAAAGATCTTTAATTGCAATCCAAGGACCCAAATCTGTAGAAATTTTAAAAAGTGTTATTCAAGGTGTTGAAAATTTAAATTTTATGTCAGGCAATTGGTTTAACCTGGATGATCACAACATTTACGTTACGAGATCAGGATATACAGGTGAAGATGGTTTCGAGGTATCACTAACTAATGAATTTGCAGATAGGTTTACAAGAAGATTAATCGATAAAGGTGCAAAATTAATTGGTCTTGGAGCACGTGATACATTAAGATTGGAAGCTGGTCTGTGCTTATATGGTCATGAATTAAGTAAAGATAAAACTCCAGTGGAGGCAAATTTAAAATGGGCAATTTCAAAAGAGAGAATCTTAAAAGGAAACTTTATTGGATCAGATATAATTACTAAACAGTTAAACCATGGAGTGAATAAGATAAGAGTAGGGATAAAACCAGAGGGAAGAATAATTGCTAGAGAAAAAACTAAAATATACAATGAATCTAATTTAGAAATTGGTGAAATAACAAGTGGAACCTTTGGACCAAGTGTCAATGGCCCTGTAGCCATGGGATATGTGGAAAATAAATTTTCTAAAAAAGATACTAAAATATTTTTAGAGGTTAGAGGTAAAAAGCATCCAGCTACAATTTGTGGTTTGCCTTTTTATAAAAAGAGTTATGTAAAAGGAGTTAACTAATGAGTGAAGTAAAATATTCTAAGGAACACGAGTGGATTAAATTAGAGGGAGAAATAGCTACTATTGGGATAACTAAGCATGCAACAGAAATGCTTGGAGATATAGTTTTTGCAGAACTTCCAGAAAAAGGATCTAATGTAGAAAAGGATGGAACAGCAGGGGTAGTTGAATCTACAAAAGCTGCAAGTGATGTATACACACCGGTAAGCGGTGAGGTTGTTGATTTAAATCAATCTATTGTTGATGACCCATCAAAAATAAATCAGGATCCAGAAAACTCTGCCTGGTTCTTTAAATTAAAAATTAAAGATAAGTCAGAGATGGATACTTTAATGAATAAAGACGAATACGATATATTTGCAAAGGAGAGCTCCGCATAATGTTACAAAATTCACAAAAAGATTTTTTGAAAAGGCACATTGGTCCCTCAGAAGATGATCAATTAAAAATGTTAAAAAATTTAAATTATAAATCTCTGGGTGATTTAATAGACAACACTGTACCAGAAAAAATACAGTTTAAGGGTGAGTTAAATATTGGTGAGTCAAATTCAGAATATGAAGCATTAAGGAAACTAAAAGAAATTTCGAAAAAAAATCAAATTTACTCAAATTTTATTGGTATGGGTTATTATGGAACGTATACGCCGTATGTCATTTTAAGAAATATATTAGAAAACCCAGGTTGGTATACTTCTTATACACCATATCAGCCTGAGGTAGCTCAAGGAAGATTAGAAATGTTATTAAACTTCCAACAAATGATTGTTGATTTTACAGGTATGGATATTGCAAACGCATCTTTGCTTGACGAGGGTACAGCGGCAGCAGAGGCAATGGGTTTAAGTCATAGACTTAATAAAAGTGACAGCAATTTAGTTTTTGTTTCTGAAGATTGTAATCCACAAACAATCAATGTTATACAAACCAGAGCAGAGCCCATGGGCTTAAAAGTTCTTGTTGGAAATGAGGATAAAGTTTTAGAACAGTTAAAAGAAGATATTGTTTGTGGAATTTTACAGTACCCTGGAACTTTAGGTGATATTAAGGATCCTAGTGAGGCAATAAGCAAGATTCATAAAAAAAATGGTAAAGCAATTTTAGCATGTGATCTTCTAGCTCTTGCTAAACTAAAAACACCAAGGGAGCTCGGAGCTGATATTGCAGTTGGTAGTTCTCAAAGATTTGGTATTCCGATGGGTTATGGAGGACCGCATGCAGCTTTTTTTGCTACCAAAGATGAATATAAAAGATCTATGCCAGGAAGAATAGTTGGTGTTTCAGTCGATAGACATGGAAATAAAGCTTACAGATTGTCACTACAGACTAGGGAGCAACATATCAGAAGAGATAAAGCTACAAGCAACATTTGTACTGCCCAAGCTTTATTAGCAATAGTCTCCGCAGCATATGCTATATATCATGGTCCAAATGGAATAAGAAATATTTCTGAGAGAGTATCTCAATTAGCAAAAAATTTTGCAGATAAGATAAAGCAATCTGGATACGAATTATATTCAGATTATTTTTTTGATACTGTAACAATTATTACTAAAGAAAAGACTGATCAAATTTATAAAAATGCTTTGGCTCAAAAGGTGAATATCAGAAAAGTAAATTCTGAAATGCTTGCTGTTTCTTTTGATGAAAAGAAAAATGTTTATAGAGTAAATCAATTATTAAAAATTTTTAATGCTGCGGAGTCCATCAAAAAAGAAGACCCTACAGTAAGTTTACCTAATTTACCAAAAAATTTATTAAGAACTTCTAAATATTTAGAACATCCTGTTTTTAATTCATATCATTCAGAGACAGAAATGCTTAGATATCTTAAGAAGTTAGAAGATAAAGATATAGCTCTCAATAGAACTATGATTGCCCTAGGTTCATGTACAATGAAATTAAATGCTACTGCTGAAATGATACCTATCTCATGGAGAGAATTAGCAGAGCCCCACCCATTTGTGCCTATTGAACAGATGGAAGGATACAGAACAATGTTCACAGATCTTAAAAATTGGTTAAGATCAATCACTGGTTTCTCAGGAGTTTCACTTCAACCTAATGCAGGTGCCCAAGGTGAATATGCAGGTTTAATGGTAATAAGAAAATATCATTTAGATAGAGGCGATAATAATAGAAATATATGTTTAATACCGAGTTCAGCACATGGGACCAATCCAGCAAGTGCCCAAATGGTTGGAATGAAAGTTGTTGTAGTCAATTGCGATAAAGAGGGAAATGTTGACTTTGAGGATTTAAAGAAAAAAGCAGAATTACATTCTGAGAATCTTGGAGCATTAATGGTCACCTATCCATCTACACACGGAGTTTTTGAGGAAAAAATATCAGACATTTGTGATTTAATTCACAAACATGGAGGTCAAGTATATATGGATGGAGCAAATTTGAATGCTCTAGTAGGAATTGCAAAACCTGGAAATTTTGGTCCTGATGTTTGTCATATTAACTTACACAAAACTTTTTGCATACCACATGGCGGAGGAGGACCTGGAATGGGACCTATTGCATGCAAAAGACATTTACAAGTTTATTTGCCTAATCATCCTGTTGTCAAAGATTGTGGACCTGCAACTGGAATTGGTGCAGTTTCTGCTGCTCCATGGGGAAGCTCAAGTATTTTGTCGATTTCATGGATGTACATTAAGATGATGGGGTCTGAAGGACTTAAACTAGCTACCAAAGTTGCAATTCTAAACGCCAATTATATTGCTAATAGACTTAAAGATCATTTTCCTATTTTATATAAAGGTTCAAAAGGCAATGTTGCACATGAATGTATAATTGATATCAGAACAATTAAGTCTGAGACCGGAATTACTGAAGAAGATATCGCAAAAAGATTAATTGATTACGGATTTCATGCTCCAACAATGTCATGGCCAGTTGCTGGGACAATGATGATTGAACCAACTGAAAGTGAAAGTTTATCAGAGCTTGACAGATTTTGTGACACATTAATTAATATAAAACTAGAAATAGATAAAATTAAGTTTGGAAAATTTGATAAAGTTGATAATCCAATTAAGAATGCTCCTCATACAGATATGGAGCTTGCTTCAGATGACTGGAAGCATAAATATTCAAGAGAAGAAGCAGCTTATCCAGCTAAATTTTTAAAATTAAATAAATTTTGGCCACCAGTTGCACGAGTAGATAATGTTTATGGAGATAAGAATATCTTTTGTACTTGTCCTAGTATGGATGAATTTAAAGAAGATGCAGCTTAATTAATGAAAGTAGCTGTAATTGGCTCAGGTATATCAGGCTTAAGCGCAGCTTATTACTTATCAAAAAATCATCAAGTAGATCTTTTTGAGAGAGAGGATCATTTTGGCGGTCACTCTTATACCGTTGATGTAATTCTTAATAAAAAAAAAGTATCTGTCGACGTGGGATTTATTGTATTTAATCATCAGACATATCCAAATTTAATAAATTTTTTTAAAGAGATTGATATTGAAATTGAAAAAAGCGACATGTCATTTTCTGTTTCTGTAGAAGATTCTAATTATGAGTATTGTGGCAAAGGTTTATCGGGAATCTTTGCTAATAAATCTAATTTAGTAAATATTGAATTTCTCAAAATGTTTTTTGATATTTTAAAATTTTATAAAACTTGTGATAATATTTCAGAAATCGATCAAAAAATAACTTTAGATGATTTTTTAAAAAACAATAAGTGGTCTAGAGGTTTTATTAATTATCACATTATACCTATGGTATCTGCTATTTGGTCTATGCCGCCTTATGAGGCTGGAAAAATGCCTATGAATTTTTTTTTGAAATTTTTTCAAAATCATGGCTTATTTAAAATTAAAAACAGACCTCAGTGGTACACTGTGTCTCAAAGAAGCAGAGCATATGTTGATAAAGTTTTATCATTAATCAGCGGTCAATATTACAAAAATTATATGATAAAATCTGTCAAAAGAATCTCATCTGGATTACAAGTTTATTATGGTGGTAACAATGAATTTTTTCATTATGACAAGGTCATTCTTGCGACTCATGCAAATGAGGCCTTAAATTTAATAGATAATCCATCAGATGAGGAAAGAAATATTTTATCAAATTTTAGTTACAGAGAAAATTTAGCAATATTGCATACAGATGAAAACATAATGCCCAAAAATAAAGATGTATGGTCCTCATGGAATTCTTTTGTTGATAAAGAGAATACAAGCAAAAACTCACTTTCATACTGGTTAAATCTTCTTCAAAACTTAAAAAATGAAAAAAATATATTTTTAACCCTAAATCCTATTAAAAAAATATCTGAGGATAAAATTATAAAAAAAATTAATTTTACACATCCTTATTACGATCAAAAAGCTCTAGATAATCAAAAAAATTTAAAAAGTATTCAAAATAGAGAAAATATATTATTTTGTGGAAGTTATTTCGGTTACGGTTTTCATGAGGATGGCATAAAATCATCTATTGAAATGTTAAAAAACTTAAATGACTAGTTCAATTTATAATGGCACAGTTATTCACAAAAGATTTAAACCCAAAACTCATTTTTTTAAATATAGTGTATTTTCACTTCTAATAGACTTATCAGAGTTAGACCATCTAGATAAAAATATTAAATTTTTTTCATTTAACAAATTTAATTTAATAAGTTTTTTTGAAAAAGATCATGGTGATAGAGATGGATCTTCATTAATTTCATGGGTAAAAAAAAATTTAGAAGAAAATAATATTAGCTCGAAAGATATAAGAATAAAACTTTTGTGTTATCCAAGAATTTTTGGATATGTTTTTAATCCCTTAAGTGTTTTTTTTATCTACGACGTTAATAATAAATTAAGTGCTATTTTGTACGAAGTTAAGAATACATTTGGTGAACAACATACATATATTTTTAAAATTGAAGATGACACTAAACTTTTTCAACATAACTGTTCGAAAAAATTTCATGTGTCACCGTTCATAGAGATGGATTGTAATTATTTTTTTAGAATTCTAAAACCCTGTGAAAGAATATCTGTTATTATAGATCAATACCAGTTTGATGAAAAAATCTTGTATGCATCTCAGGATGGAAAAAGAAAAGACTTAAATAGTAAAGAATTATTAAAATCATATATAAAACACCCACTTATGACTTTTAAAATAATATCTGCGATACATTTTGAAGCGTTTAAACTGTGGACCAAAGGTATTAAATTTATTCAAAAAAAATTAAAAATTAAGAATAATGTTACTTTTGAGAGTTAATGAATTTAAATACTGTTTCAGATAAAATAGTCTTTAGCATTTTAAAAGATATAAAAGTCGGTCATTTAGAGCTAACTAATTACGATGGTAAAAACTATAGTTTTGGGAATATCAAAGATACTTTAAAAGCTAATATAAAGATAAAAAATAAAAACTTTACTTTTAATTTAATTAAATCAGGTAGTGTAGGTCTTGCAGAATCCTACATGAATGACCATTTTGAGACGAATAATTTATCCAATTTGATAGAGATAACAGCAAGGAATATTAAACAAATTCATAAATTTTCTGGACTGCTAGATTTCCCTTTTATCAATTACTTGAAAAATATTTTCATAAAAAATACAAAAAATAGAAGCAAAGCTAACATTTCAAAACACTATGATCTTGGTAATGAATTTTTTTCTTTATGGTTAGACAAAACGCTAACTTACTCAAGTGCGATATTTGATGAAAAAAATAAAGATTTATCTGACGCGCAAAATAATAAATATCAAAAATTGATAGACTTAATTAAACCTGGAATTGGAGATAAAGTTTTAGAAATAGGTTGTGGTTGGGGAGGTTTTGCCGAGTATCTTGGTAAAAAGTATGATGTGAAATTAGACTGTATAACAATTTCAAAAAAACAATTTGAATATGCTAAAGAGAGAATTTACAGGTGCGGATTAAATGAAAAAGTTAACATTCAAATAAAGGATTACAGAGATTTGAAAGATAAATATAATTCTATTGCATCTATAGAAATGATTGAGGCGGTAGGTCAAAATTATTTGGAAGGTTACTTTAAAACAATTAAAAATAATTTATCAAGTAATGGAAGTGCTGCTATCCAAGCAATAACAATTGATGATAATCTTTTTGACAGATACAAATACAAACAAGATTTCATTCAAAAATATATTTTTCCTGGCGGCTTTCTTCCAAACAAAGGCAGTATAGATAAGTATGTTTCAAACAACGGTTTAACTATAAAATCTTACGAGTCTTATGCTGATCATTACTCAAATACACTAGCTATTTGGAGGAATGAATTTAACAGGAAGTGGGAGTTGATTAAAAAACAAGGTTTTGATTTAACATTCAAAAGGATGTGGGAATTTTACTTATCATACTGCGAGGCAGGTTTTAAATCAAAAAATATTGATTTAATTCAATTTTCTATACAGAATAAATAACAGATGAGACCATGCGTGATATAAAACTTATTAAACCAATTTTATTGATAATTTCTTTATTCTTAATTACAAACTGTTCAAATAATACAATGAAACCAGAAGACTTTATAAATAAAAAACCAAGATTAATAATTGAGGAATACTTATCAGGTAATGTAAAAGCATGGGGTGTTTTACAAAATCGATCTGGAAAAGTTATAAGACAGTTCTCGGCAGATTTAGATGGTAAATGGAATGGTAATCAATTAATTCTTGATGAAAAATTCAATTGGGATGATGGTGAAATTCAAACAAGACAATGGCAAATTACCAAAATTGATGAAAATAATTATGAAGGTACAGCTGGTGATGTTGTAGGTACGGCAAAAGGGTATTCCTATGGTCCAGCGTTCAAATTTGAATATGTTTTATTAGTTCCTGTAAAAGGTAAACAAATGAAAATTACTTTTGATGATTGGATTTTTAAACAAGACGAAAGAGTAGCCATAAATAAAGCAACGATGACTAAATTTGGTTTTAAGGTAGCAGAATTAACCGTCGTTTTTGTTAAAGACTAATTTTTTTTCTGATACTTTGTCATTTTACCTATTAGACCAAAATATAATTTGCTCGGTAAAAAACTAAAAAATTTAAGTATTAATGTTAAAGATTTTGGAAAATGGATCTCAAAGATATTTTTGTTTACTAATCCATCATAAATTTTATCAGCGGCATACTCTGCAGTTTTTAAAAAAGGCATTTTAAAATCATTTTTATCTGTCATAGGAGTTTTGATAAAACCAGGAGAAACTAAACAGACACTTACATTTGAACGACCAAAATCAAAATATAAACTCTCAGCCAAATTATTCAAAGCTGATTTTGACGGGCCATAACCTGTCGAATTAGGTAGCCCTCTATAGCCTGCTATAGATGAAACTATAGCAATTTTTCCACCTTTCTTATTTTTAAAATATTCCTCTACAGCCTTAATACTATTTAATGTTCCAAAAAAATTAATCTTAAATACATTTTCAATCTGCTCAACATCGATATCTTTTTCTTTTTTAGGATTCCAAGTACCTGTAGAAAAAAAACAAATATCAATATTTTCAAATTTATTTTTTATTTCCTCGAAGACTTGCTTACATTTAGTTTTATCCGTAACATCTAATGGAAATGAGCTGATATTGGCATTGGTATCAGCTATTTCTTTTAGAAGATTCTCTCTCCTAGCAGATATTGCAACATTCCAACCTTCATTAGCGAACTTTAATGCTAGTGCTTTACCAATACCTGTACTTCCACCTGTGATCCAAATTGTTTTTTTATTCATCCTTTAAAGATATATAATACCTTTATGCTTAAAAATAAAATTTTATCATTTATTCTTTTTTTTATAATAACTTTTTCAGCCTCATTCATTGGAGGTGTAGTATCAATTAATTTAAAAGAACCTTGGTATTCAACGCTTATTAAATCAAGTTTAAATCCACCAGATTGGGTTTTTGCTCCTGTTTGGACTATTTTGTACTTTATGATGACTATTGCAGTCTGGAACTTCTGGCATAGTAAAAATCGAGATATGAATACAGTTTATATTTATTTTATTCATATAATTATAAATACAACTTGGAGTATTGTTTTTTTTGCATTGCACAAAATATTTCTAGCTATGTTAGTTCTAATAACATTAATAATATTTATTTTTTTGATAATCATAAGATTTAAACCCGTTAACAAATTAAGTTACTATTTAATGATTCCCTATTTACTTTGGTGTTTCTATGCACTATTTCTAAATATTAACTTGGTTATACTAAATTAATTTATGAACGATGTTGTAATAGTTGGTGGAGGTATTATTGGTGCAGCAACTGCCTATTTTTTGTCAAAAGAAGGTAGAAAAGTTAAAGTTATAGAAAGGGATCCAACCTATAAATCAGCATCATTTCCATTATCATTAGGTGGTTTTAGAAGACAATTTTTTCAAAAAGAAAATATTCTATTAGGAAAATTTGCAAGAGAGTTTATTTTTCAAATTCCAGAATTACTCAAGACTGAAAAGAACCCAAATCCTACGGCAAGTATGGTGCCCAATGGCTATCTATTAATGTTTGGACCTGAACATGCAGAAGAACAATATAAGGCTCTAGAAAATCACCAGGCATGTGAAGCAGGTACAAAAAATATTAAAGGTTCTGAGTTATCAAAACATTTTCCTTACATAAATGCTGATGGAATAGAAACAGCTACTTTTACTGATAATCAAAGTGAAGGGTGGATAGATCCTTTTATGTTTCATAACGCGTTAAAAAGTAAAGCTACCGAACTTGGAGCAGAATTTATCAAGGGAAATATAAAATCTCTTTCAGAAATAAAAGCTAAAACTATTATTTCTGCTGCCGGTTGTTGGACTAAAGAATTACTTGAAGATATTCCAGTTGAACCACAAAAACATACTGTATTTCGTGTGAAGTGCCCCAAACATATTCCTGAAATGCCTTTAACTGGAGATTTACCATCAGGGGTCTATTGGAGACCTGAAGGAAAAGAATATTTAGCAGGTTCACCAAAATCGGTGTTTGATGCAAAAGATTTGGAACCTGCATGGGACGATTTTGAGGAATTAGTTTGGCCTGCACTCGCAAATAGAATTCCAATTTTTGAGGAATTAAAATTAACAGGAGGATGGGCAGGATATTATGATTGTAACAGATTAGATAATAATGCTGTTGTGGGCAAACATCCTAAATTTGATAATGTTTATTTGGCCACAGGCTTTACTGGTAGAGGATTGATGCAAGCACCTGGTATAGGAAGAGCTCTAACTGAATTAATAACTACTGGTGCTTATCAGTCAATTGATATTTCTAATATGGCTGTCGAGAGAGTTCTTGGAAAAAAAGCACGGCCTGAGCCTTATGTTCTTTAATCAAGTCCCACAAAAGGTTTTATACTCTTTGTTATTCTCATTTGGAATTTGATACTTATACGTATTTTTCAGCTCTTCGTAAGGGGTTTTTAAAATTTCTAAAAATTCAAAAAGCATTTTGAAGTTATTTTTATTTGCCAAATTTAAAGTTTCTTCTACTTTATCATTTCTTGGGATTACAAGGGGGTTAACAGTCCTCATCAATGCTATACTTTTTTCAATAGAATTATTATTTATTACCAGCCTTTCATTCCACCTCTTTTTCCAATCTTTAAAAGCTCTATCTTGAAAGTCTTCTTCTTCTTGAACTTTAAATTTCATCAAATGGCAAAAAGTATTTGTATAGTCAACTTTTTTTTGATGCATCCAAGTTAATAAATCTAGAATTAAAGTTTTGTCTGTGCTGTGATTTCCCAGTAAACCAAGTTTTTTTCTCATCATTTCAAGCCACTTTTCTTCATAATTTTTTTCAAAAGTATTAATTATTTCAGTAGCAATCTCGATTGCCTTTTTTTGATTTTCATCGATCATAGGAATTAGACATTCTGCAAATCTTGATAAATTCCATTTTGTAATAATTGGTTGATTGCAGTAAGCGTATCTTCCCTTATGGTCAATAGAACTAAAAACAGTTTTAGGATCATATGTATCCATAAAAGCACATGGGCCATAGTCAATTGTTTCTCCTGAAATTGACATATTGTCTGTGTTCATAACACCGTGAATGAAACCCACCCTCATCCAGTTCACCACTAGATCAATTTGTTTACTCACAACATTATGTAAAAGATCTGTTGCTTTATTTTTTGAATTTACCAGTTTTGGGTAATGTCTATCAATTACATAATTCAATAATAGCTCTAACTCATCTTTTTTATCTCTTGCCGCAATATATTGAAAAGTTCCAACCCTAATATGACTTAAAGCGACTCTAGTTAGAATAGCACCTTCAAGTAAAGTATCTCGCATTATTTTTTCACCTGTCTTTGCTACCGCTAAACTTCTTGTTGAAGGAATGTTGAGATTATGCATTGCCTCACTTATAATATATTCTCTTAACATTGGGCCTAATGCTGCTCTACCATCACCATTTCTTGAGAATGATGTTTTACCTGACCCTTTTAATTGAATATCAAATCTTTTATTACCATTAGTTATATGTTCACCTATTAATATTGCTCTACCATCACCAAGCATTGTAAAATGGCCAAACTGATGTCCTGCATATGCTTGAGCAATTGTATTACTACCCTCAGGAAGAGTATTTCCTGTAAATAAAGATGATAGTTTGTCTTTATTAATTTTTGTTAGATCTAGATCTAATTCTTTAGCTAAACTTTCGTTAATTATAACCAATTCAGGATTCTTTACAGCAACAGGTTTAATATGTTCTTTAAAAGCATCAGATAGTCTTGAATAAGAGTTATCAAAATTCCAATTTATAGTATTTTCCATAGAAACTATTGACTCCAAATTCTTTTTAAAATTTCTTCTCTGCCACAAGCTTTTTTATATCTTAAATATCTTTCTAGCTTAATCTTATAAAAGTCCTGATGATACTCTTCAGCTCTATAAAATTTTTCAAAACCTCGAATGTATGTAACAACTTTTTTATTAAATCTGTTTTCTAATTCTTTAATATTTTTTTCTATTAATTTCTTTTCATTAGTGTTTTGATAAAATGCAACCGATCTGTAACTATAACCTTTGTCACAAAACTGTCCATAAGAGTCAAACGGATCTATATTAATCCAAAAATTTTCAAGTAACTTTTCATATGAAATAATTTTTTTATTATAAACAACTTCTACCACCTCAAAGTGACCAGTATTTCCATACGTCACCTCTTTGTATGTTGGGTTCTCAGTAACTCCACCCGAATAACCTGAAATTACTTCCTCTACACCATTTAATTTTTCAAAAGACTCTTCCATACACCAAAAACAACCACCGGCAAAATATGCTTTATCTTTTTGAGCTGAGTGTGAAAAATTAATTTTAGTAAAAATTATGAAAATTATTATAAAATATTTCATTAAATATCATAAACAAAATTGTTATGATAAGTCCATTGTATTAAAGGTAGCCTATTTAAAATTAGCTACCTTTAATAACTTAATTCACGAATTATTTTTTTTTGTATTTCGCTGCTTCTTCAGATCCACCAGTAGCTGAACCTTTACTGTATGAGTGAGCTCCCATACCAGCTAACTGACCATCTTTGACGATTAAATACTGATTTCTAATTTCTTTACCATCGAAGAAACATTCTAATATCTCTCTAACACCATCTGCATATCTTGATTGTGCAGTTAAAGATGTACCAGAAGTATGAGGTGTCATACCGTGGTTTGGCATAGTTCTCCACACGTGATCATTCGGTGCAGGTTGAGGAAACCATACATCACCGGCATAACCACTTAATTGACCACTTTTCAAAGCTTTTGCAATTGCATCTCGATTACAAATTTTTCCTCTAGCTGTGTTGACAATATAAGCACCCTTTTTCATTTTGCTTATCATAGCATCATCAAATAGATTTTCTGTCTCTGGGTGAAGCGGACAATTGATTGTTACAACGTCACAAACTTTAACCATCGACTCTACAGTTTCGTGAAATGTTAAATTAAGTTCTTTTTCAACACTATCAGGTAATCTGTGTCTATCAAAATAATGCAAATGCGTATCAAATGGTTTCATTTTTCTTAACGCATCCAATCCTATTCTTCCTGCCGCAACAGTACCAATATGCATACCTTCAACATCATAAGATCTTTGAACAGCATCAGCAATATTCCAACCACCCTCATTTACAATTCGGTGTTGGTTGTGATAATCCCTTACCATAGACACAATCATCATAACAATATGCTCAGCAACTGACCTTGAATTACAATAAGTTACTTCAACAACATCAATTTTGTTATCCATTGCTGCTTGTAAGTCAACATGGTCAGAACCAATACCAGCTGTTATTGCCATTTTTAAATTTTTGGCTTTAGCTATTCTTTCTTTAGTTAAGTAGTAAGGAAAAAAAGGTTGAGATATAACGATATCTGCATCAACTATATGTTTATCGGCTTCACACCCATCTCCATCTTTACTATTTGTAACAACAAATTCATGTCCGTTACTTTCTAAAAATTTTCTTAAACCAAGTTCACCAGAAACACATCCTAATAATTGACCTGGTGTATAATCTCTTCCTTTAGGTGAAGGAAGTGTCATACCATCCGGATACTTATCTATTTTTGGAAGCTCTGATAAAGCATAGGATTTTGGCATCCCTCCTTTTGGATCATCATACAATATGCATAATATTTTCATTAAATCTCCTCTGTAATTAAAAATTAAATTGCCACATCTAACCTTATTTTTAATGATCAAGCAAATAAATTATTTTTTACTTGGGTATATTTTTTTTAAAATAAATCGATTGATTACTATCGCAAAAACGATAATTATCACTGAGCCAGTTATTACTGGGCTTAAAAGATAATCAAGTGAGACGCTACCAATTATTACAATAATTGGGTTTCCCCCCGCCGGTGGATGGGTAACATTAAACAATATCATAAAGCCCACCCCCAAACCTACAGCTAAAGGGATTGTTAAAAATATTGGAAGCGGGATTAGATATAAAAAAAATAATCCTACCAAAGTAGTTGTGACGTGTCCAAAAAATACATTTTTGGGTTGAGCGAATGGACTTTCAGGATATCCATATAACAAAACCATTGATGATCCAAAAGAGGCTAGTAAAAAAATACCTAATTCAGTTTTGTAAGTGAGTCCGGCTAGTATTCCGATTGTAATTATCGAAAATAAACTAGCTAAGAAAGATTGCTTGATATTACCCATAAGAATTAGTTAGATACTATTTTTTTAAGCGCTTTGAAAGGTAATAATATACAATCTTTTCGGGCAAGGTTCTCTTCTATAAATAAATTTGAAAATAATTTTAGATTATCATTAAATTTTTTTTTATCTTTATAAAAGAATAATTTTGCATCATCACATAACTTAACAATTTTATCTTTTTTGCTATTTATAGATATCTTTGAAAGTAGGCTTGCAGATGCTTGACAATATACACAAGAGGCTGTTTGATAACCAAAATTAATTATCTTATCTTCTTTTATTATCAATTTTATTTGAATTTCATCTCCACATGTAGAATTTTTTAACTTCGAATAGTGAGTATGATTTTTAATATCCTTATTATTTTTTGAATTAGCTGCGATATTTATTATTTCCAAATCCATATTTTTTTATACCCAATAAAGTATAAACCTTACTATTTACCTTTTAAATATTAAAAAGTGTCAAAAAAGGAAAAATTTTTTTTCCACAATATCTATTTTTGTTGTAGTTGAAACTAAATAGAATTAAATACATATAAATGTTAGAACTTAAAAATGAAAAAATAGCAATTCCAATTGTATTATTTGCAGGTCTTATCTGGTCATTTGGTCCTCTAGTAGTAAGATATATGGATGATCCCAATCTAGTGCCGTGGCAGTATATTTTTGGAAGAGGTTTAACGATTTTTATTCTTTTAAATCTTTATTTATATTTTGAGGAAGGTCTAAATTTTTACAAGAATTATAAAAAAGTGGGTAAATCTGGAATAATTGGTGGTTGTGGGTTAGGTGTGGCCATGATTTCATTTATTTACTCAATTACAAATACTAGTGCAGCAATCACTTTATTATGTTTAGCTGCAATGCCTTTTTTTACTGCTTTACTTGCATTTCTCTTTTTAAAGGAAAAAATTAGCTTAAATGTATGGATTTCAATATTTATTGCAACAATAGGAATAATAATAATGGCTATTGGAAATAATGAAAAAAATTCGATTGTAGGATTTATTTTTGGCATTACCTCTTCTATTGGTTTTTCAATATTTTCTGTGACTTTGAGATGGAGAAAAGAAACTCCTAAGTTTACAACAGTAGCTATTGCTGGTTTGTTTTGTTTTGTTTTAGCTGCTTCGGTAATATTACTCAAAAACCAACCGTTTTTTTCAACGAGTTATAACTCATCATTGTTCTCTCTTCATGGAACTTTGGTGTGTATGGGAATGATTTTATATGCAATCGGATCAAAAGCAATTCCTGCAGCAGAATTAACTTTATTATCATTGACTGAAGTAATTGGTGGAATTTTTTGGGTATGGCTTCCTTTATTTGGAATTAATGAGGTGCCTAATACAAACACAATAGTTGGTGGATTTTTTCTTTTTATCTCCCTTTTTTATTATAGTTTAATAATGAGATGGAATAAGAGACACATAGCATTAAATTAAAATTTCATTGAAAAGAAAAAATTATATCACTAGTTATCAGATGAAATGGTTAAAAAAAACACAATAGTAAATAGCTGGAACGAATGGGATCCACTAAAACATGTAATAGTGGGTAGGGCAGATGGTACTTGTATACCCGCACCCGAACCCGCTTTGGACGCAAAAGTTCCAGAGGACTCAGACATGAGAGGAAAATTTGGCCCAAGAATGCAAGATACTGTGGATAAAGCAAACGAACTATTAAATAATTTTTCAAATGTTTTAGAAAAAAGGGGCATCAAAGTAGATAGACCAGAACCAATTAATTTTAATCAAAAAATTTCTACACCGGATTGGAAAGCAGAAACAATGTTTGGTTGTATGCCTCCAAGAGATGTCCTACTTACAGTAGGAAATGAAATCTTAGAAGCAACAATGAGCTATAGATGTAGATGGTTTGAGTATTTATGTTATCGACCTCTTTTAAAAAGATATTATGAGGAAGATTCAAATATGAGACATGAGTCTGCTCCTAAACCAAGATTGACTGATGCCGATTATAGAAAAGATTATTTGTCAGAGAAAATTGGCATACAAAAAAGACTTCAATGGACTGAAGAAAAATTTTTTGTAACTACTGAGGAGGAACCTTTATTTGATGCTGCTGATGTTTTAAGATTCGGAAAAGATTTAATAGTTCAACATGGATTTACTACAAATTTAAAAGGCATAGATTGGTTAAAGAGACATTATAAAGATCATAGAGTCCATGCAGTAAACTTTCCAGGGGATCCATATCCAATACATATAGATGCTACCTTTACTCCGATTAAAGAAGGATTAATAATCAATAACCCTCAAAGAAGATTACCAAAGGATCAAAAAAAACTTTTTGAGAAAAATGGATGGGAAATAATTGATGCTGCTCAACCTGCACACAATGAACCACCACCTCTTTGTTACTCTTCAGTTTGGCTCTCAATGAATGTACTAGTTTTAGATCCAAAAACAGTCTGTGTAGAAAAAAGTGAAAAATATCAAGCAGAACAACTTGATAAATTAGGGATGGAAGTTATTCCGATTGATTTAAGAGATGCGTACGCATTTGGAGGTGGACTTCATTGTAGTACAGCAGATGTATTTAGAGACGGAGATTTAAAAGATTATTTTCCAAAACAATAAAAATAAAGCGATTGATCTTTTCTTAGTTTTTTTTCGATTTGTCGATACTAAATTTTTCTAACTGGCTTAAAGAACTTTCCGAATTATTATCTATATTGTCAAATTTAGCACGTCTTTCCATCTCTTTTTGTATCAATTTTTGCTCTCTTCTCATTTCTTCTTGTTCCTTTAGTTTTTGATCTCTGTCGAATTTATCTTCCCATTCTCTAATTTTGATATATTCAATTTCTTTCTCTTTTTCTTCTTTTTCTTTTAATCTTTTTAATTCTCTATTTTTACGTCTTTGTTCTTTAAGATCTCTTTGATGTAATTCGTCTTCTCTTACCTTTAAGTCAATATCTTTTCTATTTTGTTCTTCTTCTCGTATTTTTAATTGTTTTTCTTTCTCTCTTAATTCTTTTGCTACCAGAACTAATTCTTCATCTTTTCTTACTAATCTTTCACTTTCGATTTTTTGTTTTTCGTCTTTTAATTTTATCTCTTTTTCTTTTAATTTAATTTCATCTTCAGTTGCTTTTAGTTTATTACTTTCTTTAAGTAATTTATCTTCCCAGACTTTTAAATCTTTTTTTTCTTTTAAAAGTGAATTTCTTTCCTCAAGTTTTTGCAATTTTATTAACTTAATTTTATTTTGTTCTTTATTTTTTTTATAATTTTGTATTGCAGTAGTGATAGATTTTGTAGTAAAGGAAGCAATCTTTGAGATTCCGTGCTTTTCTTTACTTACTCTAGTTCGCGACTTTTTTTTCGTTTTCATTTTATAAAAACATTATTTCACTAGAGAAATAATTATTATTCAATAAAAATTTTAAGAAATTTTTTTTAAAATTATGTTTTAAAGCTACAACCTGCGAGGGATAATTAATTGACCTGATTATCTGTTTTAAGCTGTTCATCCTCTTTTTTGTATTTTACACCTTTTCTTTCAAGTATCTCCTTAACTTTATCAGAATAAGGTTCTTCGATATGTTCTGTTGACGGATTTAGCTCAATACCAGCTGGTGTAATTGTTTGGGGCATTGCTACGAATTGTGAGTCTGGATTTTCAACAGTTTTTCTTACTTTCATTCTATACATACCAAAAAAACCAATTACCGCATGAAAAAAAAATAAAAAAACAAAAAATCCATTTGGACCAACTAAATCCATGAATATTGAACATAGAAATGGACCACTCATTGCACCTAAACCAAATACAAATTGAAGACCTGCACCGGCAGCTACAAATTTTTCTTTTGGAATGAAATCATTAGTGTGGGCTAAAATTAAAGAAAACATTGGCAAACTACAGAATGAAAAAAGAACCAAAAAAATATAGAACCAGGTTTTACTTGTAGCAAGCTCACCTGGTAAATACATCTGTCTAGTAACTAAAATTGTAAAAATTGCAAAAGCTGCTGCACCAAAACTAGAAAAAACTATTACTTTTCGCCGATCGTACATATCTGATATTTTTCCTACTGGAAATTGAGAAATAGCTCCAGATATAGCCAGCAGAAATGTTACAATTGAAATCTCTAATATTGTAAAATTCATTGAGGTGGCGTACACAGCTAAAAGGGTAAAAAGTGCAGCCTGTATAGTTCCATAAAAAAAAGAGCTTACCATTCCAAAGGGGGACGACTCATAGAGATCTTTGAGTGTCATAACTTTAATTCTTTTAAATGTCGGTGGTTTTTTTTTGGTCAGCAAAATAGGAATTAATGCAACTGATGTAATTACAGAAATTAGAATAAAAGGCTGGAAATTTAGAGGACTACTAAAGTTTAGTAAAAACATCCCGATTCCCATTGACCCGTAAAGTATGACCATGTAGATGGATAATACACTTCCTCTATTTTTATTACTTGATCTATCGTTAAGCCAGCTTTCAGCAACTGTATAGATACAAACCATACTTATCCCAGTCAAAACTCTTAAAAAAAACCACACTAAAGGATTAACAATAATAGAGTGCATTAAAATGACCAATGATGACAATGATGCAAATGCCGCAAAAACCCTTATATGACCAACACTAGATATAATATTGGGAATAGTTGCTGCACCTATAAAATAGCCGACAAAATATCCTGACATCATGAAACCTGTTGATGTTAGACTAAATTCTTCTTGCACTGCTCTTACTCCTAAGAGGGAACCCTGAAAGCCGTAGGCCATCATTATACATCCCATACCCAAAAATAGTGCCCAGGAATTTTTTAAAACTTTGCTCATAAAATGCTGTAACTATTCGCGATGTATTATTAAATCAAGTCTTAATTGTGACAAGTTTAATTTTTTTTTAATTTCAGAAATGAGTGTATTGCAAGAGTAGTAACTATAATTGCTCCGCCTTGAAGTGTTTCTATACTAGGTTGCTCATTTATAATAACCCAGACCCAAATAGGGCCAATAATAGTCTCTAGTAAAAAAAAAAGGTTAACTTCAGCTGCAGTTATAAATCTTGGGGCAATAGTCACTAGTACAAATGGTATCGCAACGCACAAAATACACATTAGTGGAACAATAAATAAATCTCTATCTATAAGCACAAAACTCTCGATAAAAAACATGGCAAAAGAAGCAACAAATAATTTACCTACTACAGCTGCAGGTACTAAGTTTTTTGTTTTAGCAGACCTTATTGTAATAGCTCCTAAAGCTAAACCAAATGCAGTTATAAAACCTAAAACATCCCCATAAAGATTTCCAACTTTTAGAGAGTCGAAAAAAATATAGATTATAGCAAAAAAAGTAATTATTATAGAAAACAATGTTTTACGATCAGGCGGCTCCTTTAAAAAAATAGCTCCAAGAATTGCAGACAACATTGGTGCTGTTGCAATCATAACAAGAGTATTTGCAACATTCGTATTTTGAATTGAGACGACAAACGTAATATTCGTTATGCTAAATGTTGTGATATATATTATTCCATGAACACCGGAATTAAAAAGGATCTTAAAAAAATTTAGTTTATAAATTAATAACATTCCAAAAAAAACAGTAAAAAAAGGTATGATACCTCGATAAAAAACCAGTCCCCAAGTATCAAGATTTGAAAGTCTTATAAATAATGAGTCTGGTGTAATAAACATTACAGCAACAAAAGCAAGTAAAGAGCCTTTTTGCTGATCAGTTAAATTTTTCACGCTTTAAGCTCTTTCCAAAAAGTTTTAGCAAGATTAATTTTTGAGAGATCATAAAAGGTTTTTAATCCAGTAGGAGAGGTAATATTGATATCTCCGTTAAGTTTTTGATCAATAAAGTCGATACCAGCAAAAAAAATATTCTTCTTCTTTAAATCTTTTCCAATAATATTGGATATTTTTTTTTCATTTCTTGTTAAATTAATACTTACTGGCTTAGCGCCTTTACTCATATTGCTTAAAAATGAGCCTTTTTTGGGAATTCTTGATATAGCTCCGCATACCTTGCCATTAATTATGAATACTCTTTTATCTCCATACTTAATCTTAGGTAAAAATTTTTGACACATTACATAGCTATGTTTTTTTATAAATTTACTTATAAATTTAGATCTAAAAATCTTAATAAGATGAATATCGTTACCACTGTAGCCGTGAATTGGTTTTATTACAATTTCCTTATTTTTCTTAAAAAAATTTCTAACTTCACGAATATCCTGGGTAAATATTGTTTCAGGCATAAATTTTTGATAATTGGCGGAATAAAGTTTTTCAGAAATATTTCTAATTGAAGTCGGATCATTAATAATTTTAACATTATCTTTAATTGTGTCTAAAATGTAGGTTGATGATATGTACTCTAGATTAAAAGGGGGATCTTGCCTAATTAATACAAATTTACAGCTGGATAAATCCAATTTTTTCTTTTTTAGGATCTTAAATGAACTTTTTTTTTTATACTCAAATTTAATAAAAAAACCATTAGCTAAAACTTTTGAGTTCAGTATTGATAAATTTTTTGGCTCATAGTAGAAAATTTGATAATTTTTTTTTTGTATCTCATTTGCTAAAAATATAGTTGTGTCTGTTAAAGGATTGAGATTTGTTGGATGATTTCCTTGAATAGCAACTATCTTATTTGTCATATAATTCATTTAAATCTTCATTTTTAGAAAATTTACTTATCATATGATCAGCATTAGTTGTTCTATTATTGATGATTTTTTGTAAGTGGCTTAAAAATACAACCTCATTTCTTCCACCTTTATTAAGAATATCCCTTTTCTCTAGTCCTTTTTTTGATAAATCTAATAAAGTTGACGACCAATAAAAAAGATCTTTACCCATTAATTGAGTATTAAAACCTTTATGAGGCGCTTCTAGATAAGCATTAATAATTTTATCTTTATCCCATTTAGAGACTAATTCATAAACTTCATTCAGATTTCCGTAAAGTATGCCAACAAAAAAGGCTGGACCTGAACATAAGCAATCCCATCCACAAGTATCCATAGACCTTACTTCTATATATTTTTTCAATCTATTTTCTGTAAATATCGTGCTTAAATGAGTAGACAAATCCTTTTGAGAGGGAAGTCTGTTATTAATTTCTTTTATTTCTCCATTCATAAAATTACTAAATTTATAATTTTTACCAGAAATATATTTTAATCCATCCTGAATAAATAAAATTGGAAAGTTGATTATGAAATCAGCATATTTCTCAAAATCTAAATTATCAAAAAATATTTTCGGCAATCCTCCCCTTGAGGTATTTTGCCAAACTTTAGAGCGATAAGAAAAGTATCTTGTTTGTTTTTTTTCGACTATAGAAGAATTAGCAAATAATGCTATTGAAATTGGGACTACTGAATTAACAATTTTAAATTTTTTTATAAAATCTTCCTCTGAACTGTAGTCTAAATTTATCTGAGTGCCACAGGTTCTATACATCATATCCAAACTTAAGCTACCTCCCAAAGGCATATCCTTGGTCATCAATTTATACCTTTGCTTTGGATTATTTGGTATTTCCTTAAGTTTTGAGATCGGATCGAACCCAGCACTGACAATATTAATTCCAAGTTTTTTTGTAACTTGTCTTATTTCAAACAAATAATCCTGTGACTCCGCACAACCCTCATGAATGTTATTAAGCTTATCACCAGATAGCTCTATTTGATTACCTGGTTCTAAAGTGATATTTTTTCCGCCTTTATTAAGTCCTATAATGTTATCTTGTTCAACAATTGGGTTCCAGCCAAATTCAATAAGAGCTGAAAACATTTTTTTTATTTTTAGATAATCTAATCTTTTATTACTTTTATCATCAAATAAAAATTTTTCATGTTCAATTCCAATTTTAAAATTTTTGGATTCTTTAAAACCTGATTTAAAATACTTAATTATCTCATCTTTTGTATTAATCATGTAAGTTTCAATTAATATTTTATTTTAAATTAATGAATATGGTTTTCTCGAAAAAATTTTCTTAACCATTGGTTTAAAAAAATTAAGTGGAAGAGACTTATAATTAGGGTCAAATGAATTTTGATCATATTTCTCACAAAAGTCTATAGTTGCTTGGTAGTATTTATGTCCCTTGTATTTATCTCTTTTATTTTTATCTCCACCTAAATGATGAGCATAATAAAACATTTGGAATTCTCCATGTTTTTCAACTATCCAATGTGTTCTCTCTGATACATATGGTTTCAATATTGCAGCAGCATATTCAGAGTGATTCATTGGAGCAAGTTCATCTCCAATATCATGTAATAAAGCAGCTACAACCATTTCTTCACTCTCACCATTCTTATGTGCTCTAGTTGCGCTTTGAAGAGAATGTTCCAACCTTGAAATTTGGTAACCTTCTAGTGTTTCAGTTAAACCAGACATAAACTTTAATATTCTATCCGCTGTTTTACTAGCAAAATTTTTTTCATGTCTATCTAAAAAAAGATAATCATCTTTTGTCCCATTTTTCATTTCTGTAAAGCTAACTTTTTTCATAAATTAATTATTCGATGCAGAACTTAGCAATGAAAGTTGTGTAATCTTATTATCTCCAAGTTCATCAACTGGTTTAACTGGATAATCACCAGTAAAATAATGGTCTGTCAATTGAGGATAACTATCATTCCTCTTATCAAAACCTATAGCTCTATATAGTCCATCAATTGATAAAAAAGTTAAGGTTTTAGCACCAATATATTTACAAATTTCATCATTAGTTTTGTTTGCTGCGAGTAATTCTTTCTTTGTAGGTGTATCGACTCCATAAAAATCTGGAAACTTTATTTCAGGACAAGCAATTTTCATATGAACTTCTTTTGCACCCGCGTCATAGAGCATTTTTATTATTTTATGAGAAGTAGTACCTCTGACTAAAGAGTCATCTACGAGAATTATCTTTTTATTTTTAATAGTTGATTGGTTCGCATTTAATTTTAATTTTACCCCTAAACTTCTTATCTTTTGAATTGGTTCTATGAAAGTTCTACCAACATAATGATTTCTTGTGAGTCCTAATTCAAAGTTGATATCTAGATACTGGGCAAAACCTAGAGCTGCGGCATTACCAGAATCTGGTACTGGAACAACTATATCTGCTTTTAAATTGCTTTCTTTGGCTAACTCTTTACCAAGATTTTTTCGATATTCGTAAGCACTCTTGCCATTTAAAATACTATCAGGTCTTGAAAAGTAAATGTATTCAAAAACACATGGTCTTATTTTTCTAGGAGGAAAAGGTTTAATACTTTGAATCTTATTATCTTCTATAAAAACGATTTCTCCATTGTCAACTTCTCTTACAAATTTTGCACCAATTATATCTAAAGCGCAAGTCTCTGATGAAAGTACATAACTATTATTCAGTTTACCAATTATTAGTGGCCTTATTCCATATGGGTCCCTCACACCTATCAATGAAGTTTGGGTCAACATGACTAAAGCGTAACCTCCTTGGATTTGAAATATCGCATCTACAATTTTATCGATAGTTTTTTTTCTTTTTGACCTAGCTATTAACTGAACAATGGTTTCGGTATCTGAGGTTGTATAAAAAATAGCACCCTCATCGACTAATTTTTTTCTTAATGAAATTGAGTTTGTAAGATTACCGTTGTGAGCAACACCAATACCGCCTGCATTAGTATCAGCAAAAAAAGGCTGTATATTTCTTAAAGTATTTTCACCAGTGGTACTATATCTGTTATGGCCAATCGCATAATTTCCTTTCAATCTATTTAATATCTTTTCTTTATTAAAGTTATCTCCCACTAAACCAAATCTTTTTTCTGAAAAATAATGTGATCCATCAAATGTTACTATTCCACAACCTTCTTGACCCCTATGTTGAAGTGCATGCAAGCCTAAGGCAGTTAGAGCTGAAGCGTCTTTGTTATCACTTATACCAAACACTCCACATTCTTCTTTAAGCTTTGGATTAAAGTTCCTTAATTTTTTCTTTAGAGTCTTGATAAGTTTTTTCATCCGGAAATTCTTTTAATAAATAATTACTACCTTTTTTCAAATATGGAAAGATGTATGATTTATTATGATTTATGGGCCATTTATCATGATTATAAACAATATGTACTGCAGAAAATATACAAACAGCGATTATGTAAGATCTTACGAATCCAAAAAAAAAGCCAAATATTGTGTCTAAATTTCCAAGCCCTGTATATTTAACAGCTTTACTAATCCCTTTATTAATCAATAAGATAAAGAATATTAATATTATAAAAATACTTATACCTAGAGCAATATCTAAAATATATTCATTATCTATAATATCTTTAACATAAGGTTTAATTCTAGGAAAAATAATTAAAGTTAAGATGTATGCTAATAACCATTTAGCCATAGCCAGCACACTTAATACGAAACCTTTTATATAGCATTTGATTAAGGATAATATTGTTATTATTAAGTAAACCAAATCTAAAAATGACATTGAATTATAAAACTCTTTTAAAATTTCCATTTTAAATTTTATTTTTCAAAAGGTTTAATCAATAAGATTAAGGATGGTAAAAGAGTTAAAACAGATATCATAGCAAGCAGCATCGCAATTCCAGTAAAAATACCAAAATAAATAGTAGGAATAAAATTAGATAAAATTAAGATCGAAAAACCAAAAACAATGGTGATTGATGTATTTAAAATTGCCTTACCAACTGTTGAATGACAGACTTCGACTGTTTTATTATAGTCACTCAGATTGTTATATTCTTCTTTAAAACGATAGATATAATGAATACTATTATCAACAGCTATTCCTATAGTTATAGCTGCTATTGTAATTGTCATCATATCTAAAGGAATACCAAGCAGACCAATAATTCCTAAGATAAAAAAGGCTGCTATAAAATTTGGAACTACACCAATCAATGAAAGTTTTATATTTTTAAAAAGAATTAAAAACATAACAAAAATACCAATCATAACAAATCCAAGGGTTAAAATTTGTGATTTAAATAGACTTTGAAGTAAATTGTTAAATAAAATCAGAACTCCTGCAAGTTTAAATTCTTTTTTTTCAAAACCTAATTTATTTTGTAAGTCATAATTGATTTTGTTTATTAGATCATTTCTTCTTAGGTCTTTTTTAGAGTCTATAATTCTGAGATTTATCCTGGCTTCATTGTCTTTTATAGAAATATAGGGATCAACAATTTCTGTCCTAATACTCTTAGGGATTTTTGAATAAAGAACTCCCATTTCTAAAGTTCCTAATGGTTTATTATTGTTAAGCAAAGTTGCGACATCTATAATTGAGGAAAAAGATAGAACCTTACCGATCTCTGGCAGGCTATCTAAATAATTATGAACCGATGCAATTTTGTCAATTTTATCTTTTGTGAACCAATATTTTTTTTCATCTTCCTCATTATTTTCATTTTCCCAATCCTCAAATTCATCATCATTAGTATCCTTTTTGTTTTTTGGAAATTTTAAAATTACTTCTAACGGTGTGGTACCACCTAATTTTTCATCAATAAGTTTCATACCTTTATAAATTTCAGTCTTTTTACTAAAATAATTTATAAAACTATTTTCAACTTCGAGACGGCTAATACCAATGATACTAAATAAAATAACAATTCCAGTTAGGATAAAAATTGACTTTTGATATTCTTGTGAAATTTTTGAAAAGAAAGATGTAATTTTAGACTTTTCATATTTTATGAGAGAAACATTTTTTTTTGGCACAAAATTAATAAGGGTTGGTAGTAACGTAAATGTAATAATGAATGAGATCATCAAACCCACAGTCATCATCCAACCAAAATCTATTATAGGTTTTATTTCACTAAAAATTAGAGATATGAAAGCAATAATTGTGGTCATTACAGTGTATAAAATTGGCCAAAACATTTTCTTAGTAGTCAAAATCAAAAGATCTGAAATATTTTTATTAGGAAAATTTTCTTTAAGCTGTAAAAAACGTGTACTCATATGAATATTCATAGCCATAGTTAAAATTAACATTAGCGCGATAAAATTTGAGGAAATCACCGTAACTTTCCATCCTAATAAACCAAGTAAACCAGTCATTATAATTACTGATAAAAAACAGCTACTTATTGGAACCAATATCCAGATTAATTTTCTAAAAATATACCATAGTGTTGCAACTATAAATAAAAGAACACCCAATCCGAAAACAATGATATCATTTTTAATGAACGTCATCATATCATCAGCAATCATGGGTATACCACCTAAATGGATTTTACCAATATCTTCATAACTTTTAATCACATCTCTAATTTCAATAATATTTTTATGATTTTGTTTTTTTACCTGATCTTTGAGAGACTCAATTTCCTCTTCTGATTTATTTTGAATATTATTTAAAAGTTTAGCTTTTTTTAAATACACTATTATTCCACTAGTTTTACCATCCTCACTTATGACGAAATTTCTAAACACTGGACTGCTAACTATTTCTTTAAATCCTCTATCTTTGTTTACACCTTCATCTTTAAGTGTTTTGAAATTTTCTAATCTTTCTTGTAATGGAGCCTCTGAATTATTTAATAAAGGAATATCTAATAAAGTAACTACGCTATGCACCCAGTCTAAACTTTGAATTTTATATTTTAGACTTAAAAGATTGTTTATCGAGGTATCTGTAATCATACCCTCGTAAGGCGTATAGGTAAGAATTAAAAATTCTTTTGAGCCATAACGTTCATTTAATTCTTGAAGATATTTAAGATCAGGATCACCATCTATTAATAAAGTTTCGGAAGAAGCATCTAGCCTAAATTCTTTTGCATGATAGCCGAAACCACCTAAAGCTATAATTAAAAATAGTAATATAAATTGGGGTTTTTTTAATACAAAATTTTGATAAAAATAGGTGAACATTAGCCCTATTTATATTGGAATTTATGTATTTTGAGTATCTTTAAATTTAGTAAACATTGCCTCAAATTCAAGGAATACATTCCCAGTAGGACCATGTCTTTGTTTACCAATAATTAATTCAGCTAGATTTGAAACCTCATTCATTTTGGCCTGCCATTCAGCGTGTTCTACTGTTGCAGGTTTTGGCTCTTTATTTTCTAGATAATAGGACTCTCTGTAAACAAACATAACGACATCAGCATCTTGCTCAATTGAACCTGACTCTCTCAAATCAGATAACTGAGGCTTTTTATTATCTCTTTGCTCTACTTGTCTTGACAGTTGTGAGAGAGCTACTACCGGCACAGATAACTCTTTAGCTATTGCCTTTAAACCCTGAGTGATTTCTGACACTTCTTGAACACGTCCCTCTTTATAGTTTAAAGTTCCTCTCATTAACTGAATGTAATCAACTATAATCATATCAAGCCCATGAATTCTCTTAATTCTCCTAGCTCTATTACTCATAGCTGCGATAGTTATTGCAGGTGTTTCATCAATATATAAGGGTAATTCAGAAATATTTTTTGATGTCTCAATAAATTTATCAAACTGCTCATCAGAAATTCTTCCTCGTCTTATATCATTCGATTTTATCCTGGATTGTTCTGCTAAAATTCTTGTTGATAATTGCTCAGAAGACATCTCCAAAGAAAAAAATATGATACTAGATTTTTTTCCGCTTTCTTGTAATTTTTTTGATGCATTAAAAGCAATATTAGTTGCTAAAGCTGTCTTTCCCATTCCCGGTCGTCCAGCAATAATAATTAAATCAGACTTATGCAAACCACCTAATCTATCATCTAAATCTCTCAATCCTGTTGGAACACCAACAATACCCTCTTCATTTTTATAGGCCGCAGATGCCATATCAATCGTTTCTTTTAATGCTTTATCAAATTTTATTATTGATGAATTAAACGAGCCTCTTTCCGCTAATTTAAACAACTCTTTTTCAGAGTCTTCAATTATTGTTTGCCCATTAATATTGAGATCGCTTATTTTTGCATTATCAATAGTTTGTTCTGATATTTTAATAAGCTCTCTTCTTACAAACATGTCATATATAATTTTAGAATATTCAATAGCTTGTCTTAAAGAAGTTGAAAATTTTGTTATTTTGACAAGATATTCGGGGATATTTAAATCATCTTTCTCGTTTTCAAAATGATTTTTAAGAGTAATTGGATTAGCCAATAATCCTTTATAAATTAGTCCCTCTATGGCCCCAAAAATTTTCTGGTGCATTGGATCATAAAAATTATTGTTTGAAATAATTAAACTTAAATCATCAAAAATTTCATTTGATACTAATATTGAACCTATAACAGATTGCTCAGCTTCGATATTGTTTGGTAATTCCTTAAAACTGTCTTTTATTATACTCAGACTTTTTTCCATTAAATAAATATATCATAATTAATCAAAATTAATTCTTTTAAATTCAATGGGGAAAAAATTGTATAATTATTGAATTGTCTCAGATGAAATAACATTAATAAAAATCTCAGCATCAACTTCTGAGTGTAAGCTGATTTTTACTTTAAATTTTCCTATCGATTTGATGTCCTTAATAGGTTGTATCATTGAAGGTTTAATTTCTTGATTGTCTATTTCTTTTATTAACTTTGAAATTTCAGTAGGTTTTACGGAGCCGTATAACTCATTATTTTCAGTACATAATTTCTCAATTGTATATTCTTTTTTATTAATTTTTTCTGAAATTTTTTTAGCTTCTTGCTTTTTTTCACTATCTTTTTTGGAAAGTTCGGTTTTTATTTTTTCTACTTTGGTAATATTTTCTTTTGATGCATATAAGGCTTTTTTATTTGCAATTAAGAAATTCCTAGCAAATCCTCTCTTAACATCTATAATTTCACCAATAGATCCAATCTTTTTTAAATTTTCTAATAAGATTACTTTCATATTAGATCAATGCTAAATTTCTTGCTCTTTTGATAGATAATGATAGCTCCCTTTGTTTTTTTTGACTAACATTAGTAATCCGCGATGGAAGTATTTTACCATTTTCTGAAGTATATTTTTTTAATAACTTTATATTTTTGTAATCAATGGTAGGAGCACCTTTGATGGAAAGTGGACAACTTTTTTTAAACTTATATTTATTTGGTTGAAATATACTAAGTTTAGCAAAGTTACTTTGTTTATTTTTTTTATTACCTGATTGTCTTTTTGGCATAATAAATCTATTTACTTTCCTTTTCTGTATCCTCTTTTTTATTGAAATAGTTATTATTCAAATCAAATTTCTTAACTTTTACTGTTAGATATCTTAAAAGTTTTTTATCAATAGACTCATTTTTTTCTAATTCATTAATCGCTTTTCCGTTACATTTAATCTTAAAATGTATATAACTACCCTTTTTATTTTTTTTGATTAAATAAGAAAGATTCATTAATCCCCAGTTTTCGGTTTGTACAATTTCACCCTCATTTTTATTAATAATCTTTGAATATTTTTCTATTAATTGTTTTATATCGCCTGGTGATGCGTCTTGTCTTGCTATAATTGTATGTTCGTATAAATTCATTAAAATTAAAAATGAGGATATACTATTATAAATCTTCAATTACAATAGTTAAAAAGTTTAAAAAAAAATAGGTTTTTTTTATGTTTTCAGTAATTTTCCCTGGTCAAGGATCACAACTAGTCGGAATGGGAAAAGAGCTTTATGATAAATTTAATATAGTAAAAGACCTTTTTAAACAGGCAGACGACACACTAAATTTTTCTATTTCTAGGCTTATCTTGGAAGGGCCAAAAGAAGAATTAGATTTAACAGCAAATACACAACCAGCAATATTTTTAATAAGTTATTCAATATTTAATTTAGCAAAAAATGAATTCAAATTAGATTTAAATAAAGCAAAATTCTTTGCAGGACACTCTTTAGGAGAATATTCGGCATTATCATGTGCAGGATATCTAGATTTTTCAGATACTTTAAAAATATTGAGAATTAGAGGGGATGCTATGCAAAACTCTTTACCTAAAGGACAGGGAGGGATGATTGCGGTATTGGGCTCAACAGTTGATGAGGTTGAAAGAATTTTAATGGAAAATAAAGAAAATTTAAAAGCGCAAATTGCAAATGATAATTCTGAAGGTCAAATCGTTTTGAGTGGAAAAACTAAAGACTTAGAACAATTAATTCAAATTTTTAAGGCTAGTTCAATTAAAAATATTAAACTTCCTGTAAGTGCACCCTTTCACTGCGAACTAATGCATAATGCTACAAAAATTATGAAGGAAGAGTTAAACAAACTTAATTTTAAAAATGGGCAAAATAAATTAATTTCTAACGTTACTGCTAATGAGATTAAAGACCCAGATGAGCTTAAAAATCTCTTAATTAAGCAAATAGAGAATAGAGTTAGATGGAGAGAAAGCGTGATTAATATGATAGAAAATGATGTGGACCATTTTATAGAAATTGGACCTGGGAAAGTTTTGTCAGGTTTGGTAAAAAGAATTAATAGAAATGTTAAAATTGATACAATTAATTCTCAAGGCGATATTGAAGGTCTAAAAATATGACTGATTTAAAAGGTAAAAATATTATTGTTACTGGTGCTTCAGGTGGGATAGGGAATTCAATAATTGAAAAATTAAATCAATCAGGAGCAAATATTTTAGCCTCAGGTACAAGAATAGAAAAACTTGAGGAATTAAAAAGTAAATATGGAAATATTAAAATATTAAAGTTTGATATTTCTCAAAGCAGTAAAATTGAGGAGTTTGTTGAAAACGCAACTAAAGAACTTGGTGGCAGTTTGGATTGCATCGTTAATAATGCAGGCATTACCCAAGACAATTTAGCAATAAGGATGAGCCTAGATGAATGGAAAAAAGTTATTGATGTTAATTTAACATCAACTTTTTTGATGAGCAAATCTGCAATTAAAAAAATGCTTAAAAACAAATCTGGAAAGATTGTTAATATTACGTCAGTCGTCGGACACACAGGTAATTTAGGACAGGCCAATTACACAGCTTCCAAAGCAGGTATAATTGCAATGTCTAAGAGTTTGGCAATGGAATATGCTAAGAAAAATATAAATATAAATTGTATTTCACCTGGTTTTATTAAAACAGCTATGACGTCTAAATTAGACGATAAATTTAAAGAGGCTATAATATCAAAAATTCCTTCTGCCCGACTAGGAGAGCCAGATGATATTGCAAATGCTGTACTTTTTTTATGTTCTAGTCACTCAAGTTATATAAATGGAGAAACTTTGCATGTTAATGGGGGCCTGTATATGGCTTGACAAAATAGGTTTTTAAACTAATAAGAATTTATAACAATAAGGATCAAAATGTCAGAAGATGTTTCAAGTAAAGTTAAAAAAATAGTTGCAGATCACCTAGGTATTGATGAGGCTAAAGTTACTGAGGAGTCAAGTTTTATAGATGATTTAGGCGCAGACAGTCTAGATACTGTAGAGCTAGTAATGGCTTTTGAGGAAGAATTCGGTTCAGAAATTTCTGATAGTGAGGCTGAGAAAATTTTAACAGTTGGAGATGCTGTAAAATTTATAGAAGGAAAAGCTAATTAACATTTAATGCCCACAAATAAAGATGGGGTAATGATAATTCTTTCCTCTCCTTCTGGAGCAGGTAAGACTACACTTGTTGGTTTATTATCCCAAAATCCTGATTTTGAGATTTCCGTATCTCATACAACAAGAAAACCAAGACAAAACGAAACACATAATAAAGATTACTATTTTGTAAGTGAAGATGAATTTAAAAGACTGATAAGAAACGAGGAATTTCTTGAATACGCAAAGGTTTTTGACAATCTATATGGAACAACTCGCACGCCAGTAATAGAAAAGCTCGATAAAGGAAAACATGTTTTATTTGATATTGATTGGCAAGGAGCTGACTTAATAAAGAATAAAAAATTAGATTACAAACTCATAACTTTTTTTATACTACCTCCAAGCAAAGAAGTTTTATTTCAGAGATTATCCAATCGTCACATGGGTGATCAAATTATGGTTGAAGAGAGAATGAATCAGTTCAATCACGATGTTTTACATTGGATTAACTATGATTACGTTGTAGTAAACGATACTCTAAGTAATTGTTTTACAAAAATTCTAAATTTAATTAATGCAGAATTGAATAATGGTTCAAAAGATTATGATAAGGATTTTATCAGAAAACATGTAGAAAAATTAACCACTTAGCTCTTCATATTCTTTAGCCAATTTGTAATATGTAATTAAATCTAAATTTTGTGGTCTCAAATGCAGATTTAATTTTAATTTTTTTTGAATTTCTATATTTCCATTAAATAATTGATTGAAGGGTTTTTTAATCATTTTTCTTCTTTGATTAAAAAAAAACCTTGTAATTATTTCAATATTTTTTGGCTTATTAATTTTAAAAAATTTTTTTTTTGGAGTGAAGAATAACAAAGAACTATCTATTTTTGGTCTAGGAGAAAAAGATGTCGGATTTATATCACATATTTTTTTAATATCTAACTTCCATTTTGCCAATATAGCTAATCTCCCATAATTAGAGGTATTCTCATTTGCTATAATTCTCTCTGCAACCTCCTTTTGAAACATTAATATCAAGTTCTTAAACCAAAATGAATTACTATCTAAGTTTATTATCCATTTGCATAAAATTTCAGTTGAAATATTGTATGGTAAGTTTCCAAAAACAATCAACTTATCTAAAGATAATCTTTTCTCGTTTATATTAAGTATATCCTCATTAATTATTTCTATTTGATTTTGAAATTTTCTTTGTAGTATCGTAATAAGTCTATAATCTTTCTCTACTACAAAAAATTTTTTAGGATTTTTTCTCAATATGAATGATGTTAAATTTCCAGTCCCTGGACCAACTTCAAGCACAGTTTTATCTTTAATATCTACTATACCTGTAATTTTTTTTAATATTTCCTCATCTACTAAAAAGTTTTGACCTAAACTTTTTTTTGCTTTTATCACTTTACTCTCTCAAGAAAAGTAATAGCTTTATATAGGCTCTCAGGACTTGATCTATTTTTACCTAGCATTTTTTCATTGGGTCCATGATCAGGTGAAATTCTTATAAAGGGCAAACCTAATGTAATATTTATAGCATCATGTTCAAAGAGAGTTTTAATTGGTGTTAAAACCTGATCATGGTACATACCTAGAATTACATCAAATTTTTTTCTATTTTTTCTTAAAAAAATTGTATCAGCAGCATATGGCCCAGATACTTTAAATTTACGTTTTGTTAAACCTTTAACAGCAGGTTTAACAATTTTTTCATCCTCATTAAACCTGCTTATACTTTCACAATGCGGATTAAGACCAGTCACTGCTATTTTAGGTTTATAGCCAATGTATGTTTTATAAAAGTCATCAATCAAAAAAACTTTTTCAGAGATTGATTTCTTACTTATTGCTTTAGAGACACTTTTTATAGGTAAATGTGTTGTAACAGGACTAACTGAGAGAGCTTTGTTATATATCAACATTGCAATTTTTTTTGTATTAAATTTTTTAGCAAAAAATTCTGTAATGCCTAGAAATTTATTATTTAAAAAATTTTTTTTTGAAATAGGACCATTTATTAATTTATTAGAGAAATTTGATTTAATCAAAACTATTGCGATTTCGAAACATTTTTTTACATATTGGTTTGATCTATTGCTAATTTTTTCGAATGCTTTTTTTTGATTATAATTGACATTTATAAGATTAATTGAATTGTTGTTTAGCTTATAATCATTAATATTTTTCAAATTTAGATATTTTATATTTTTTTTAAAATTAAGTTTTTTCATTTGAAGAGAAAGAATTTTGTATGATGCAATTAGAATTAACGGACTTTTAATTTTCTTAGTTTTGAATATTTTAAATAAGATTTCGAAAAAAATACTATTAGGCTCCCCAGCAATTAATATTATTGGTTTATAACTCATCGATAATAATATCTTTCTTAACTTTATTTAAAAATATGTTTGAAAATTGATTTAATTGCTCATTAGTTTTAATTTGAATAATCTTATTTAACTCATCCTCAAGTTTAACATTTCTTTTTGTGGTTTTTTTTTCATTTAACTTAAGAATCAAATAACCACCTGGTATTACAAAGGGTTTTGTAAAATCATTGATATCTAATTTTTCAATCTCTTCTAAAATTTTCTTATTTATAGAATTTTCACTAACCCAGCCGATATTACCCCCGGTCGTAGAAGTTTCAGAAATACTATAAATTAAAGAAGCACTTTCAAAACCATTTTTCTGAATTTCGTTTTTTATGATACTAAATTTTTCGTCTATTGTTTGTTTTTCACCTAAATTAAATAGAATTTCGGAAAGAAGATATTCAGTTTGATTTTCACTATTTTGCATGTTCTGTTTTAATTTATCTATGTCAATTTTGATATTTTTTGAGTATTTGTCATAAATAAATTGGCTCCATATTGCGTTTAAAGTCATTTTATTTCTTATTAAGTCAGGGTTTATATCAAATTTTTTTAAGTAATCATGTATTTCATCAGTTTTTTTATATCCTGTGGTTGAATAATTTGAAATCAAGACTCTTTCATAATCTTTGTCGGATATTCCAAATTCTTTAATAATTGGAATAAGAACAATTTTTTTTATTCTATCTTTTATTAAAGAATTTCTAGCAATTTCAATAAGTTTATTATTATCTAAATTAATTATATTGCTATTAATTGATTTTAAATAATTTATTTCATTTAAGACATCTATTGTTGTTATCAGTTCATTGTTAACTTTTAAAAGTATCTTATTTTCATTAGCTAATACTGAGAGTTTTATGACAGATGAAAAGAAAATCGCTATTATCGTTATTGTAAACTTCAGAGTAACAATTTTTATCATTGATCGATTTTTTGCTCAAAGCTTGTCAAAGGAGATAAAGTTATACTAAATAATAAATTTTCAGAAGGTTTTAGATCTCTATCCTCATAATATGATTTATTATATTTAATTCCAGCTATCAAGCAGTCATTTTTATATTCATAAATTAAATTATAATATTCTGTTAAATCAATTTTTCTATTTCGTCTTGTGTTAAATGTTAAGTAGTTTTCATCATTGAATTTAATAGATGTTTTATTTTCAATTGTATTTATGTCTCCAATCAATCCGTCTTCTTCAATAAAATTAAATGAAGTATTTAAATTTTTATAATTAATTGATGTATTTAATGAGTTATATTCCAAAGTATTAAAGTCATTATCTAAGATAAAATCGTAAGAAAAATTCACAGAGTTTGATAGGTTGTTTGATATTGAGCCAAAAATATTTGTTTCTGTTCCGTTTATAACGCTCGATTGAGGTATAAATTTCTCATTTTTATCTCTATATACAGTAGCAATTTTTGCCTCGAAAAATTTATTTATATCATTTAATTTTGTTTTTTTATATTCTATACCTAGGGTCAGTGATCTTCCTCCCTCAAAAGAATCATCTATAGCTAACCTGTTAATATCAAAAATACCGTCAACATTTATCGATCTATCACTTGAAGTGTAATCTTTCATATCACCTGGATTAAATCTAATTGAGGCTTTTGGAGTGAGATAATTTATATTTTTTTCAGTCTGATTTATCATTGGTAAACTTGTATTGACCTCAAAAATACTCATGAGCTCCATTTGCGGACTAGATTTATACAGACTGTCATTTTTTCCTATGGTGTTAAGATTTTTCATATAAATGTTATATTCATTCTTAAAACCAAACTTAGTTATAACATCTAAACTTTGGAAATTTAGGTCATTTATTATTTTTGTTCTTAAATTATTTGTATTATTTAGATCATTACTTCCACTAGAACTAAAATTAATCGATCCGTTTTCGAAATTATTAAATAATTGTTTATCGAAATTATAATAAGGTAAGATAAATTGATATCTATCAGAACTAGATAGATTAAGATCCTCAAATGACTGAAAACCTGCAATAAAGTTAGAATTACTATTATTTAACATCAATTTTGCCTCAGAATTTAGTACGTCAAAGTCTGTAGGAGTTGTCTTATTTTTGAATATATTTCCATCAAAAATTTTTAAATATGTATCATTTGAAACTTTTTTAAGAGAAATAAACAAGTCACTTTGACTAAAATTTTCCCATGCTAAGTCTACATCAAATTTTGCAAATATATGGCTCAAGCTATTTTTTTTATTAGATAGTGATGATTGATATCCATCAACATAAGCAAAATCCACTATTGCTGATGAATTCTTGCTCTCTACCCTAAACTCATTTTGAAACATTTTTATGTCACTATCAAATATAGTAGGCCTAAATGTAAAATCCTTATTTTGAGAAATTACATGATAGTAAGGTAAATTCAAAGATGATCCTAAAATATTTGAATTATTTAAGCTTGGCTTTAAAAAACCTGACTGTCTTTTTACAGTCGGATCAGGATGAAAAAACTTTGGAAAATATAAAACTGGAACGTTATAAATTTTTAATAACGCACCATCATAAATAAGTTGTTTTTTATTTTTGTCATGTTTAATTTCACTAGCTGTGATAACCCAGGGAGGACAATTAGTATCATCATCACAACTTGTAAAAACTCCTTTTTTAACAGTAGTTATGTTATTTTCACTTTTAGCTGATACACCTTTTAGTCTAGGGTCATTTTTCAAATTACCAAATACGTCTTTTTTTAAATTGATCTTTATATCTTGTGCGATAAAGCTCCTTTTTTTAAAATCAAAAATACCACTTTCAAAATAAAACTTATCGTTTTGAGGTAAGTTATATTCTAAATTAACAAGTATTTTTTCCCCTTTAAGTAATTCATCCTCAATTGAAAAACTAAATTTTTTTAATTCAAGATATGTTTGCTCAACATTATCCAATATTGAAGTGTTTTTGTTTGAGCTTAATATTTTTTTATCTCTAAAAAAGACCACATCAGACGAATTTAAAATATATCTCGAATTTATTTCACCTTTAGTTTTCCCTTTACTGTATATTTTTTCATAATCCTTTTCATATTTAATATTTTCAGAGTATATATTGTAATTATTGATTGTATCTTTAATTAAGACCTTACCGCTTGCATTTAGAACATTTTCACTTTTTATAAAGATAAAATTATTTGCCTCAATAATTATTCCGTCACCAGTTGACACCTTACCTCTATTTGAGCCTATAATTTTATTTCCATCTTCTAAAATTTCTATTTCAGAGACATCAAAATTAAATTGATCTTGAGCATAAGCAAGTTTAATTAAAAAAAAATTTATCAAAGAAATTAGCAGTATTAATAAAGTTTTATTTTTCATTAAACTTTCTAATTATAAGAGAATTTACAGTTGTTAATAATATCAAAGGGATTAAGACTGAACTAAACAAATTAATTTTTTCTGTTTTTCCAAGAACATTAAAAAAGTTAAATAAATAATATATTATTACGGAAAAGAATAAACCTATTGAAATTTTAAGAATTGAACTTTTTAGCTCTTTAGTACTTAACATTATAACACTTGAGAATATGGTCATTAATGTTAGATAAACTGGAAATGATATAAGTTTTAAAAGCTGAATATCAATTTCTATTAATGAGTAGTTTAAAGACTTGTAGTTCTTTCTCAATTCTAAAAGCTCTAATATTGATAGAGAAGACAAGTTTGAAAACAGATTCTGAATAACTAAATAATCAAAGTTTGTTTTCATTTCTAAAAATTCAAGTTTTTGTTTTGTATTTTTTTCAAAAATTTGTGCATCAGATATTATCCAATTTTTACTAGATATATCAATTTTTGAGCTAACAATATTTCTTCTAATTTCAAAATCTTTATTAAATTCAGAAATATAGGCATTGATCAAATAATTTTGATCAATTTTGGCTGAGTTTATAATCAAAATTTTATCTTCAATAACATCCTTGATCCAAAGTCCATTTTTGGTAATTACTGCAAGATATTTTCCATCTTTAGTATAATTAGTTTTTAAATCTAAATAAAAATTTTTTAAACTTGATGAAAAACTATAAAATAGAGTTATTATCAAAATTCCTAGGATAAAACTGATTAAACTTATTATAAATAAAATTTTTGAATTTTTGAGACCAGAGTATTTAAAAATATTAAATTGATTATCATTGAACAATGTTATGAAAAAAAGTTGAGTAGAAATCAGAAAAATAAAAGGGAACATTTCGAATATAAAAGAAGGTGAATTTAGTATTGATAAATATATTGGAAAGAGGCTATCGACATTTATATTTTTAAAAAAATCTAATTCACTTAAAAGATTAAGAATGAAAATTAAACTAAGCATAATTAAAGAAACATACAAAAAAGATTTCAAATAAGTTTCACAAAGAAAATTTATATATGTCCTCATTTTTTTTCCTTAATAGAATTTAAATTTAGATAAATTACTGTGTATATAAAAATTATTATCATTATGGGAACTATAAAAATTTTAATATTTTCAATAAAATTATTTTTTATAAATCTCAAACTCATCTCGGAGGAAATAATTATTAGTAGGCCAAATAAAAAAATAAAAACTCTATAAGTAAAATAATTTATATTTTCTTTTGATTTTAGTATTAGAAATAAAATAATTAACATTAAAGATGGTAAGTAAAAAGGTACAACAAATCTTTTGTATAACTCTTTAATAACATTATTTAAATTGGCTGAAACGCAATTTTCAATTATAACGTTTTCTATTTTGACTTTAAAAATACTTGAATTGTTAAGTCTTAAATAACAATTTATCAATTTAGTGGAAGAGACTTCCTGTGTTTTTTTATAGGTTGTAGTATTAGTTTCTAAATTTTTAAGATTAAAATCTGACTTTGAAAATCTAAAGTTAGTAATTTTATCGTTAACAACATTAATTGTTTCTCCCTCATACAAAACTAATATTTGAGTATTCCTTTTATTTATGAAATTACCTTTTTTTGCATATGTAATTTGAAAATTATTTATATTCTCAACTTTTTTTAAATATAAATTTAATAAATTCCCTTCCTTATCTTTACCATCACTATAGATTGTAACATTTTTAATTGTATCATTAAATTTTTTTTGTTTAATAAAACTTTCTAAAAAATTAACTGAAGATGTTCTTAAAAAAGATCTTGCCTTATCTTGCGCATTCGGGACTATAAAACCGGTTAAGATTATTTGTATTAGAGTTAAAAAAATTGAAAATATAAATAAAAAATTTATGAGTTGTAATTTGTTAACACCAAAATTCCAGAATATAATTAATTCATTATTTAATTCATATCTTGAAATTACGTAAAAAAAACTAAAAAAAAATACAAATGGTAAAACCTTGCTGACTACTTTTGGAAAATTGAGTAGTGAATAATTTATATATACTAAATAATCTCTTCCGTCTTCTATCATTATGTCTAAAAAATTAACGGCCTGAAATACCCAGATAATAATGCTTGCACTAAAAAGAGTTATTAGGAAAAAGATTAAACAATCAATCAATAATTTTCTAAATAATATTTTTTCCATTGAAATCTAACAAAATACTAATTATATAATCTTAAAATTAGGTTACAATTAATTTACAACTTAAAGTACACATATATAAAAAATGTCAATAAAAATAAGCTTTAAAAAAAGCATTCTCGGAAAAACCTTCTCAAATTTGGTCTTATTTGTGGATGAAAAATTCAATACAAAATTAATTAAGAAATATATTTCAGTCTCAGAATTTTCTTACATATCTGACTTGTTAAAAACGTGCGATTTAAAAAAAAAATTATTAATTTTTGAATTGAGTTCCAAAAAGAAAATAGTTTTAGTTTCAATCAAAAAAAACTTAAAAAATTATGATATTGAAAATTTAGGAGCAGAGTTTTATGGTCTAATCAATAATGCAAAAAGCACTGAATATTATATAAATTCTGATAGCATTGTTAATATTAACAAAAATTTTATTGGACACTTCCTTCATGGATTAAAATTAAAATCATATAATTTTAAAAAATATAAATCAAAAAATGAAAATAAATTAATTAGTATAAACGTTTTCGGAAAAAAAAATAATACTTCAGTCAAAGATCAATTAAAATTTAGAGCACTAGAGGAAGGAACTTTTTATGCAAGAGATTTAGTTTCAGAACCTGGCAATGTATTACACCCAGATGAATATGCTAAAAGAATAAAAAATCTTAATAAATATGGTTTAAAAATAAATATTTATGATCAAAAAAAATTAAAAAAATTAGGTATGAATGCTTTGCTAGGTGTAGGTCAAGGGAGTATAAGGGGTTCTTACCTTGTTACAATGGAATGGAGAGGTGTTAAAAATAATTCAAAACCTTTAGCGTTTATCGGCAAAGGAGTTTGTTTTGATACTGGTGGATATTCTCTAAAACCTGCTAAGTTTATGGAGGATATGACTTATGACATGGCTGGTTCAGCAGCGGTTGTGGGATTAATGAAAAATCTTGCCTTAAGAAAAGCTAAAGTTAATGTAGTAGGTGTTGTAGGCCTTGTCGAAAATATGGTAAGTGGAAATGCTCAAAGACCTGGTGATATAGTAAAATCTTACAGCGGAAAAACAATTGAAATTTTAAATACAGATGCAGAAGGAAGATTAGTTTTAGCAGATGCAATAACATTTACAGAAAAAAAATTTAAACCTAGATTCATGATTGATTTAGCTACTTTAACAGGAGCAATTATTGTTTCTTTAGGATCTGAATATGCTGGGCTTTTTTCTAATAATGACAAACTATCAAATGAATTAATTAATTCTGGTGGAAAAGTTGAAGAAAAATTATGGAGAATGCCATTGCATAAAAATTTCGATAAATTAATAAATTCCAAAAATGCAGATATGCAAAATATAAATTATGTTGGTGGTGCAGGCTCAACCACAGCTGCTCAATTTTTGCAAAGATTTATTTTAAACAAAACACCATGGGCGCATTTAGATATTGCTGGAATGGCATTTTCAAAATATGGAGGAGCATTAAATTCAGGTGGCGCTACAGGATACGGAGTAAGATTGTTAAATCAATTAATTGAAGATTATTATGAGTAATATTGAAAGAACACTATCAATAATTAAACCTGATGCTGTCGAAAGAAATTTAGATGGACAAATAAAAGATATGTTTTTATCAAACGGTTTTACAATTGTTCAAGAAAAGAAAATTAAGATAGGAAAACTAGAGGCGGAAAAATTTTACAAAGTTCACGAAACTAAGCCATTTTATAATGATTTATGTACTTACTTATCATCAGGGCCAATAGTTGTAATGACACTAGAAAAAGAAAATGCTATCTTAGCAAATAGAGAATTAATGGGATCAACAAATCCAAAAGATGCTAAAGAGGGGACAATAAGAAAAAAATTTGGAATATCTATAGATAAAAATTCTGTTCATGGGTCAGACAGCCCCGAAAATGCAAAAATCGAAATCGATTTTTTTTTCAATTCCTAGATATAAGCTTTATTAAGGCCTTTGGATATAACAAATGCTCTTGTTTTAAAATCTTTTTTGACAAACTTTCTGGATCGTCATTTTTATTTATTCTAACTTTTTTTTGCATTATTATTTTTCCTGAGTCTAATTTTGAGTTAACAATGTGAACAGTACAACCAGAAAACTTTTCTTTGTTAATTATTGCTCTTTTATGCGTATTTAAACCCTTATATTTGGGTAATAATGAGGGATGTATATTCAGTATTTTACCTTTAAATCTTTTGATAAAATTTCGTGAGAGTATTTTCATGAATCCTGCTAGACAAATTAGCTGAGTATCTTTCTTTTTTAATATATCTAAAATTTTCTTTTCATCTTTATTTTTTTTCTTGAAGTCAAAAATTTTAAAATTAATCTTTTTTTTTTTTAAGTAATTAAGAGCGTTAGCTTTTTTATTACTTGATAAAACTAAATTAATTTCAATTGGAGAATTTTTTATCTTAGAAAATTTTATTAAATTTTTCATATTACTTCCATTACCAGAGATGAAAATTGTTGTTTTAACCTTCTTAAATCCAGTTGATCTTACCATTTAATTTGACTTGTTTTTTTCCATTACATATTTTTCCAATTATATATGGTTTGTAGTTTTTGGAAAAAAATTTGATAACTTTTTTAAAATTTTTTGGATTAATAATTAAACAAAAGCCAACCCCACAATTAAATGTTTTTAACATTTCTTCATCGCTTATGCCATGACTTTTTAACCAATGGAATATTTTGAGAGAATTTATATTTAATAAATTTATTTCAGCATTAAGATTATTTGGCAAAACTCTTTTTAAGTTATCTGCCACACCTCCACCGGTTATGTTTGCACAACCATTTAACAAATTTTTATCAATTAAATTTAAAATTTCTTTTACATAAATCTTGGTAGGCTTAATCAGTTCTTTTTTTAAAAATTTATTCTTTTTAATATTTATTTTTTTAATATCTATTAACTTTCTGACCAACGAATAACCATTGGAGTGCAACCCACTCGATGGAATTGCTAGAATTAAATCACCATTTTTAATTTTTTTTCCATTTAATATTTTTTTTTCCTCAACAATGCCCACAGCAAATCCAGCAATATCAAATTTGTTTTTAGCATATGTTCCAGGCATTTCAGCGGTTTCTCCACCAACTAGGTTACAGTTAGAAATTTTGCATCCTTTTAAAATTCCCCTCATAATAGATTTTAACTTTAAAAGATTTACTTTATTAATTGAAATATAGTCTAAAAAAAATAAAGGTCTTGCTCCTTGTACAATTAAGTCGTTAACACTCATCGCAACAAGATCGATTCCAATTGTATTAAATTTATTAATTGAATTCGCAATTTCAATTTTTGTTCCAACCCCATCTGTACAAGCTACAATTTTAGGATTTTTGAGATTTTTTGGAATATTAGAGATTGATCCAAAACCACCGATATTATTAAACTTTTTTTTGCCTTTTTTTCTTGTAGAAATATTAGATATGAATTTTACAAATTTATCAGCAGCATTAATATCAACACCACTTTTTTTATATGTTAATATATTTTTACTCATTAATTTATATTATGGTATTTAAAACAAAAAAAAGTAAATCAAACATCTTATATATTTTTTTTGTTGTTCTATCTTTAAATATATTTTTTTTTTCCACAGATAAGAATTTTGCAAAATCATTCGAAATAGAAAATATTGATATATCAAGACCATTTGAAATAAACTTTGATAAGAATCAAGTGATTAATGAGGGTTTTTATCAAGCTTTTTTTGAATTAATTGCATTAATAGTGAGCTCTAATGATAGAAAAAAAATTGATAATATCAAATTAAATAACCTTAAAGGAATGATTGAATCATTTTCTATTCAGGAAGAAAAGTTTATTAATAATATTTATTACGTAAATTTAGGGGTGTCTTTTAATAAAAAAAAAATTTATAATTATTTAGAGGAAAAAAATATTTTTCCATCAGTACCAATAAAAAAAAAATTTTTATTTATTCCTATTATCATAGATGAAAATAAAAAAGATCTTTTAATCTTTAATAACAACATAATCTATGAAAATTGGAATAAAGATTTAGTTAAAACACATTTGATTGAATATATATTGCCAACTGAAGACCTAGAGGACTTAAATCAAATAAAAAAAAAATATGAAATTATCGAACAGTACAATTTTGCTGAGATAATTTCAAAATATAATTTAAAAGACTCCATTATTTCATTGATTTTTAGAGATAAAGATCAATTAAGAGTTTTGTCGAGGATAACTTATAACAAAAATGTAATTCTAAAAAACCAGTCTTATTTTCAGAGAGATGTTAACGATGAAGAACAGGCTAAAAAATTAATTAAGGAGTTAAAAATAGTTTATGAAGATCATTGGAAAAAAATAAATCAAATTAATACTTCAATAAAGCTCCCATTAAATATAAAAATCAGTAATAAAGATTATAAGACTATATCTGATTTTGAGAAGAATTTAGATGATCTTGATTTAATAAACAATTTTCTTATAACAAAATTTGACGAAAATTTTACTTATTATAAAGTGATATTTAATGGAACTCCAAGTATTTTTTTAAAGATAATGGAGGAAAAAAATTACAGTTTCAATACTCAAAATAAAATTTGGTTAATCAAATAAAATGCGAGATACAGATCAGAAAATTATAAAATTTGCACATGAAGAAAACTTAAGAGATAGCGACTTCTTTGTATCCGTAAGTAATAAGCATGTTTATGACTTGTTAAATAGATGGCCAAAATGGGAAAATAATCTAATAAATATATGCGGAGAAAATTTTTCAGGCAAAAGCCACCTTGTAAATATTTTCATTAAAAAGTTTAAAGGGATTATTTTAAATGCAGACAATTTTGAGAATGAAAATTTAATGAATTTAGATTTTTATAAAAATATAGTTTTAGAAAATTTAGATAAAAAAAATAATGACAAACTTATTTATAGTTTAATCAATACCGTAGAGCAAAACAATAAATTTCTTATTGTTACAACAATTAAACCTATATCCGAAATTGATTTTGACTTGATCGATTTAAAATCAAGAGCAAAAAATTTTTTAATACAAAATATTAATAAACCTGATGATGAATTGATATTTGCGCTTTTAGTTAAGAATTTGTCAGATAGGCAGATTATTATTGAAAAAAAGTTACTTAATTATGTAGTTAATAGAATTCATAGATCATATAGTAAAATATTTGATTTTATATATAAGATCGACGAAATGAGTCTAAAAAAAAAAAAATCTATTAATATGAATTTAATAAAGGAAATTTTAGGAGAATAGTTGAATACTTACAGAACTCATAATTGTGATGAACTAAGAATAAAAGATGTTAGTAAAAAAGTATTACTCTCTGGATGGATTAACAAAAAAAGAGACCATGGTAACCTTTTATTTGTTGATTTGAGAGATAATTACGGAATTACCCAATGTATAATTGATAAAGAAAATCCAAATTTTTCAATTCTTGAAAAAATTCAACTTGAAACTGTTATAAAAGTTGATGGGGAAGTAGTTAATAGGTCGGAAGAAACAATAAACAAAGAAATTAACACAGGAGAGATAGAAGTAGTTATAAAGAGTTTTGATATTTTAGGAACCTGTAAAGAACTTCCAATGCCTATATTTAGTGATCAAGAATATTCAGAGGAGATAAGATTAAAATATAGATTTTTAGATTTAAGAAGAAAAAAAATTCATGAAAATATTATTTTAAGATCAAAAGTAATTTCTTTTATAAGGAATGAGATGAATAAGCTTGGTTTTTTAGAATATCAAACACCAATTTTGACATCATCAAGTCCTGAAGGAGCAAGAGATTTTCTAGTTCCTAGCAGATTGAGCCCTGGGAAATTTTATGCTCTACCCCAAGCACCTCAACAATTCAAACAATTAATCATGGTTTCAGGGTTCGATAAATATTTTCAAATCGCACCTTGCTTTAGAGATGAAGATGCAAGGTCAGATAGAAGTCCTGGAGAGTTTTATCAATTAGACTTGGAAATGTCTTTTGTAGAACAAAAAGATGTTTTTAATGTCGTAGAAACTCTTTTAGTAAATACTTTTAAAAAATTTTCAAAAAAAAAATTATTACAAGAAAAATTTCCAAGAATTCCTTATAAAGATTCGATGATTAAGTATGGTACTGATAAGCCTGACCTTAGAAATCCTTTAATAATTAATGATATAACTGATATTTTTTTAAGAGATGATGTTAAATTTGATATCTTTAAAAAATTAGTAAAATCTGGATCTAAGGTAAGATGTATAATCACAAAAAATACAAAAAATAAACCGAGAAGTTTCTTTGATGGAATTGATAAATGGGCAAAAGATCAAGGAGCATCTGGTATGGCATATTTTACGTTTGAAATGGAGAAAGAAGTTTTTGGCAAAGGGCCTGTAGGGAAATTTTTTTCAAAAGACGCTCTTAAGGAATTAATGAAAAAGACGGGTGCTAATATAGGCGATAGTATTTTTTTTGCATGCAATAAAGAAAAAGATTTAGAAACTATTACTGCGGCAGCAAGAAATAAAATTGCCCAAGATTTAGATTTAATAGACGGAAACGTTTTTGCATTTTGTTGGATTATTGATTATCCAATGTATGAGAAAGATGAGGAAACTAAAAAGATTAAATTCAGTCATAATCCTTTTTCTATGCCCCAAGGAGATATAGATAAAATTAATTTTGATAAACCTTTAGAAATTCTGGCTTACCAGTATGACATTGTGTGCAACGGGATTGAACTTTCTTCTGGTGCTATTAGAAACCATATTCCTGAGTTAATGTACAAACTATTTGCTGTTGCTGGATATGACAAAAGTCAAGTTGATCAAAAATTTAGTGGAATGATAAATGCATTAAATTATGGCGCACCACCACATGGAGGCATTGCTCCAGGTTTAGATAGAATAATCATGCTTTTGGCAGATGAAAAAAATATAAGAGAAGTTACAATGTTTCCTATGAATCAAAATGCTCAGGATTTAATGATGAATGCTCCCTCAGAAATCAGTGAGGAACAATTGAAAGAATTAAGTATTTCCTTAAAATTAAAGAAATAATTATTTTTTACCCTTCAGACTTATTTTTACATCTGATAAATCTACTAGGTTTTTTTTGTAATTACTTCTTACAAAGCCTTTGCTAGTCATATCTTTAACAATTTTTAATAGTTGATTTTGCTCGTCAGGATTTTTTTCATCTAAATTTGTATTTTCACTAGTTCCAATAGCTGGTGTATGAGCTAAATCTTCCCTATTTTGATAAGAAATAGCTAGTTCTCTAAATATATAATCTAAAATTGATGTGGCACTTAAAATCCGGTCATTTCCATAAACTTTACCAGATGGCTCAAATTTTGTTCCTACGAACGCATTTATAAACTCATCTAGCGGAACACCATATTGAAGTCCTAGTGATATAGCAATTGCAAAATTATTCATTAAGGCTTTTACTAACTCACCCTCTTTACTTGTATCAATAAAAATTTCACCAATTTTACCATCCTCGTACTCTCCTGTATGTAAATAAACTTTATGGTCACCTATTGTTGCTTTTTGGATATAACCTTTTCTCCTATCAGGCATGCTTAATCTTTTTTCGTGCAAATCTGAATTATTTGATGTTTTTTTTATAATTTTTTCTAGATTTTTTTGACTTGATTGTTTGTTATTAGATTTAACAATGACACTGGTATCATTTAAAATTTTTTTATTATTTGGATCTAAACTTTTTGTCTTTCTATTATCAAGTTTAACATCTAATATCTCAAATTCTCCATCGTCTCTTTTTTCTAAGTTTTTTAACTCTGCCTCATTTATGCTATCTAAATGATGATTTACCTTAAATGTACAAGTGTAATAAGTCTCGACTAAATATTTTGCCATAAAACCTCAATTAAAAAAAATAATTTGATTAACGATTCAATTTGTTTATATACAAAAACAAATTTTAGTCTAATTTATTTTATACAATTTTGAATTGAAAATATTTTAATTTTATATGTTGACACTTTTTAAAAAAATTTTCATTTGGTGGAATCGCGATACATTTGGCACAAGATTGAAAACAATTTTTTTTGGTAAACTTGTTGGGAAAGATGATTTTGGAAATAAATACTATGAGAGTAAAAAAGGAAAGAGATGGATCATTTATGCAGATGAAATTGATGCGAGTAAAATACCTGTAGAGTGGTATTCATGGATGCACTTCACATCAAACAAAATTGAAAAAAATCATAAACTCGAAAAATATAAATGGCAAAAACCCCACAAACCAAACTTAACAGGTACGGATTCCGCTTACTATCCAAATAAAAATAAAAATATTAATGAAAAAAAATATAAAAGTTGGAAAGATTGAATATAAATTTTTATTCTTAATCTTATTTTTATTCTTTAATCTCTATACTAGTTTGAATTCAAATTCTGATTTGGAAGGGACTGTAACTGAAATTAAAGTATTGGATAAGATAAGCTCAAAAAATATATTGTTAAAACTAAATAATGGTGATGAAACTCGACATAAAGATCTTTCAATAAAAAGTATGAAATGTAAAAATTCAGAGTTCGATGATAATCCTGAAATCACTGCATATATTCAAGTAAAAGACTTAAGTAATCAAAACAAAGACGATGTATTCGTATTTAATGGTTGGATGTTTTCGTCTAGCCCATCAATAGTTCCGTTTGATCATCCAGTTTATGACATATGGCTTATTAAGTGTTATTAAACAATTTTCTCATTATCAAGCCAACTCACATTAAAATCAGAATTAATAAACTTTTCATGATTAAGTAATTTTTTGTGCAAAGGTATAGTTGTTGTAATTCCATCAATCACAAATTCATCAAGGGATCTATTCATTCTTTGAATTGCCTCTGTTCTATTTCTTCCATGACAAATTAATTTACAAATTAAGCTATCATAATATGGAGTAACTTTGTAACCTTGAAAAATTGCACCATCTACTCTAGTTCTAAATCCTGACGGTTGATTGCACATTGCAATAGTTCCAGGAGAGGGTTGAAAATTATTACTCGGATCTTCTGCATTAATTCTACACTCAATGGCATGACCTCTCGGATTAACGTCTGATTGTTCTAAAGCAGTCTCTCCTGTATAAGCTATCCATATTTGTTCTTTGATAATATCTATACCTGTAACCATTTCAGAAACTGGATGTTCTACTTGTACTCTCGTGTTCATTTCTAAAAAGTAAAATTTTCCATCCTCATATATAAATTCCACAGTTCCAGCACCCTCATATCCAATTTTACTTACCATACTTACAGTTCTTTTAAAAAGATCTCTTCTAATTTCATCATTTAAAACCGGACTTGGAGTTTCCTCAATTAATTTTTGATGTCTTCTTTGAACAGAACAATCTCTCTCATGCAAATGAATTGTTCTATTTTTTCCAGCTAATATCTGTACTTCAATATGCCTTGGATTTTGAAAAAATTTTTCAATATAAACCTCGTCGTTACCAAAATATTTTTTTGCTTCTGATCTTGCAGTTAAAAATAATGAATCAAAATCTTCCTCGTTGTGAACTATCTTCATTCCTTTTCCGCCACCTCCACCAGAAGCTTTTATTAAAACTGGAAACCCAATTTTTTTAGATAGTTCTTTTGCTTCCACTACGTTCTTAACTCCACCCTCTGATCCCTCTATAATTGGTAAACCATTTTCTTTTGCAATTTTTTTAGCTTGAATTTTGTCACCCATCATTTCTATGTGTTTAGATGATGCACCAATAAATTTTATTTTATTTTCTTCTAACATTCTCGCAAAATTTGCATTTTCTGACAAAAAACCATAGCCTGGGTGGACTGCTTCAGCACCTGTAAGATCTATAGCGGATAACAAAGCAGGTATATTCAAGTAACTACTGGAAGGTTGATGTGAGCCAATACAAACACTTTCATCAGCCAATTTTACATGCATGCTATTTCTGTCTACATCTGAGTGAACAGCAACTGTAGAAATTCCCCATTCTTTACATGCTCTTATTACTCTAACTGCAATTTCTCCACGATTTGCGATTAAGATTTTTTTAAACATTATTCTAGAATGATTAAGACTTGTCCAAATTCGACAGGTTGTCCATCACTCACCAAAATTTTCTTTACAACACCGGCTGAAGTCGAAGGAACATGATTCATTGTTTTCATAGCTTCAACAATCATAACTGTATCACCTTTTTTAATTTTTTTTCCAACTTCAACAAACTTTTTTGCTCCAGGTTCTGGTGCATGATATGCAGTTCCAATTATTGGAGACTTAATTTCTATACCAGAAATAATATCATCTGAAATATTCGCACCTGGACTTGATGAAGAAACTACTTTTGGATTCGGAAAAGATTGACTGTTTACTGATACACTATTTTTTGAAACTTTAATTTTTGTATCCTTAACTGTATATTCTAATTCAGTGAGTTTAAATTCATCTAAATATTCAGTTAATTCTTTAATTATTTTTTTATCAATTTTCATTTTTTAGGAGCTTTTGCATAGAAATTATGGCTAAAATATAACCATCTGTACCTAATCCAAAAATTCCACCAGTAACTATATCACTTATGAGGGATTTTTGTCTAAATTCTTCTCTCTTATATATATTCGATATATGTAATTCTATAATAGGTTTTTTAAATACATCCAAAGCATCTCTTATGGCAACTGATGTATGTGTGAAAGCAGCAGCATTTATTATAATTCCATCAAATTTTTTTCTGGACTTTTGAATTATATTCACCAATTCTCCCTCAACATTAGATTGAGCAAATTCTACTTTTAGACCCAATTCATTTGATTTTTTTTCGCAGATTTCTTTAAGTTCTTTAAAAGTAATTGAGCCATATTGTGATTGTTCTCTTTCACCTAATAGATTAAGATTTGGACCATTAATAATAATTATTTTATTATTCATTCAGCTTTTATATACGATGAAAAAAATAAAAAAAATAAAAATTAAAATAAATGGTAGTTTTAAATTTATAAAAGACAATACAAATTTATCTGATCTTTTAAAAACTTTAAAAATACCATTAAAAAAAGTGGCAATTGAGTTAAATCAAGAAATATTAGATAAAAAAAAACTTAACAAACAAATCTTAAGAAATAATGATAAAATAGAAATAGTCCACTTTATTGGAGGCGGTTAGTTTGAAAAAAGATAAATTTATAATTGCTGGAAGAAATTTTAAATCTCGTTTGATTGTTGGGACAGGAAAATATAAAAATATGTCGCAATGTGCTAAGGCAGTTAAGTTATCAGGTGCAAGTATAGTTACTGTAGCTGTTAGGAGAGTTAATATATCAGATAAAAGAAAAGCTCTTTTAATGGATTATATTGATCCAAAGAAAATCACTTATTTGCCAAACACTGCAGGTTGTTTCAATTCAAAAGACGCTTTGAGAACACTTAGATTAGCAAGAGAGATTGGAGGATGGAAATTAGTAAAATTAGAGGTTTTGGGTGATAAAAAAAATTTATTTCCAGATATGATTGAAACACTGAAGTCAACTGAAGTTTTATCCAGAGAGGGATTTAAAGTTATGGTTTATTGTAATGACGATCCATTGATGGCTAAAAGATTAGAAAATGCTGGTGCATGCGCAATTATGCCTTTAGCTGCTCCTATAGGCTCTGGGCTTGGGATTCAAAATGATACAAATATTAAGATAATCAGGAAACAGACTAAAGTACCTTTAATTATTGATGCAGGTCTTGGTCAAGCCTCTGATGCAACAATAGCAATGGAGCTAGGGTGTGATGGCGTTTTAGTTAATACTGCAATAGCTAAAGCAACTAAGCCTTTTAATATGGCTTTGGCATTTAAGAATGCAGTAATTGCAGGAAGACAATCTTATTTATCAGGAAGAATTCAAAAAAATCTAATGGGTAGTGCATCATCACCTTCAAAGGGAATTATTTAGCTTTTTTGTAAAATCTTTTTTTTTTAAAAACTTTTTTTTTGTAAACTCTTTTGTTTTTTAAATTAATAACATTTTCATTTAATTTTGTTATATCTAAGTTTTTTAATTTTTCATAATGTTCAATTAATTCAAGAGTCTTTTTTGATTTATTTTTTAACTCAACTATATATTCAGGTATTATTAATTTATTATCAGAAATTATATCTATTTTCATTTTATTTTTCTTTTCAAAATATTTTAAATCTTCGATGAAATTTTCTTTTAAAAAATTAGATATTTTTTCACACACTTTTAAAGTTACATATTTTGCTTTATTCAAAACAGTTTTTAGTTCAACTAATTTTAAAATTTTTAAAGCAAAAGATTCATCAGTTAGATTAATTTTCCATTTAACAGCACTTTCTCTCAATCTTTGTCTTGACATTTCTAATAAGCCAAAATTACTTATTCTTCCAATTTGAATTCTAGCTCTATCAGCTCTACATTTTTCTTTTAGCTTTCTTTCTACAAGTTTTCTGTTTCCATAACTAAGCATATCAATAAAATCAATAATTATTAGTCCTGATAAATCTCTAATTTTAATTTGTCTTGCAATTTCATCAACCGCTTCAAGATTAGTATCTAATGCTGTACTTTCTACATTTTTTTGTTTTATCGAACTTCCTGAATTAATATCAATTGAAACTAGAGCTTCAGTAGGATTTACAACTAAATATCCTCCAGATTTTAATTTTATCTCTGTTTCAAATATCTGATTCAGCTTTTGTTCAATTCCCTCCTCTATAAATAAAGGATTTTTACCTCTATACTTTTTTATTTTTTTTACGTGATTTGGTATCATCATTTTCATAAAATTTTGCGCTTTTTTGTATCCCTCATTTCCTTCAACAAATATATTTTGAGTGTTTTCGTCGTACATATCTCTAAGTGTTCTTTTAATAATTTCACTTTCTTGATGTATTAAAGAAGGAGCAATCGAGTTTATTGCATTTTCTTTTATTTGATTCCAAGTATTAATTAGCGTAGTTAGATCATAATTAATTTCATTTTTTGTTTTATTACTACCAGCTGTTCTTACTATCAGACCCATTTCTTTTGGTATTTCAATTTCGTTAAGTATTGATCTAATTTTTTTTCTATCAGCTGGATTAAATATTTTTCTTGAAATTCCTCCTCCTTTGGGAGTGTTAGGCATCAACACAATATATTTTCCTGCTATAGAAATAAAAGTGCTTAAGGCCGCTCCTTTTTGACCTCTTTCATCTTTTATAACCTGAACAAGTATTACTTGATTTGGTTTGATAACTTCCTGTATTTTATATCTTTTAAATTTAATTTTATTTTCGTTCTTTTTATCTTTTAAATTATCAAAGTTTTCTTTTTCGTCTTGATTTTTTACTTCAATAGGATCATCAAGTTCTAAATTTCCCTCTGCAATACTTTCCTCCTCTTTTTCCTCGACTTTTTTAGATAATTCTTCTCGAGCTTTTTCTTCCTCTAATTTTATTATTTCAAGGTCACTCCTTGGTATTTGATAATAGTCTGATTGAATATCGTTGAAGGATAAAAACCCATGTCTATCTCTTCCAAAATCTACAAATGCTGCCTGTAAAGAGGGCTCAATTCTACTAACTTTACCTAAGTAGATATTATTTTTGATTAAATTATTTTTTAAACCTTCGTACTCGTAATCTTCGATATTGTCGTTTGATTTAAGTACCACTCTAGTTTCATTTGGATGCGAAGCATCAATATATAAAT
>CACBOA010000003.1 GCA_902540785.1 uncultured Pelagibacteraceae bacterium
GAAAATTACATCAAGTTAATACATTTTCATATCGAAAATGGTACAAATGGTCTTGTACCAGCTGGCACAACAGGTGAGTCTCCAACTTTAAGTCACAACGAGCATCAAAAAGTAATTGAACTATGCGTAAAAGAAAGTAGCGGTAAATTACCTGTTATTGCAGGAACTGGATCAAATTCTACAGAAGAGGCAATTTCTCTAACAAAACATGCAGAAAAAATAGGAGCAAACGGAACTCTTATTGTCACTCCGTATTATAATAAACCAACACAAGAAGGTTTGTATCAACACTACAAAGCTATAAATGATAACTGTGGGATACCAATCCTGATTTATAATATTCCAGGAAGATCAGTAATTGATATGTCTGTAGACACGATGGCAAGATTATTTGAATTAAAAAATATCGTTGGTGTAAAGGATGCTACGGGAGACTTAAATAGAGTAAATCAAACATTAGAGAAAATGGGAAAAGAATTTATTCAACTAACTGGAAATGACGATAATGCGATGGAATTTAATAAAAGGGGAGGTGTTGGAGCTATAAGCGTCACAGCTAATATAGCACCTAAATTATGTTCTCAATTTCAAGAAAGTTCTTTAAAGAATGATGATAAATCAATTCAAGAAACTGCAAAATTGGATGAAATGTTGCAACCTTTGCATAATGCTATGTTTGTTGAGAGTAATCCGAGTCCAGTTAAATATGCAGCAAAATTATTAAATCTTTGCACCGACGATGTTAGACTTCCACTGGTTAAAGTTACAGAAAAAACAAAAGATATTGTAGAAAAAGCACTTCGGTTATCTAAATTGATGTAATGATAAAAAAAACCAATCAAGGTTTAAAAATAATCTGTTTAAATAGAAAAGCCAGTTTTAATTATTTTTTTGAAAGCCTCTTGGAAGCTGGGATCGTTTTAAAAGGTTCGGAGATCAAATCTTTAAGGCAAGGTAAAGTTAATATCGCTGACTCCTATGCTGCTGAAAAAAATGGAGAAATTATTTTAATTAATTCCCATATAGCATCTTATAACCAAGCAAGTTATATAAATCACAAACCACTAGATGAAAGAAAACTTTTATTAAATAAAAGAGAAATAAATAAACTTATAGGTAAAATGCAAAGGGAGGGTTTTACAATAGTTCCAACAAAAATGTATTTTAAGAAAGGTAAAGCCAAAATTGAGTTAGCTATTGCGAAAGGAAAAAAACAATTTGATAAGAGAGCTGCGATTAAAAGAAGAGATTGGAATCGAGATAAAGCAAGATATGTTAGAAAAACAAGCTAATATTATTTACTTGAGTATTGGTTCCAACCTTGGCAATAGAAAAAAAAATATAGAAAAAACCAAATTTGAATTATATTCCAGAGGTATAAATATAATTAAATCCTCAAATTATTACGAAACTTTATCTTGGCCAAATCCGAAAAATCCAAAATTTTACAATATTATCTTAAAAGTTTCATCAGATCTGAAAATATTAGAATTGTTAAAAATTTGTAAGCAGATAGAAACATCTTTAGGAAGAAAAAAAGCTCCTAAAAATTCACCACGCACATGTGATATTGATATTATTGATTTTAATCAAAAAATTAGTTTTAAAGGAGTAAATGTTCCCCATCCCAGAATGCACCTCAGAAACTTTGTATTAATACCATTATTTGAAATAGAAAAAAATTGGAGAAACCCTAATTCCAAACGATATATAAAAAATCTTATTTTTTCCTTATCAAATAGTGACATTAGATCTATTAAACTTGTCTAAATTAATGATATAATTAAGAATGTTAAATTCTCAAGAACTTATAAATAAAGTCAAAAATTATAATAAATTTCTGAATCCTGAAAAACTAAATAAAGCTTACGATTTTGCAGTTAAAGCTCATGAGAATCAAAAAAGAGCATCAGGAGATCCATATTCCGTTCATCCAATTGAAGTAGCAAATATTTTAACAGATTTAAAGTTAGACAGCGCAACAATAACAACTGGCTTATTACACGATACTATTGAAGATACTTATGCAACATATGAAACAATTAAAGGAGAATTTGGAATTGAAGTCGCTGATTTAGTTGATGGAGTGACAAAAATTTCTGTATTTGAAAATACAGCATCCCCGAACTCAAAAGCAGAAAATTTTAGAAAATTAATTTTAGCTACATCAAAAGATATAAGAGTTTTGTTAGTTAAAATTGCAGATCGGCTACACAACATGAGAACTATCAAAGCAATTAAAAAAAAAGATAAAAGACAAAGAATTGCTCAGGAAACAATGGAGATATACGCACCTCTAGCTGATAGAATGGGTATGCATAGAATTAGAGATGAACTAGAGGATTTATCTTTTGAAATTTTAAATAATGATGCAAGGTCATTAATTCAAAAACGATTAGATGAAATAAAATTAGATAAAAAAGATATTTTTGAAACGTTATCCAATGAAATTAACACATTATTATTTGAAAATAATATTCATTCAAAAATTTTTGGTAGAGAAAAAACTCCTTTTTCAATTTGGAGAAAAGTTCAAAAAAAAAGAGTCTCATTAGAGCAAATTACAGATATAATTGGATTTCGAATTATTCTAGATAATATAGATGATTGCTATAAAACTTTAGGGATACTTCATAAGGAATGGAATTGTATTCCAGGAAAATTCAAAGATTATATATCATCACCTAAAATTAACGGATATAAGTCAATCCACACTGCAGTAATTGGTTCTTATAAAAAACCAATAGAAATACAAATAAGAACCAAAAGGATGCACGATTTTGCTGAGCGAGGAATAGCGTCCCACTGGCAATATAAATCTTCGGAAAAATTTAACTCTTTAACTTGGAAAGAGTATGATTGGTTAAAAGATTTAGTTGAGATTATTGAAAAAAATGAAAATCCAGAACATTCCTACGAATATACTAAAATGCAAATGTTCCAAGAAAATGTATTTTGTTTTACACCTAAAGGATCTGTGATTAAGTTACCAAAAAATGCAACTCCAATTGACTTTGCGTATGCAGTACATACAAAAGTAGGTGATACGGCCGTTGGTTGTGAGATTAATGGTAATAAAGGAGAATTGCAAAGTATTTTAAGAAATGGGGATACGGTAAAGATTATAACATCTAAAAATAATTCCCCATCACTACACTGGATACCAATTACTAAAACAGGTAAGGCTAGATCTGCTATTAGAAAGTATTGGCATGATAAAGGGGAAAAAAAACAAGAAAGAGTAAAGAAATACAATACTACTCTATGGATTTCTTTACCGGATAAACCAGGTCAATTAGGCAATGTTAGTTCACTCATAGGACAACATAAATTAAATATATCAAATCTTGAGATGGTTGGAAAAAACCCTAATTATATTAATTTCAAGTTTCAACTTATAATAAGAGATCTTAAGAATTTTACTAATTTTATTGCAGAGCTTAAACAAAAAGGTATAAAATTTAAGATAATCAGACACGAAGATAAAAGAAATGCTTTCACACAAAAAATCCTTAAATATTTTAAGAAAAACTGATGCGCTTTTAGAGGGACATTTTGTACTATCATCTGGTCTTCATTCTTCAAAATATATTCAATGTGCAAAACTTCTAAGTTATCCCCATATAGCTGAAAAAATTTGCAAATCTTTAGCAAAAAAGATCAAAAAAAATTTTATTAAATTTGATCTTATATTATCTCCTGCAATGGGAGGTATAATAATTGGTTATGAAATAGGTAGAATTTTAAAGAAAGAAACTATTTTTTGTGAGAGAGTAAGAGGTAAATTTACACTTAGAAGAGGATTTAAGATAAGAAAGGGCTCAAAGGTTTTAATCATTGAAGATGTGATCACAACAGGAAAGTCCAGTATTGAATGTGTTAAATTAATAAAAAAAGCTAAAGCAAAATTAGTAGGATTTGCCTCTATAATTGACAGGTCTAATAAAAGAAATCTCAAAATAAAAAAAAGGATTGTTTCTCATCTAAAAATAGATGTGCCAGTTTTTAATAAAAACAAAATACCAGATAATTTAAAACTTATCCCTATAACGGTTCCAGGGAGTAGATTTACAAAGTGAAACGTTTAGGGGTTAATATAGATCATGTAGCGACTTTAAGAAATGCCAGAGGTGAAAATCATCCAGATCCAGTTTATTCTGCCAAGTTTGTTAAAAAAGCTGGAGCAGACTCAATTACAATTCACTTAAGAGAAGATAGAAGACATATTAATGATAATGATGCTAAAAGAATATGTTCTATAAAAGGGCTACTGGTAAATTTAGAAATTTCAACAAACTCAGAAATTGTTAAAAATGCAATAAAAATAAAGCCTAATTTTATTTGTATTGTTCCCGAAAAAAGAAAAGAAATAACTACTGAAGGTGGTTTAAATTTGATTAAAAATAGAACCAAAATTCAAAACATAATAAAGAGATTTAAAAGATTAAATATAAGAACGAGTCTTTTTGTTAATCCTTCTTTGAAAGATATAAGAATATCAAAAGCAATTAATGTTGATTGCGTTGAAATTCATACAGGTAAATTATCCAATTTAGTCAAAACGGGAAAAAATTTTTCGAAAGAATTAGAGAGAATCAAAGAATGTTCTTTTCTTGCAAATAATTTAGGAATAGAAGTTCATGCAGGACATGGTCTTGACTACAAAACAACAAAAATCCTAACCAAAATAAAAGAGATAGAAGAGTTTAATATTGGACATTTTATAATAGGAGAGTCAGTCTTTTTAGGTTTAAAAAATGTAGTTAAAAAATTCAAGACTATAATTAAGTAACATGAAAATTTTAGGTGTAGGTGTAGATATAATCAAAAATGATAGACTTAAAATTTTAATACGTAAAAAAAATTTTATTCTTCGAACTTTTACTAAAAATGAGATAAATTTTTCAAAAAAAAAAAATACAAAAATATCTTTTTTTGGAAAAAGATTCGCAGCTAAAGAGTCTCTTTCTAAATCCTTAGGTACTGGTATTCGAGATAATCTTAATTTTAAAGACATTGAGGTACTAAATAATAAATTAGGCAAACCTTATTTTCGAAAAACAAAAAAAATTAACAATCTTATTTATAAAAAATTTAAAGTTAAAAAGTACAATTTGTATCTTTCAATTTCCGATGAAAAAGACTATTCAATAGCATTTACAATTATTCAAAAACAATAATGTTCAATAAAAATTTTTTATTCGATAACGCTAAAACATTGTTTTATGCATTAATAATAGCTGTTTTTATTAGGTCTATAATTATTCAACCATTTTATATACCTTCTTCATCCATGGAACCTAATCTTTTAGTTGGTGACAGATTATTTGTTACTAAATATTCATTTGGTTATAGCAAACACTCATTTCCATTTAGCCCTCCCATCTTTAAAGGAAGAATCTTTTTTAATGAGCCTAAAAGAGGTGATGTAGTTGTTTTTAAAACTCCAGCTGATAATAGAACTGACTATATCAAAAGATTAATTGGTATTCCAGGAGATAAAATTCAGTTTATAAATTCAGAATTATATATAAATAATAATTTAATTTTTAGAAATAAAACGTCAGATAACGACAAAATTTTTTGTGGAAAAAAGAGAGTGGATGTTTTTTCTTTTAAAGAAAAATTGCCTAATGGCTATGATTATAAAACAGTTTATTTTAAAAATGGGTCGTTTCAAAATTCTGATATTTTTGTTGTACCCAAAGATAGTTACTTCTTTTTAGGAGACAATAGAGACTGTTCAAAAGATAGCAGATATTTATCAAGTGTAGGTTATGTTCATAAAGATAATCTAGTAGGTAAGGCACAGTTTATTTTTTTTTCTTCAGATAGATCTTTTGGAAGTATTTTTTATTTTTGGAAATGGAATCAGTCTATTAGATTTGATAGATTTTTTAAAAAGATTAGATAATGAAAACACTCTACACTAGTCTTGAAAAAAAATTAGGTATAAATTTTAAAGATAAGAATCTTTTGGTAAAATCATTGACACATAAAAGTTTTGATAATCAACACAACAACGAAAAAATTGAATTTTTAGGAGACAGAGTTTTGGGTTTGGTGATTGCTAAAAAACTTTTAGAAATTTATCCAAATGAGAAAGAGGGTGTGTTAGATAAAAAATTTGCATCACTTGTTAACAGAAGAACCTGTCTACAAATTGCAAAAGAAATCGAATTAGAAAAATATATATTAATTTTTAGACCTAGAAATAAGAAAACAATCATTGAGGATAAAGTTGTCGCTGATAGTTGCGAAGCCTTAATAGGTGCAATTTATTTAGATAAAGGTTTTACAACTGTAGAAAAAACTATTCTTAATTTATGGAAAAAACATTTAGAAAGAAGTGTGATAACAGAAATTGACGCAAAAACTAAATTACAAGAATTGTCTCTGAAAAAATTTAAAAAATTACCAATTTATAAGTTAATATCTAATACTGGTCCAAGACACAAACCTCTATTTAAGGTTGGGGTAAAATTATTTAATTCAAAATTGTTTATATCTGAAGGTAGATCAAAAAAAGATGCTGAACAAAATGCAGCAATACTTTGTTTAAAGAATATTATTTAATTATGACTTGGGATGATGAAGGTTTTTTAATTTCAAAAAATAGATATAGTGAAAATTCATTAATTGTTGAAATTTTTACTAAAAATCACGGAAAAACTTCTGGTATTATTTTTGGTGGAACCTCGAAAAAAATTAAGAATTATCTTCAGTTGGGAAATCAATTACATGTAAATTATTCTTCCAAAACAGAAAATAAGATTGGCAATTTTAAAATTGAAATTTTAAATGCTTATACTCCTATTTTTTTTGATAATTATAGGAAATTGTTATGTATTTTTTCTGCTTTTCAATTAATCAAAATCTTAACTGCCGAGTCTCAAAAAAATTTGAAGATTTATGGTCTAATAGAAAATTTTTATATTTTGCTAAAAAAAGCAAATTGGATAAGAAATTATATTTTTTGGGAGCTAGAATTATTTAAAGTAATTGGCTATGACCTTGAGTTAAAAAATTTAGTAAAAAAAGAACTTATTAATAATGAAGTTAAGTATTTAGTAAAATCCACAAAAGAAAACAAAATTGTTCCTAATTTCTTAATAGATAATAATCAAGATTTTTTAAACGATGAAATTTTGATTGATGGATTAAGACTAGTTGGTGATTATTTAGAAAAAAGTATATTAAGACCTAATAATATAAATTATCCGTTAAACAGATTGAGATTTTTAAATACATTTAAATAATTAATCTAATATTTTATCAATTCTATCTGCATAGTAGCTAACAATTGCGTTAGCGCCTGATCGTTTGAATGAAATAAGACTCTCTAGAATAGCATTATTATTTACAAAACCTTTATTAATAGCATTAGATAATAAAGTATACTCGCCTGACACTTGATAAGCGAATACTGGTATTTTAAACTTTTCTTTCACAGATTTTATAATATCTAAATACGGCATACCTGGTTTAACCATCACCATATCAGCACCCTCTTTGATATCTAAAGCAACTTCCCTTAAAGCTTCATCGCTATTTCTAAAATCCATTTGATAATTTTTTTTATTACCCTTTAAGATATTCTTAGAACCAACTGCATCTCTAAATGGACCATAGAAACTAGAGGCATACTTAATTGCGTAAGATAAAATTTGTGTCATTTTATAACCATTTTTATCTAATGTTTTTCTAATTTCACCTATTCTTCCATCCATCATATCAGATGGTGCTATGACATCACATCCCATTTCAGCTTGTAACAGTGATTGTTTTTTTAAAATTTCTACTGTTTCATCATTCAAAACATATTTATTATTTACTAATCCATCCTGTCCATGTGAAGTATATGGATCCAGTGCAACATCACACATAATTCCGATCTCATTTTGATATTTTCTTTTAATTATCTGTAAAGCTTTGCAAACTAAATTTTCTTCATTAAGAGCTTCAGTTCCAAATCTATCTTTATCTTTTTTGTTAGTATAAGGAAATAAAGCAATCATTGGCAGTTTTAATTTAAGTGCTTTATCAACCACTAAGCTTAATTTATCTAATGAATAACGATACACTCCTGGCATAGAATTAATACTTTGTTTTTTATTTTTTCCATCTGTAAGAAACACTGGGAGTATAAAATCATCAGGCGTTAGATTATTTTCAGCTACTAGTCTTCTAGACCAATCATTTTTACGACTTCTTCTTAGTCTCAAATTTGGAAAATTACCAGTAATCATACTTTAATTATATATATTGTGCGACAAATGTTATATACAAATATATCTTAAAAAAGATAATAAACAACATTAGGAGACAATTGGCTATAATGAATTTAAATTTTAATGATTTTCAAAAACAAGACTTGAAGTTTGATATTAAAAAACTTCAGGAGGCTTACAAACAAGTATTGTCGATAAAAGGTTTTACAGGTGTTACTGGAGTATCAAATTTTGGGGCGATCTCATTAACTCAAATTCCGGGAGATCCGGATTCTATAAAGGGGAATAAGGCTAGAGGTGTTTATTGGACAAAACCAGATTCTAGTGGAAAAGAAACTAGAAGAGACGAATTGATAAATGAAGCTGCTTACTCTGAATTTATCGAGGATTACAAAAATACTTATTTTAAAGAGGTCTTTGACGTTCTTTCATCCAAATACAAGTTAGGAAGAGTGAGAGTTTTATTAAAAGAACCAAGGTCAACATTAAGTTGGCATAGAGATCCAGAACCAAGACTCCATATTCCAATTATAACAAATCCAGGATCAATAATGGTTATAGATCATGTTGCGAAACATATGCCGGCCGATGGTTCTGTTTGGATAACTAACAATACAAAGTATCATAACGCCTTTAACGGTGGAGAAGAAGATAGAATCCATTTAGTTGCTTGTGTTTTGGATTATAAATTTAATTAACTTGAAAAAAGTTTTTATTTCATCAGATCATGCCGGATATCGTTTGAAGGAACAAATAAAAAAAAAATTTTTAAAAAAATTTATTTTTGAGGATCTAGGAACTTATGACTCAAAAAATTCTGTAAATTATCCAGACTACGCTCATAATCTTTGTAAAAAAGTAAGTAAAAATGATCAGAATATGGGGATATTAGTGTGTGGATCAGGCATGGGAATGTCAATGGCAGCCAATAAACACAAGAAAATACGAGCAGCAGTGTGTTATTCGGTAAAAAACACGAAATTATCCAGATTGCATAACAATGCGAATATAATTACATTAGGTTCTAGATTGACAAAAAAAGATACAGCATTTAAATGTATATCTGTGTTTTTCAATACAAATTTTGAAGGTGGAAGACACAAAAAAAGAGTTAAAAAAATATAAATTATTATGTCAAGTGAAACTAAATATATAAATTCAGATTATAAAGATTTTTTTGAAAAAAGTTTATCTCAATCTGACCCTGATTTATTCAAAGCTATTAATGATGAATTAGTTAGACAACAAAATCATATTGAACTTATTGCTTCTGAAAATATCGTTTCTCAGGCAGTGTTAGAAGCACAAGGTTCAGTGCTAACAAACAAATATGCTGAAGGGTACCCGGGTAAAAGATATTACAATGGATGTGAACATGTAGATGTAGCTGAGAAATTAGCTTTAGAGAGAATTAAAAAACTTTTTAATTGTAAGTACGCAAATGTACAACCACATTCTGGCGCCCAAGCAAATGGAGCAGTATTTTTAGCTCTTCTTAAACCCAACGATACATTTATGGGGATGAGCTTAAATTCTGGAGGTCATATTACTCACGGATTAAAAATTTCAATGTCTGGCAAGTGGTTTAACGCAATTAGTTATGACGTAGATAAAAAGTCAGAGCTAATAGATTATGAAAATGTAGAGAGATTAGCCTTAGAACATAAACCTAAATTAATTATTGCTGGAGGAAGTGCATACTCTCGAGTAATTGATTTTAAAAAATTTCGAGAAATAGCAGACAAAGTCGGTGCATATTTGATGGTTGACATGGCTCATTTTTCTGGTCTTGTTGCTGGTAAGGGTTATCCAAACCCGTGTGATTATGCACATGTTGTTACTTCGACTACACATAAAGTTTTTAGAAGTGCAAGAGGTGGAATAATTTTATCAAATGATCTTGATTTAGGAAAAAAGTTTGATACAGCAGTGTTTCCTGGATACCAAGGTGGACCACTGATGCATATAATTGCAGCCAAAGCTGCAGGTTTTTTCGAAGCACTTAAGCCAGAATTTCAAGTATATATAAAGAATGTTTTATCTAACGCTAAAATGTTAGCCGAGACTTTAAAAAACAACGGATTTAAAATATACTCTGGAGGCACAGATACCCATTTAATGTTAGTTGATTTAAGACCTTTCAATGTTAAGGGGAATGTGGCTTCAGAAAGCCTGTGTAGAGCAAACATTACTTGTAATAAAAATGGAATTCCATTTGATACCGAAAAACCTATGATCACATCCGGCATTAGGCTTGGTTCTCAAGCTGCAACAACAAGAGGATTTGGTTTAAAAGAATTTGAGAAAGTTGGTAATTTAATCACAAAAGTAATAAAAGGTTTATCTAACAATCCTGAGGACAATAGTAAAGTTGAGGAAGAAGTTAGAAATGAAGTAATAAGTTTGTGTTCAAATTTCCCAATTTATAAAAATCTCAATAAATGATTTGCTCCATATGCAAGAAGGGTGAAACTTCGGTTGTAGATTCTCGTCCCACCGAAGATGGAACTGCTATCCGACGTAGAAGACTTTGCGTTTGTGGGGCTAGGTTTACAACATTTGAAAGAGTCCAATTTAGAGAAATCATGGTTGTAAAAAAGAATGGGAGAAAATCCACATTTGACAGAGATAAATTAGCTAAATCAATTTTTATTGCCTTAAAAAAAAGACCAATTGATGTTGAAACAATTGAAAAGTTTATAAGCCGTATATCTAGATCTTTGGAAGAAATGGGACAAAGCGAAATATCCTCAAGTACTATTGGAACAATGGTTATGGAGGGACTAAAAGAACTAGATCCAGTTGCATATGTTAGATTTGCATCTGTTTATAGAAATTTTAGAGAAGAAAAAGATTTTATACAATTTGTGGACAAGATAGATGTCTACAAAAAGAGATAATTTTACATCAAAAGACAAGAAATATATGGAACTTGCTTTAGATTTAGCAAGGGCAAGAAAAGGTTTAACTGGCGATAATCCCTCTGTTGGATGCATAATTGTTAAAAAAGATGAAATTATTTCTATAGGCCAAACTGGATATGGAGGCAGACCTCATGCCGAACATAATGCAATTTCAAACTGTTTTGATGATCCAAAAGGTTCTAAAATGTATATTACTTTAGAGCCATGTAATCATTATGGAAAAACTCCTCCCTGTACTAAAAATATTATAAAAAACAAAATTGATGAGGTCTATTATTCAATTGATGACATTGATGTAAAGGTAAAAGGTAAAAGTTATTCAGTTTTGAAAAAAAATAAAGTTAAAGTAAAAAAAGGTCTTTTAAAAAAAAAGGCGCTTAATTTATATAAGTCATATTATATTAATAGAAAAAAAAAATTACCTTATGTAATTGGAAAAATTGCATTATCAAAAAACAAGATTATTTATAGTGATATAACCAAAAGAATCACCAATAAAATATCTGATAAATTAACTCATTATTTGAGATCAAAAAGTGACGGTATATTGATTTCAAGTAAAACATTAAATATAGATAATCCGAAACTTAATTGTAGATTAGAAGGGTATAAGAAATATTCTCCAAAAAGAATTATTTTAGATAAGAATTTAAAAATTGATTTTAAAAAATATATTACTAGGTCTATAAAAAAAGATAATACAATTATTTTCCATAATTCAAATGATGAAATCAAAAAAAATTTTTTAATTAAAAAAGGAGCTATTTTAATAAAACAGTCTACTCACGGACGTAAGAATTTTGATTTAAAAAAAATTCTTAAGAAATTATACATGAAAGGAATAAGAAATCTCCTAGTAGAAGGTGGTGATAAATTAACAAAAAGCTTTCTTCAAAAATTAATGTTTAATGAATTTTATATGTTTAAAAGTTCGAAAAATATATTAAAAAAAAATAAATATATAAATTTTACATCTTTTGATATCTTAAATACAAAATATAATAGATATAAAATAAATTTTAAATTAGCGACTGATAAAATAACAATTTATAAAAGTTAGCATGTTTAATGGGATAATATTCAACAAGGGTTTAATTACCAAGATACTTAAGAGACCTAAAGGTATTAATATATTTATAAAATCAAATTTACAATTAAACACTAGAGACATAGGTATTTCTGTAGCCTGTGATGGTGTTTGTCTTACTCTTATATCTATAAAAAAAAAGATTATGGAGTTCTATCTTTCAAATGAAACAATAAATCGTTCTAAATTTAACCATATAAAATTAAAAGATAAAATTAATCTAGAACTTCCTCTTAAATATGGTCAAAAAATTTCAGGTCATATTTGTCAGGGCCATGTTGACACAATTGGGAAAATATTAAGTATAAAAAAAATTGACAGATCTTACTTATTTGATTTTGAAATTCATAAAAGAGAAAGAAAAAATATTATTGAAAAAGCTTCAATTAGTATAAATGGCATTTCACTAACAATTTCAAAAATAACAAATAAAGGTTTTCAAATATGGATTATACCGCACACATATAAATTAACAAATTTATCATCTCTTAAAAAAGGAAGTTTAGTCAATGTTGAGATAGATATTCTCTCAAAATACGTTAGGAATTATTTCTATGAAAAAAAATAATTATTCATCAATAGAAACAATAATAGGTGTTGCAAAAAGAGGAGGTATGTACATTTTAGTTGATGATGAAAAAAGAGAAAATGAAGGCGATTTGGTCATGTCAACTTCTGATACTAATGCTAGGAATATTAATTTTATGGCAAAAAATGGTAGAGGTTTAATCTGTTTGGCATTAGATAGTCTTCAAGCTAAAAGACTAAATCTATCTTTAATGTCTCCTGTAAATCAATCTAGAAATCAAACAGCATTTACAGTTTCAATTGAAGCAAAAAAAGGAATCACAACTGGTATTTCAGCAAAAGATAGGGCAAGAACTATTAAGATCGCATCAAAAAAAAATGTAAGTAAAAAAGATATTGTGTCACCAGGTCATGTATTTCCAATTATCGCACAAGATGGTGGCGTACTTGTTAGGGCTGGCCACACTGAGGCGTCAGTTGATATCTCAAAGCTAGCCAAAAAAAACAACTCAGCAGTTATTTGTGAAATAATGAATGAGGATGGAACTATGGCCAAGGGTCAAAAACTTCTTAATTTTGCACAAAAACATAAACTTAAAATTGGAAAAATTGAGGATCTTATTTCTTATCGTTTAAAAAAAGAAAAATTAGTGAAACTTAAAAAAACATCCGAAATTAAGATTAAAAGACAAAAATTTAAAATAAAAATATATGAAAATCTATTAGATGGATCTGAACATTTTGCACTCATCAAAGGTTCTTTAAAGAAATCTATTATTCCAAGAGTTAGAGTTATTTCATCAAATGTTGTTTACAATTATTTAATAAATCAAAAACTACCTAATTCATTTGATAAAACTATAAATTATTTTAGAAAATATACTAATTGTGTATTAATATTTATTAAAGACACTAACTTAAAATCTGTTACACAAACATTAAAAAGTTTTAAAAATAAAAACTTTAAAGAAAGAAAAGGCAAAGATAACCTTATAAGAAACTATGGTATAGGTGCACAAATCATTAAAGATTTAAAAATAAACAAAATGATATTGATCACAAAAACTCCAAAAAAAGTTGTAGGACTTGAGGGTTTTAATATTAAAATTACCAAACAAGAATTAATTTAATGAAAAAAAAAATTTTAATTGTTTTAGCTGACTATTATAAAGAAATTTCTTTATGTTTATTAAATAGTGCAAAAAAAAATCTTCCTAGATCTTTTGAGATAAAGATAATAAAAGTTCCTGGCGTTTTTGAGATACCTATTACAATATCAAAATATATTAAAAAATTTGATGCTTTTATTGCTCTTGGTTGTGTCATCAAAGGTAAAACTCCACATTTTGACTTTATTTCACAATCCTCAACCAATGCTATTATGGATTTAGCAGTAAATTCAAAAAAACCTATAGGAAATGGAATTCTTACTTGTCTAAATATGCGTCAAGCTAAAATCAGAAAAAAAAAAGGTGCTGAAGCTGCAAAAGCTATTATTTCAGTTTTATCTCAAAAATGAAAACAAAGTATACTGCAAAAAATAATCCGAGAGTTATAATAATTCAAAAATTATATAGCGTTTTATATAACAATGATGACAAAATTGAATTTCCAAAACATAGGTTTAAAAAATTTATAAAAGACATTGTGCTTGGCACAATTGAACGAAATGAAATTATAATAGAAGAATTAGACAAAAATCTTGGTGGGAACTTTAATCTATTTAAACTAGATAAAATATTTCAAGTTATTTTAAAATCAGCAACATATGAAATTTTGTACAAACCAAATGTTTCAATAAGTATAATTATTAAAGAGTATCTTAATGCGTCTAATTTTTTTTTAAATGAGTCTCAAACTAAATATCTAAATGCTTTATTAGATAACGCTGCTAAAAAATTAAGATACTCAAATGCATGAATTCGATCTAATTAAAAATTATTTTTCTAAATTATCTTTTAATAATAAAAGTTCACTAAATTTGAATGATGATGTTTTTTTTGATAGATCAAAAAAATTAGTTATTTCCGTTGATACATATATAGATAAATTTCATTTCTTTGATTTCAAAAAACCCAATTTAGTTATTAAAAAAATTCTTAGATCATCAATCTCAGATTTAATTTGTAAAGGTGTTAAGCCAAAATATTATTTTATTTCAGGTTCAGGAAATCCAAAAACATTTACAAAATTAAATCTAAATAAGATTTCCCTTTCACTTAAACAGGAACAAAAAAAGTTTGGGATACATTTGTCCGGTGGCGATACAGTTTATTCTGATAAATTAAGCTTTACAATTATATCGGTTGGTTTTTCTAATAATTTAGTATTTAGGAATAATGCAAAAATTAATGATGATATTTATGTAACAGGTAATTTGGGAGATAGTTATACTGGCTTAAAAATTTTGAAAAAAGATATTTTATTAAACAGGCATTTGAGTAAATATTTCATTATGAAATATTATCTTCCAGAATTGCATCTAGATTTGGCAAAAAAATTACTGAATTTTGCAAACACGTCTATAGATATTTCCGATGGTCTATTTGCTGATTTAGATAAACTAATTAATAAACAGAAACTTTCTTACAAAATTAGCCTAGCTGATGTACCAATTTCAAAAAGACTAAAGGACATGATTTATCAAAAAAAATTAAAAAAAATTGACTTTATATCTAAGGGAGATGACTTTCAGATACTGTTCACTGCATCTGAGAAAAAGACTAGAATCATTGAAAGAACATTTAAATCTGCAGGGATTAAAATTTCAAAAATTGGAAAAATTTGTTCAAGTAATCAAAAATCACAAATTATTGATGAAAAAGGGAACAAAATTAACATAAAAGATAAAGGCTATTTACACGAATTTTAAAAGTTAGTTATTGCCTTTTATAGCTTTTTTTGTATTGTCCGCCTTTTATAAATAATAAGTAATAACTTAATTAAGGTTTATATGAATTCAACTATAGAGACTATTCTTTTATACACAATAGGAGCAGGATTATTGTCAATTGTTTATGGATATCTGACAGGAAAAAATATTTTAAATTCAAGTGCAGGAAATTCAAAGATGCAAGACATTGCATCTGCTATTCAGATAGGGGCAAAGGCTTATCTGGCAAGACAATATAAAACAATTGCAATTGTAGGTGTTGTAGTTTTAGTTATTGTAAGTTTTGCTTTTAGTATGCTTGTTGGATTAGGTTATCTAATTGGCGCAACATTATCTGGAATAGCTGGATATGTGGGAATGTTAGTTTCTGTTCAAGCAAATGTTAGAACCGCTGAAGCATCAAGAAAAGGTCTTGCTAATGGTCTTTCTGTAGCTTTTAAGTCTGGTGCTGTAACAGGCATGCTTGTGGCTGGTCTAGCTTTATTATCTATTGCTGTTTATTATTATTTATTAATAAAATTTAATGTTGAAGAGAGAGAAATTGTTAACGCTCTTGTTGCACTTGGTTTCGGTGCTTCATTAATATCTATTTTTGCTAGGTTAGGTGGAGGAATTTTTACAAAAGGTGCAGATGTTGGAGCAGATTTAGTTGGCAAAGTAGAAGCTGGAATACCAGAGGATGACCCAAGGAATCCTGCTGTTATAGCCGACAATGTTGGTGATAATGTTGGTGATTGTGCAGGAATGGCTGCAGATCTATTTGAAACTTATGCTGTAACAATCGTTGCGACAATGGTTTTATCCTCAATTTTTTTTCCTGGTAATTTATCTATGATGATTTACCCTTTAACTATAGGTGGTGCATGTATTCTAACATCAATAATTGGAACATTTTTTGTAAAACTTGGTGGTAGCAAAAATGTTATGGGGGCTTTATACAAAGGGTTTGTTGTTTCTGCTTTGACTTCTTTAATAATTTTATATCCAGTTACTGATTTTGTTTTGGGTTTAGAAAACTTATACAATTTAAATAATAAGTCCTTTTCAGGTATGAGTTTATATTACTGTGGGATAATTGGCTTAATTATCACAGGTTTATTAATCTGGGTGACCGAATATTACACAGGAACTAATTATAGACCCGTAAGAAGTGTTGCAAATTCATCTACAACGGGACATGGCACTAATGTAATACAAGGCCTTGCTATTTCATTGGAAGCTACTGCTATACCAGCATTAATAATAGTTTCAGGTATTTTACTAACTAATCATATTGCTGGTCTATATGGAATTGCTATAGCAGTAACAACCATGTTGGCTTTAGCAGGTATGGTTGTGGCTTTGGATGCTTATGGACCAGTTACAGATAATGCTGGTGGTATTGCCGAAATGTCCAAGTTGCCAAAAAATGTTAGAAAAACAACTGATGCTTTAGATGCTGTAGGAAATACAACTAAAGCAGTAACAAAAGGTTATGCAATAGGTTCTGCTGGATTAGGCGCTTTAGTTTTATTTGCAGCTTATACTGAGGATATTAAACATTTTTCAAGAGAAGCAGGCTCAAAATTAGAGGGTATTGTAGTGACATTTGATTTATCTAATCCTTATGTTGTTGTAGGCTTATTAATTGGGGGAATGCTCCCCTATTTGTTTGGATCAATGGGTATGCAGGCTGTGGGTAGGGCAGGTGGTGCTGTAGTAATAGAAGTTAGAAGACAATTCAAGAAATATCCAGGAATTATGAAAAGAAAACAAAAACCTGATTATGCTAAATTAGTTGACTTGTTAACTGTTGCTGCGATTAAAGAGATGATTATTCCATCTTTACTTCCTGTGCTATCACCTATTATTTTATACTTCGTTATATTTGCAATTGGAGGACAAGTAGCTGCATTAGCTTCCGTTGGAGCAATGTTGTTAGGTGTAATAATTACTGGATTATTTGTTGCTGTTTCAATGACAGCTGGAGGTGGAGCTTGGGACAATGCAAAAAAATATATTGAAGATGGCAATCATGGAGGAAAAGGCTCAGAAGCTCACAAAGCTGCTGTAACTGGAGACACAGTTGGAGATCCTTATAAAGATACAGCTGGTCCTGCAGTAAATCCTATGATAAAAATAACAAATATAGTGGCTTTACTGCTGTTGGCTGTTATCGCTGGCTAATTTCTTCTCTTTTTTTAGCTCGTACACCTAGTGGATCATTAATTTTTTGTCTCATGCTGGACATAAAGTCATATATGAATGAATTTTTAGTAAAGTTTCCTTGTGTAGTTTCTTTTACAATATTTATTTTTTTCATGTCTTTTAAATCATAAAAATCTTTTTTTTTTAAGACTCCATAATTATCTATCTCAAGTACCAACACATCATTTTTATAAATCTTCATTCTTCCTAAATTCTTTAATCGAGATTGAGTTTGTTTTCTCTCAATATATATCCAAACATCATTATTAAATTTACTTCTAGTTGATGGATTCCCTAACAGATCCAAAATTTCATTTTTATTTGATAAATTGATAATTAAATTTTTTTGTTTTTTTTCAAGAAAAGAAACGCCGTGATGTTTAACAACTTTTTTAAAAGAGCAATTAGTGACTATTAAAGATATAATAAATAGATATAATATATTCTTCATGGATAAAAATTTTATTAATATTTATAATTATTTAATTAATTACACTAGAAATGAACAATTATACAGTTCATTAAATAGAAATGATAATTTTTCTGATAGATTAACCCTTTTTTTATTACATTTTGCCTTTTTTTTAAAAAACTTTAAAAATGAAGAAAATAAAGAAGTTTTACAAAAAATTTATGATTTTAATTTTCGTCAATTAGAACTTAGTATAAGGGAAATCGGATACGGAGATCAGTCAATTAACAAGAAAATGAAGGTTTATATTAACTTATTTCATTCAATGGTTAGTGAAATTCATTTTTGGGATGATTTAAATAGAGAAAAAAAAATTGAAAAATTATCAATTTTTTTAGAGGATTTTAAAAATATAGACGAATTTGTTGATTATTTTGAAGTTTTTAGGGACAATTTATCAAAAAAAAATTTGAATTATTTAATAAAAGGTGTAATTAACTCTTAATTATGGCGGTCCCTAAACGAAAACAAACACCATCTAGAACTGGTATGAGAAGATCTCAGAATATGAAATTTTCATCAAAAAATGTTATTGAAGATAAGAAAACTGGTGAGTACAGACTATCACATCATTTAGATTTAAAAACGGGAATGTATAAAGGAAGACAAGTTTTAGACCCTAAAGAATAATTTTTTAAGATTTTACGATGACTAAATTGATAAAAATTGCAGTAGATGCAATGGGTGGAGACAATTCACCAAAGAAAGTAATCGACGGAATTATTCATAACCATCAAAAAAATAAAGAAAACTTTTATAAAATTTTTGGAGACAAAGATGAAATTTCAAAGCACTTGGATAATAGGATTAATCAGAGTTTTTATGAAATAATACATACCAATGATGTGGTAAAAAGTACAGATAGCCCATTAGAGGCTGCAAAGAGAGGTAAAAAAACAAGTATGTGGCTTTCAATTGAGAGTGTCAAAAATAAAGAAACTGATATTGTGATTTCTGCTGGTAATACTGGAGCCTTGCTAGTGATTGCAAAATTAAATTTAAAAATGCTTGAAAATATTGATAGGCCCGCCTTGTCAGCTTTATGGCCGAACAAAAAAGGGATGAGTGTTGTATTAGATCTTGGTGCAAATATTGAGTGTAGTTCAAAAAATTTAACTGATTTTGCCATTATGGGGGCTTCTTTATACAAATCGTTATATCCTAATGATGTTTCAAAAGTAGCTTTATTAAATATAGGTTCTGAGGAATTAAAAGGAAATGAAATTATTAAAGAAACTTATCAATTATTAAATGATAAAAAAAATCAAAACTTTAATTTTGAGGGGTATATTGAGGGAAATGAATTAATGAATGGTAAAGTAAATGTTATTGTTTCGGACGGATTTACTGGAAATGTTGCTTTAAAAACAGCTGAGGGTACAGCTAACTTTATTACAGATGAGTTAAAGAAGGCTTTGAGTGGATCATTTCTTGGAAAAATATCCTCTCTACTTAATATCTCGAATTTGAGAAAATTTAAAAAAAGATTAGATCCTAGATTATATAATGGAGCAATATTTGTGGGTTTGGATACTCCAGTTGTTAAAAGTCATGGTGGAATAGATTATATTGGGTTCTCCAACTCTTTAGATGTTTGTAATAGAATAATTAAAGGAAATTTGATAAAAAAAATTAAGGAAAATATCAGATAAATGAGAACAAACTTAACTAAAAAAGATTTAGTCAATATTATTTACATGCAAATAGGTTTTTCTAAACTAATGTCAGAGCATCTAATAAATGAGTTTTTCTCTCTTATAACACTAAATTTAAAGAAAGAAAAAAAATTAAAATTAACAAAATTTGGTACATTTTTTGTTAGATTGAAGAAATCTAGAATTGGAAGAAATCCTAAAACAAAGGAAGACAAGATCATCTCTGAGAGAAATGTAGTTTTATTTAAACCTTCCAAAGAATTTAAGGAATATATAAATTCAAAAAATGAGTAAACTTGAGAGTGCTTATAAAACTATAGGTGAGGTAGTCAAAATTGTTGGTTTGAAATCTAAAAAAGGTGATACCTCTCCAACACATATAATAAGATATTGGGAAAAAGAATTTAAACAAATTAAGCCCAAAATTTTAAACGGTAATAGACGGTATTATGACAAAAAAAATATAGATTTAATCATAAAAGTTCATTTTCTTTTAAAAGATCAAGGAATGACAATAAAGGGTGTAAAAAAAATTTTGAACAATGTTGATACTTTAAAACTTGACGAAAATTTAAATGAATCTATAAAAGCACACGATATTAGAAATAAATTAATTAAAATTTCTAATATGATTAAAAGTTTAAAAGATAATAAGTAATATGGCTAAAAAAACTCACGTTAAAGTAAGACTTGTTCCTGAGTCTAAACCAGATAGCTCTTTTTTTTATTATGTTAAAAAACCTGCAGGTGGAGAAAAAGCTAAAGTAAAACTTAAAGCAAAAAAGTATAACCCTGCTACTAGAAAACATGAAATTTTTGTGGAAAAGAAACTTCCACCACACAGTAAGTAATTATTTTTTTTTGAAGTTTCTCTTTTCGTAATCGATATATGCATAAATCATATTTTTCCAGATTTTATTTGTAATCATTGGATCAATATTATTTTTTTGAGATTTTTTCTTTATATTTAATAAGATTTCTTTAATTCTTTTCTTATCAACTATTTGACTTTTTTTTTCTTTTAGTAAAAGCACTTTTTTAACTAAAAATGTTCTTTTTTTAATTAGCTTTATTAGTGAACTATCAAGCTTATCTAATTCAGATCTAATTTTACTTAATTTTTTTATTTTTAAAGGCGACATTTATTAAATTGGATTTGTTAATAATTATTATATTTATCATTATATGTATATAGAGAATTATTTATTAAAAAAATACATATCAACATGGCTATTATTTATGTTTTTTTTGGTAGCTTTTATGATTGTTGTGGGCGGTCTTACAAGACTAACTGATTCCGGTCTTTCAATAACAAAATGGGAATTATTTTCTGGAACATTACCCCCCCTAAATGATGTCAAATGGTTAGATTATTTTGAGGAGTATAAAAAGATACCAGAATATAAAATGCAAAATTATTCTATGACTATGAGTGAATTCAAAGTTATTTTTTGGTGGGAGTGGGCACATCGTTTTCTTGGTAGACTAATTGGTTTAGGATTTTTAATTCCCCTAATATATTTTTCTTTTAAGATTAAGTTAACAAAATTATTAAATCTTTATTCAATTTTTTTTCTTATATGTTTTCAAGGTTTTATTGGCTGGTATATGGTTTCAAGTGGGTTAGTTAATAGATTAGATGTAAGTCATTTTCGACTATCAATTCATTTAGTTATAGCATTTTTAATTTTGTCTTTGATTTTATGGAATTACTTAAAATTGAATTTTGATATAAAAGAACAATCACAATTAAATATTTTTTTTCCTATTGTCTTTTTATTTCTAGTTTTTTTACAAATAATTATTGGTGCTTTTGTTTCAGGTATGGACGCTGGTTTAATCTATAATTCATGGCCCATGATGGGAAATGCTTACTTTCCAGATGATAATAAATTGGAAAATCTATTTAATTTAGCAGCATTTAGTGATGCATCATTAGTTCAATTTCTTCATAGAAATTTAGCTTATGTAATACTTTTTTATTATTTTTGGATTTTATTTAAAATTTATAAATATCGAATAAAAAATTGTTTTTTTGCAATTAATCTAGTTGGTTTTTTCTTACTTACGCAAGTCATTCTTGGAATATTTACTTTAATAAATGGAGCTCAAATAGTTTTAGCATCAATGCATCAACTGAGTTCAGTTTTTCTTGTTAGTGCATCAGTTTATTTTTTATATCTTAATAAAAAAATTAATTCTTTTTTATAGGAAAATAAGTAAGAATAAATTTTTTCAGTACATTTAAGACTTTATCAGCTTCCTCTAAGAGCATCATGTGTCCGCAATTGTCAATTATTTCAATTTTACTTCCATCTATTAAATCTGCTAATTTTTTTCCTTCCTTGACAGGACACATCTTATCTCCATTTGCCAAAATAGATAAAGTAGGGATTTTTATTTCTTTGGCAGCATTAAAACCATTCTTGTAATTGTCACAAGCTCTAAAATCTATTCCTAATGTATTTTTAATTGTTCTGGATTTAGCTAGCATTCCACCTGTATTGATATGATATAAACCTGGAACTGGGTGTCCACCAAAGTGCCCAGCTGGACCATGTGCCCAGTCCATCATCAAATCGACGGCTTTCGGATCATTGTTTTCTGCTAAAGACAATAATTCTTGATTCATAGGAATGGCTCCAGCACCACCCATTAAACTTAATGTTTTTATTTTTTTTGGAAACCTAAATGCACATTCTAAAATAACCAAACATCCTTGAGAATGACCAACTAAAGAAGCCTCTTTATAACCTACTGCATCTATAACATCGCTAATCCAGTCAGCCATATCTTCGATAGTTTTCAAACTTTCACCTCCTGAAAGACCATGTCCAGGCATATCTAAAGCTAAAACACTATAACCATGAAAAGCAAAATACCTGGTTTGGAGTACCCAAGTCATATGTGTTAATCCACTACCATGAACAAAAATTATTAATGGTTTTTTTTTGTCGAAAGGACGTCCACCTGTAGAAGCAAAAACTTCTACACCATTAACTTGAAACTTCATTGATTGGAAACAAGTCTTGGTCGTCTTGCAGCTCTAAAACCTGTCTCAAAGTCATTTCTAATATCATCAAAATCTTCTATTCCCACAGACAATCTAATCATATCTTGAGATAATCCAGCAAATTTTAATGTAGCTTCATCCATTTGAGAGTGTGTAGAAGATGCTGGATGAATTACTAAGGTTCTAGTATCACCAACATTAGCAAGATGAGAAGCAAGTTTAACGTTATTTATAAATGCTTCTCCTGCTTCTTTACCACCTTTAATACCAAAAGCTATCATTGAACCTTTACCATGTGGCAAAAGTTTTTTTGCTAAATCGTGGTCGGGATGGTCAGGAACACTTGGATGAGAAACCCAAGCAACACTTTCATGGCTTAATAAATATTTGACCATTTTTTCTGCGTTAGAACAATGCTTTTGCATTCTAACAGATAAAGTTTCAATACCTTGTAAAACATTCCAAGCATTCTGTGGACTCAAACATGGTCCAAAATCTCTCATGCCTTCAGCTCTTGCTTTCATTGTAAAAGCTGTAGGCCCAAACTCTTCTGCAAACGAAAGTCCATGGTAACCTTCATAAGGTTTAGTCATAGTTGGAAATTTATCATTTTGCATCCAATCAAATTTTCCACCCTCAACTAAAATACCTGCCATTGATGAACCATGACCTGCCATCCATTTGGTAAGTGAGTGAACCACAATATCAGCACCATGATCAATTGGTTTGCAAAGATATGGTGTTTGATAAGTTGCATCTATAATTAAAGGAATTCCTGCGTCATGAGCAATCTTAGCTATTTCAGGCATATTCATAATTTCGTTTCCAGGATTTCCAACAAGCTCACCAAAAATACCTTTAGTATTTTTTTGAATTGCTTTTTTAAAACCCTCAGTATCTCTTGGTTTTACAAATGTGCATTTGACACCAAATTTTGGTAAAGTAAGCCTAAATAAATTTACAGTACCACCATAGAGCTGTGATGAAACTACTAAATGATCTCCAGCCTCACATAAAGTCATTATTGTTAAAAAAATTGCACTCATTCCAGATGAAGTTGCTAAGGCAGCTGTACCTCCTTCTAAGGCCGCAACTCTCTCTTCTAATACTGCTACTGTAGGATTAGAAATTCTGCTATAAATATGACCACCTCTCTCCAAATTAAAAAGTGCTGCAGCATGATCAACATCATCAAACAAATATGATGTAGTTTGATAAATTGGCACTTGTCTTGAACCAGCATTTTTTTGAGGTTGATAGCCAGCATGAAGACTCAGTGTATCAAATTTGTAAGTTTTAGGATCTGTGCTTTTCTTTTTCTTATCAGTCATAAATTTTCCTTGATTTTAAATATTAATAACTAACTATCAATATTAATATAAATTGACAATATCACATTTATCAGTATTAATCCGGCCATTCATGACAAAATTTATCAAAAAAGAGCAATTATCACCATCATGGTATGAGATTGATGCAACCAATGCAGTTGTAGGTAGACTCGCTATAGTAATATCTAAAATTATAAGAGGAAAAAATAAAACTACTTATACACCACATATGAACAGTGGGGATTTTGTTGTTGTTAAAAATATTGAACAAATAAGATTTACAGGAAAAAAGTTTCAGAATAAAAAATACTATAAACACACTGGCCATCCTGGCGGAATCAAAGAAACTACCCCTGAAAAACTCAAAGAAAAAAAACCAGGTGAGATTTTAAAATTAGCTGTAAAAAGAATGTTACCTACTGGAGTATTAGGTAGAGAGCAGCTTTCCAAGTTAAAAATTTATAGTGGGGACAGTCATCCTCATTCAGCTCAAAATCCTAAAGTAATAGAACTAAATAAATTGAATAACAAAAATATTGTAAGAAATTAATATGGAAAGTGTTCAACAAAATCAAAAAAAAATAAAGTTAAAATTGGATTTTAAAGATAGCAAATATGCCACTGGCAGAAGAAAAACTTCAATTGCAAAGGTTTGGCTTAAAAAAGGTTCTGGTAAAATTTATGTTAATGGAAAACTTTATAGCGAATATTTTTCAAGTGATAATCATAAAATGCAAATAATAAAACCGTTTGAATTGATTAAACAACCTACTGATTTTGACGTTAGGTGTAATGTAAAGGGTGGGGGACCAACAGGTCAAGCTGGAGCAATGGTTCATGGAATTTCTAAAGCTTTAGTTTTATTTGATGAAAATTTTAAAACATCACTTAGAACTGAAAAATTAACCACGCGTGATTCTCGTGCTGTTGAAAGAAAAAAACCTGGAAGAAAAAAAGCGAGAAGAAGTTTCCAGTTTTCTAAAAGATAATTTTCTTTTAATAATTAACTGTTATAATAAAAAATGCCTAAGCTTAATGTATTAATTTCTGGATCGACTGGATATATTGGTATTCAATTAATTAAATTGTTAGTTAAACATAAATATGTAAAAATTAAATATCTTTGTGGAAATTCCTCTGTAGGAAAAAAGATTTCATATTTTGATATATCTTTAATTAATAAAAAATTACCAAAAATTGTAAAATTTAATAAAAAATATCTTAATGAAATTGATATAATTTTTACAGCACTTCCCAATGGTGAAGCTCAGGAAATTTCAAATTATTTAAAAAAAGATAATGTACTAATTGATTTAGCTGCCGATTTTAGATTAAAAAAAGCTTCTGATTATCTTAAGTGGTATAAACAGAAACACAAATCAACTAAAAATATTAAAAAAAGTATTTATTCATTACCAGAAATTTCAAAACAAGAAGTTAAAAAATTTAATATAATTGCTTGTCCTGGATGTTACCCAACCTCGATCCTATTGCCCTTAATTCCATTAGTTCAAAAAAAAATGATTCGATTAAACAACATTATTATTGATTCTAAATCAGGATATTCAGGCGCAGGTAGAGGAGTTCACAAAAAATATAAAGATCAAAATTTATATGAGTCAATTAGTGCTTATGGAGTTGGATTTCATAGACACAATTCAGAAATAGAGCAAACTTTAAAAGAATATTCGAACAAAAAAATTAAATTTGATTTCACCCCACATCTAACACCAATGTTTAGAGGAATTTTGAGTACAATTTATGTAGAGGTCAATAAAAATGTTTCTCAAAACAAAATCAAAAAAGTTTTAACAAATTATTATAAGAACGATATTTTCATCAAAATCCTAAAGAATGATGCTTTAATAAGTACTAATGATGTAATAAATACTAACAAATGTCATATATCAGTATGCAAGACAAAAAACAAAAATAAGTTAATTATTCTCTCGACAATAGATAATCTTATTAAGGGTGGATCTGGTCAAGCTATACAAAACATGAATTTAAAATTTGGATTTCCTTTAAAAACTGGACTTATATGAAAAAAATAAATCTAATTTTAATTTTAATAATATTTCAATCATGTTCTTTTATTAATGATTCTGCTTATTGGAATGAACACAACAAAAAAAAAGTTAAAGAACAAAAAAACATGGCTAAAATAATTAAAAAATCAAAAGATATTACATTAATGTCTCTAGATGAGTACAAGATTTATATAGATGATTATATTAAAAAAAGTAAATATCCTGATATAGCAAGATGAAAAATTTAGTAAATATTGCAATAATTGGCTTAGGACAAATAGGTATTTACCTTTACAATGAGTTAAGATCAAAAAAAAAGGAAATTGAGAGAAAAACTGGAAAAAAAATTAATATTGTTGCTATATCAGCAAAAAATAGGAACAAAAAAAGAAGATTTCAAATTCAAAAAAATATCTTCTTTAAAAAACCACTTCAAATTTTTAGAAATAAAAAAATAGATGTACTATTTGAATGCATAGGTCAATCTGACGGTATTTCAAAAAAGATCGTTGAAACTGCTCTTAAAAATAAAATACACGTCATAACACCTAACAAAGCTTTAATTGCAAAACATGGGGATCATTTAGCAAAACTTGCTGAAAAAAATAATGTAAATTTAGAATTTGAAGCCTCTGTTGCAGGAGGGATCCCTATCTTGAGAACGATTAAGGAAGGTTTAGCAACGAATAAAATTGATAAAGTCTACGGAATTTTAAATGGAACCACCAACTATATCTTATCTGAAATGGAAAATAGTAACCAAAATTTTAATAAAGTTTTACAAAAAGCACAACAACTTGGCTATGCAGAGCCAAAAAACCCAAAACTTGATCTAAATGGTTTTGATGCGTTTGCGAAAGTAAGAATTTTGTCTGCACTCTCGTTTAATACAAAAATTTCTAAACATAAATGTATAATGCAAGGTATTGAAAATATTGATTTGAAAGATATTAAGATCGCAAGTCAATTAGGATTAAGAGTTAAACTTCTTGGTATTTCTGAAGTAATCAATAATAGATTATTTGAAACTGTGCATCCATGCTTAGTTAGTAAAAATACATATATTGGAAATGTTAATGGGGTAATGAATGCTGTTATTATAGAGGGTAAACCAATAGGTGAGAGTGTTCTGCAAGGCGAGGGTGCTGGCCCGGGGCCAACTTCATCTTCTCTATTGTCAGATTTATTGTCAATTTTAAGAGGAAATATTAAGTATCCTTTTGGTTTATCCTCAAAAAAAAGAAAATCTTTTAAATCATTTAATAATGATAATTATACTAATTCTTTGTATCTAAGATTTGAAGTTAATGACAAACAGGGCGTTCTTTCTCTTATAACAAATAGATTAGCTAAATATAAGATTTCTGTAAAAAGAATAATTCAAACACCAGATAAGAAAAATAAGAAGGCGACAATAGTCATCATTACCCATAAAACTTCTGAAAAGAATGCTAGTAATTGCTTATCTATATTTAGAAAAAATAAGAATATTCTTAAATCTCCAACATTAATTCGATTATATAATTAATGGATATTTATATAAAACTTTTTGAGGTTTTATTCCCAGTATTTTTTGTAGTTGGTATTGGATATTATTTAGGTAAAAAAAATCCTAAAATAGATACAACTTTTATAACTAATTTTGCTGCTAACGTTGGAACTCCAGCAATGATTATTTATGCATTAAATCCAGTTAATATTTCTTTCAATATTTTTTTAAATTATTTTTGGTATTACGCTTTAGCTATTGTTGGATTTATGATTACTGGAATAATAATACTATATCTTCTAAATACTAAAGATATTATAAGAGAATTACCCCCACTAACAATGCCAAACACTGGAAATATGGGTTTGCCTATATGTTTGTTTGCCTATGGTTCACAAGGACTTGGAGTTTCAGCTGCAATATCTGCTTTGATTATTTTATGTCATTTTACCTTAGGTGTATTTCTTGCTGATAGAAAATTTAGTTTAGACGTTATACTTAAAAGTCCTCCATTTTATGCAATAATAATTTCTGTTTTTTTACTTTATTACGACCTAGAACTTCCAGGGTTTGTTGAAAATACTACCTTTCTATTAATGTATGCTACAATATTTTTAATTTTAATGTCTTTAGGAATTGCTTTAACAAGACTAAAGATCTTTTCAATTAACAAAGCAATATTTTCTTCTATAGGAAGAGTAATCATTGGCCCTATAATTGGATACTTTTTGATTTTATATTTTAATTTAGAGGGATTTGCAGCAGGTGTTTTATTAATTCAATGTTCTATGCCAAGTGCAGTTCTTAATTATCTTGTTGCATCTATATATTCTCCTAAAAAAATCATCGATAGTGTTGCTAGTACTATTGTTGTTTCGACACTGATGTCATTTATCACTGTTCCAATAGTAGTATTCTTTGCTTTAAAATACTTTAATTAATATATATCCTCTTAACAGATGAAGGCTATAACTTTTAATCTATTGGCCTGGGTAATGCTTCCAATTATGGATGGATTTGCAAAATATCTAAGTACCGATCTTCCTGTCTTACAAATAACTTGGGCAAGATATTTTTTTACCGTGGTATTTACTTTTCCAATAATGTTTTTATTTTTTAAAAAAAATCTTGTGTGGACTGATAAACCAAAATTACAATTTACGAGAGGTATAATTCTTTTAACAGCTAATATTTGCTTCTTTTATGCAATTTCGATAATTTCTTTAGCTAAAGCACTAACTTTGGCTTTTGTTGCTCCTTTAATTGTGACTGCTTTTTCCCCAATTTTTTTAGGTGAAAAAGTCGGATTTAGGAGATGGTCTGCAGTTATTATAGGGTTTATAGGTTCATTAGTAGTTATAAGGCCTGGTTTTGTTGAAATAAATTTAGCAAGTATTGCTGCGCTTGGAACAGGTGTAATGTATGGGTTTTATTTAATTATTACTCGTAAATTGAGCACATCAGACAATCCTTTATTAACTTTATTATTAACTGGTGTAGTAGGGGCCATAATCATATCTTTTGTGATGCCGTTTGTTTGGGTTAAACCTAATTTTAATCAGTGGTCTATAATGGCTGCGATAGGAATTTTTGCGTGTTTAGGCCATTTTTTTCTTATATTGTCTCTTAAATACGCTGATGCCTCTAAATTAGCACCATTTAGTTACTTTGAAATATTTACAAACATAATTATAGGTTATTATTTCTTTGGTGATTTCCCTGATATTTGGACTTTTTTAGGTTTATTAATTATTGTATTAAGTGGTATCTACATCTTAAGAAGAGAGAACTTGATAAAAAAGTGAAATAATGGGTATTATTTATTTACTATTATCTAAAGTAATACATTAGGTATTATTTATAAAGTATTGTATTTATTATATTTTATTAATAATAAAAATAATATAAATTTTTGAATAATTTGGATTATTTAATTTTTAAAATTTCCTTGATATGCTGAGAAACAGTGGAGATTTATAACAAATTACGAAAAAGATCAAATAGTCATTTAAAATAGAGACTTTTTCAAATTGAGGTAATGAAAATTCACTAAAAATAGGGTAGTCTAAAAGCATTGATATAGTTAAATAGTAGAGCGATGCACTAATTGAATATACCATTTAAACGCCCGTAGAGGGGTCTATTTTAAGTATAGACTAATATATGGTACAACTAAAGGGTGAATTATGCTACTTAGGAAGAAATCACGTAAAAGGGTAAAAAAAGGTTAATTTTACTTACCTTTTTAACTTAAGAAAGGTTTAAAATAGCCCTAAATAGATACTTTTTCAGATCTAAGTAATTTAAGTTTTTGCCTAATTCCACCTCTCCCAGAATAACCTCCAAGAGCTCCATCAGACCTAATCACTCTATGACAGGGTATTTTTGGAGCATAAGGGTTTTTAGCACAAGCATTTGCGACTGCACGGGCTGCTTTAGGGCACTTAATGGCGATTGCAACTTGCTTATATGTTCTTATGCTGCCTTTAGGGATAGAAATGAGATATCTCCAAACTTTTATCTGAAATTTTGTTCCTTTTAGGGATTTCATAAGAAAAAACCCTGATTCTTTACACTTTTTACAGTGCAAAGATCAGAATTTTATGGCTCGTCGTTTTATGCGCTACCGCCGAACCGACCACCCTGTATGTTTAGCGCTGCTTTACAGAGTTTTCTGCCCTCCAGACTTAAACCTCTCGGCCTTTCTCTGGCTGGCCAGTTAAGAGTTGCCTCTTAAGTTAAAATTACCATACCAGACTGAAATTTAAATTGTTATCACTAATTAGTTGTTTTTCATAATTAAATGATTTTTCTGTGAATTTCGGGGATAACTTCTATTTTGTAAGCAATATTAGGTAACTGACAAAGAATATAATCGCCATACTTGATAGAAATATTGTATTTATACTTTTACCAGTATTTTTATACTGAATAACACTTAAAATAATAAATCCAATTGAACTTATTAAAAACCATACCGCGGGAATTTCTCCATCAATTGAACCCATATATTTGTAATTTAAACTATTGACATTAAAAATCACTTGATATATTACTAATGATAATTAATTGTTATCAATAGTAATAAAATGAATGAACTAACAACAGACCTAAAATCACTACATGAAGCAACTTTAAATAATCTTAAAAGTTCTAAGGCAAATAATACTTTAAGAGCCTATAAATCTGACTTTAAAGACTTTGGAGCATTTTGTGCAAAACACGGTTTAAATTCTTTACCAACTGAACCAAAAATTGTCTCATTATACCTAACCCATCTCTCTAAAAATTCAAAAATAAGCACTTTAAGAAGAAGATTAGTATCTATTAGTATGGTTCATAAGCTGAAGGGCCATTATTTAGATACTAAACATCCAATTATCGTAGAAAATTTAATGGGAATAAGAAGAGTTAAAGGAAGTATTCAAAGAGGTAAAAAACCTATATTAATCAATCATTTAAAATTAATAATTAATGCAATAAATGATGAAAAAATTCAGGAAATCAAGAAATTAAGAGATAAGTCAATTATCTTAATAGGTTTTGGAGGAGGTTTTAGAAGGACTGAACTTATATCTATTGATCATGAAGATCTTGAATTCGTGCCTGAGGGTCTAAAAATCACTATTAAAAGATCAAAAACAGATCAATTTGGAGAAGGAATGATAAAAGGACTACCCTACTTTAATAATGAAATTTATTGTCCTGTTAAAAACTTACAAAATTGGTTAGAAATTTCTAAAATTAAATCAGGACCTATTTTTAGAAGATTTTCTAAGGGTTTATCACTAACAGACAAAAGACTAACTGACCAATCTGTAGTTTTATTAATGAAGAAATATTTAAACATAGCGGGTATCGAAAATAAAAATTTTGCTGGTCATAGTTTAAGATCAGGTTTCGCAACAGTCGCTGCTGAGTCTGGTGCTGATGAGCGAAGTATAATGGCCATGACTGGTCATAAATCAACACAAATGGTTAGAAGATATATTAGAGATGTAAATATATTTAAGAATAACGCTTTAAATAAAATAAAGATATAATGAAAAACATAATTGTAAGATTAGCAAACGGTATAGGAAACCAACTTTTTACATATGCTGCAGCCTTTAATTATTCAAAAAAAATAAATGCAAACTTGTTAATAGATGACAAAAGTGGTTTTCATAAAAGACATAAATATGAGCTTAATAATTTTAATTTATCAGCCAAAATAGCTAATAATAATTATAAATTTGTTGGTCATATTGGAAGATTAAAAAGGAAAATTTATAAAAAATTTAATTTTATTAACAGAAATATAACTTTTATTGAAGAAAAAAAGGATCAAAATAAATTAACAGAATATGATAAAGATATTTTCACTGAAAATGTAAATAAAAATATATACTTTGAAGGTTATTTTCAAACAGAAAAATATTTTAAAGAGGTTAAAAATGATATATTAAAAGAATTTTCCTTCAAAGACAAAATAATTAATGAAAAAAATAAATTTAAAGATTTAATTTTAAATACTAACTCCATATCAATTCATATTAGGAACAACAAATTTCTCAAGAGTGAAAATCATAAAAATATTGATAAGCTTAATGAAGAAAATTTTAAGTTAAATATAGATATAACAAAAAAAGGCATCAATTTTTTTGAAAGGAGGTTTGATGATCCTAAATTTTTTATTTGGTCGAATGATTTCTCGGGATTAAAAGAAAATTTTCCCTCAGATAAATATGTTTTTGTCAATAATAAGACTCACACTGATGATGTTTATGACTTGTATTTAATGACATTATGTAAAAATTTTATTATATCACCGAGTACTTTTAGTTATTGGGGTGCATTTTTAAGTAATAATAAAAATAAAATTTGTTTAGGACCTCCAAACATAAAAAATAAAAGTGGATATTATGGCTTCAGTAATAATAAAGATATAAAACCAGATTGGTGGTTTTAAATATTAAGATATGATTTATGATTATTTCCTAAAGATATATCTATAAAATATTTTGTTATCGCTTTTTCATTGAACAATTTAAAATACTTTTTTTTACCATTTTTGGCTATTTTTTTTCTAATAGAATCTCTGTTCGAATAAAATCTAATTTTGTCAGAAAGTTCAGATATATTTGAATAAAAAATTATCTCTTTATTATTAAAAAAATGATCTAGTTGAACTTTTTTATCTATAAATGTTAACAAACCGTTACCCATAATAGATGCAATTCTATTACTTGAATAAAATTTTGTAGGTTTTCCTCTACTTAAATTTAATCCCATTTTAGAGTTTATTAAAGAATTATTAAAATCATTACCCCAAATTGGTTGCTTGTTTGCAAATCCATAAAAATCATATTTTATATCTGGAATTTTTTTTACTAATTTATCTAAAAAATTAATTCTTTCATCTTCAACACCTTCTTTAAGTGTAGCTCTATTTACACCATGACTCATCGCGTAAAATAAATCATTTTTGGGTTTCATTTTATAGACCTCAAAACTTTCAATATTTTTGTCCACAGGCACGAAGAAAAAATTAAAATTATTTTTATTAATAGTTTTATTTAGTATTGAAGGGTCAGTTGTTATGAAATTATGATCTACAAAATCTGAATATAGTTGTATATTTGAAATGTTTTGTTTTGAATAGTTGAGGCTAGGCATCACTGGATCTTCATTCCATTGTGATAAAATAATATTTTTATTAATAGATCTAAATTCATCAAATGTATTAAGATCTATATTTTTAGTATGTCCAAAAAAAACAATATCTGGGTTATAATTTTTGAAAGTATTAATCAAAAAAGTTTGAAAATTATTTCTGTTAGGAATTAAACTAAAAGATTTATTATCTCTTAAGAAGTCTCTATCACTAATTTCTAAAACATCGTGACCATTTCTAACAAAGCCATTGGTAAATTTTTTTCCCAAAGAAATATTATATAATCTATGATTATGTTTCTGACCTTGGTTGTATAAATTTATTATTTTTAATTTTTTCTTATTGAAATTAATGTTAAAAAAAGGGACACAGCTTTCACGTATTTGATCTATTATTTTTGTATTTTTACTTATTAAATGTTTAACTTTTTTTCTTCCTAATGATTGTATAATTTTTCTTTTTTTACTATTGGTTATTAATTTTTTAATTTCAAAGAAAATTTCATTTGAATCTAATTTTTTTAAAACAATAGCAGAGTTGGTAGTTTCTCTTAATCCACCCCTATTACTTATAATAGTAGCACATCCTCTAGATGTGGCCTCTAATGATGTTCTGCCAAATGGCTCCTCCCATCTGGAAGGTACTACTGCTATTTCTGATCTATTTAATATATTTAATGTTTTTTTATGATTAACAAATCCTAATTCTTTATGACTTGGATGATTAATATAAATATTTCTTCTATCTTCATCACCTAATGAATAAGCTTTCCATGTAGGAAATTTGTCAAGTATTTTTATTATAGCCTCTTTAAAGATATCATATCCTTTAGAATAATTTAACCTTCCTACGAAAACTATAATTCTTTCTTTTTTTATTTTTTTTTGTTTATTTACGCTTGGATATACTACTTCAGTTTTAGTTTTTAATTTTTCATCTATATTTAGAAAAAATCTTTCTCTAACCCATTCACTAACAAATATTATTTTTTCAACAGCTTGTAGTATTTTTAATCTTTCATTAATTGATTTGGATCCCTTCATCGATAAAGGGTCATTATGAAAATAAAAAATAAATTTACTTTTAATTTTATTTGTTAATTTAAATAATAATTGTGGTCTATTATGAATTTCTACAATATCAAAATTATTAATAATTAGTTCTTTTGTTAATTTTTCAGCATATTCTTTTGTAGTACTCTTTAATTTAGATTTCAAATTTTTTAAATTTACATTTTTATAATTTTTGCTTAAATAATCTTTTGATTTTGTGTGACCATAAATAATATTATTTTTTTTATATTTTGAATTTTTAAAAAATTCTGAAACCCACAAAGAAGCAGCTGATGCTTTACCAAATGTAAAGTTTTCTTTATAAGGCAAGATAGTTGCTATATTAAGATTTTTTTTTAAAATCATTTAGTAATCTCAGTCTCTCTTTTCTATCTTTTTTTAGCTTATATTCAAATGAAAGTGCTCTAGATTTCGAATAAAATTTTTTTTTGTAAACAAATTCCCATTTATACCCCCTGGTAGACTTAGCACCTAAATTTGAATTGTGTTTTTCTAATCTTTTATTTAAATTATTAGTATATCCAACGTAAGTTTTAAATCGGTAGTAATCTAAAGTTTTAATGAAATATACGTAATAAACCATCAGAGGTTATCTAATTATTGGCGGTCCCTAGGGGAATCGAACCCCTCTTTCGAGGATGAAAACCACGTGTCCTAACCGATAGACGAAGGGACCAAAAAAATGCTTTTTTATTGTATAAAAAGTTATTTATCAAGTCTTTAAAATATACAAACATTAAATAATTTGTTCATTTTTAATAATTTTTTTTAAGCCTGAAGATTTGTGAGTAATTAGAGTTTCAGAGGTAAATTTATTATCATTTACTTTAATTCCAGAAACTAGGTCTCCTGTAGTTATACCAGTAGCACAGAAAATAGAGTCACCAGAAATTATTTCATTTAATTCATATTTTTTTTTCAAATCAGATATTCCCATTTTTTTGGCACGATCTTTTTCTTTATCAGTATTAAATAGTAATCTTCCTTGAAAATGACAATCATAAGCATCAAGTGCTGCAGCAGCCAAAACACCTTCGGGACCTCCTCCAATTCCAAGAAATAGATCTACTGAATATTTTTTATCTACAATCATAAGAGCACCGGAAACATCTCCATCTGAAATCAATTTTAATTTTACTTCTAATCTTTTTAACTCATTAATAATTTCCTTATGCCTAGGTCTATCTAATATACATGCAGTTAAATTTTTAGGTTTTTGATTCTTAAATTCAGCTAAATTGTAAATATTTTTTTTTACAGAAAAATCTAAATCAACAACATTTGGTTCAGAGCAGTTTGCAGATATTTTACTCATATAAGTTTCAGGTGCTCCAAATAAATTTGACTTATTGGCTACAGCTATAACTGATAGTGCTCCTGGTAAATTATTAGCCACAAAATTAGTTCCTTCTAAAGGATCAACAGCAATATCTAATTTTGGTCCATTCTTAGTTCCAATATTCTCTCCAATATGAAGCATAGGTGCCTCGTCAAGCTCACCCTCACCTATCACAATTTTTCCATTCATTTCAATCTTATTTAACTCATTTCGCATAGCATCAACAGCAGCTTTGTCGGCACCAATCTTATCTTTTTTTCCAACTAAAAAATAAGCAGCTAGTGCAGCTCGACTCGTTACATTAATAAATGACTTTTGTAATTTTTTATCTATGAGCATTATCTGATAATCTCTAGAGAGGAATTTTTTTCTAATTTTGCCTCAAATTCCCTTAACCTCTTCCAAACAGAAATTAATTCAACAATTATTGGCCAACTTCTAACCAAATATTGAAGTGATGTTTCAACTCTACCGAAAGCTCTTATTATTTGTTGAACAAAACCTAAAGTTATTGCTCCTGTAACTATTGTAGGTGCCAACGCTAAATAAGGAACGATTACCATTCCTTGTAAATAGCTCCACTTGACCGCATTAAAATAAAGATAATGAAAATACATTTTATAATGTATTTTTCTTACACCTCCATAAAGATCTGTAATTTTTTCTGGTTTTGCACTTTCTTTAAAATCTTCTCCTAAAACAAGTTCTTTTCTATATGCCGCCTCCTCTTTTTGTATATCATATTCTATTCCAGGTAATTTAATTCCAACGCTAGCCAATAAAATTGTACCACCTAAGGCAGAAAGAATTGCAACCCAAACTAAAGCATGTTCAACTTCACCAATCCAAGGTAATACAGTGATACTTTTAGAAAGACCCCACAAAATAGGAGTAAAAGCTATTAAAGTCATTATGCTTCTTAGTAATTCTGCACCTAAACTTTCCATAATCCGTGCAAACTTAAGAGTGTCCTCTTGAACTCTCTGTGAGGCACCCTCTATTGATGAAGCATCATCCCATTTATCATGATAAAAATCAGCCATAGCTGTTCTCCATCTGAAGGTCCAATGACTTGTAAAATAATCACTAAAAATTACTACTAGTATGTAAACAGCAGCAATTTTAGCAAAAGTGAAAAGGTAACTAATAAAATCTTTTTCAGAAACAGAATTAGGCTCTGTTAAAGCTTTTTGTAGAGTGTCATAAAATTCTCCAAACCATTCATTAATTCTTACATCTAATTGTACCTGGTACCATGTAGCAAATAGTATTAATATAGTCCCTCCTATACTCCATGGAAACCATTTTTTTTCACTAAAAAATTTAAACATCTATTTTAAAAAATTATCTGCATAAGATTTTTTTATAATCTTTCTTTTTTTTGGTTCAATAATTTCATAATCAATTTTTTTTTTTTTTGCATAATTAATCGCGTTAATTTTTGATGAAAATTCTAATCTTAATTCACTAAATGTATCAGAAGAGCTTTCCCAGCCCATTAATGGATTTTTTGTAGGATTTTTTGTTTCAAATTCTAAAATCCATTTAATCGATTTACCTAAACCTGACTGCATTGCACTTTTATTTGGTATGTATATCTTTGCTTTTTTCATAACTGATGGTCGGAGTGGCAGGATTTGAACCTGCGACCCTCTGGTCCCAAACCAGATGCGCTACCAGGCTGCGCTACACTCCGAATGAAGTACTAATACAGTAGTTATTATTATTTTCAATGAATAAAGCTGCCAAATATGGAGAATTTTAATCAAAATCTGATATATAAAGATGCATGATAATTTCATGCCCCTCTTGTAAAAAAAAATTTGATATTGATGCAAATTTAATACCTAAAGAGGGTCGTAATTTACAGTGTGGGTCATGTTTAAATGTCTGGTTTTATAAATTTGAACGAAGTATTCCAGATTTAGAAACAAAAGATAATTTAAATAATCTACAAATTAATGATATCAAAAGTGAAAATAAAGAAGACATAAAAAAAGAAATCTCTGCCAAAAAAAAAATTTTTAAGGAGAATCGAAAAGATAAAGCATTAGTAAAATATGAGAAAAAAACAAAATTAACTTTTAATAGCCTTATAGGATATTTTATTGTATTATTAATATCATTTGTCGCACTATTAATCGTTTTAGATACATTTCAGGCACAATTGACACCAATAATTCCAAATTTAGAATTAATTTTATTTAATTTTTATGAAACTTTATTAGATATACAATTTTTTATAAAAGATTTAATAAAATAAAATGATAAATTATATCTCTAAACCTTTTAAATGGTTTTTTAAATTAGAAGCAGCAAGCGGTCTGGTTTTGTTATTTGCCGCTATAGTTGCTTTATTTATAAGTAATTCAAATTTATCAGAAATATACTTTTCTACATTAGATAGATATCTTTTTATAGGAATAAACGATTTCGGAATTAAATTAAGCGTTTTACATTGGATCAATGACGCTTTAATGGCTATATTCTTTTTTTTTGTTACTCTTGAAATAAAAAGAGAATTTTTACAAGGAGAGCTTTCTAATACTAAGCAAGCTTTACTCCCTATTATCGCTGCTGTAGGAGGAATGGTTGTTCCTGCACTATTTTATGTTTTTATAAATTTTGGTGATAGTGAAACTCTCAATGGTTGGGCTATACCGTCAGCAACAGACATAGCTTTTTCTCTAGGTGTTCTTTCTTTATTAGGCAAAAGAGTTCCATTATCTTTAAAAGTTTTTTTGACAGCTCTTGCTATTATTGATGATTTGGGCGCAATAGTGATTATTGCTTTATTTTACTCTGGAGACTTGAGTGTCAAATATTTAAGCTTGATGCTTTTAGTTTTTTTAATTTTATTAATTATAAATAAATTTAATGTTAAGAAATTTTTACCATACTTGATCACAGGAATTTTTCTATGGGATTTTACTCATAATTCAGGAATACATGCAACAATTGCAGGTGTATTATTGGCAATGACCATACCCCATAGAAAAAAAGAAAAAGATTTTTCTTTACTAATCAAAGTTGAGCATGCAATTAGCCCCTATGTAGCTTTTGCTATAATGCCTTTGTTTGCTTTTGCTAATGCAGGTGTTTCTTTGGAGGGCCTAACAATAAACTCACTGCTAGATAAAGTTCCTCTTGGGATATTGTTAGGATTATTTATTGGAAAACAACTTGGTGTCTTTGTTTTTTCTTTTGTCGCTATTAAAATGAAAGTAGCACAAATGCCAAATAACTCTAATTGGTATAATTTTTATGGTGTAGGTGTGTTAACAGGAATTGGTTTTACGATGAGTTTGTTTGTAGGGAATTTAGCCTTTGTTGAAAATATGCAGTATATGGACGGTGTAAAAATAGGAGTTTTAACTGGATCACTTTTATCTACTTTATTTGGTTATTTTTTAATACTACTAACACCCAATAAATGAAAAAAAAATTATTAGTAGGTTTAACAATATTTATGTTTTTTTTTAAAAATTCATTTGCTGGAAATTATGAAAAAGTTTTTTATGATTTCAAAATAGAAGGTATTTCAGGTGAGGTTATAGATTTCAATAAATATAAAAACAAAGTTATATTAATTGTAAATACAGCGAGTTATTGTGGCTTTACAAAACAGTATGCTGAATTACAAGAACTTTGGGAACAATATAAGTCCAAGGGTCTTATTGTACTTGGTGTACCTTCAAATTCATTCAATCAAGAAAAAAAAGATAACAAAGATATTAAGAAATTTTGTGAGGTCAATTTCAATATCAGTTTTCCACTATCAAATATAACAGATGTTAAGGGAGAAAATGCGCATGCATTATTTAAATGGGCTGCTGATAATCATGGCAGATCAGCTATACCTAAATGGAATTTCCATAAAATTTTAATAAATAAAGAAGGTAAAGTTGAGGAAACTTATGCATCTTTTACGAAACCAATGTCAAAAAAAATAATAAGTAAAATAGAGAGTATTTTATAATTTTAACAAAAGACCATCGTATGCAGGAACAACATTTTTAGGTAAAACGTTTTTAAGCTCTCTATAATCCAAAATTGGTGACAAATTTGTTAAAATTGCTTTTTTTGGAGCAAATTTTTTTATCATTAATAATGATGTTTCTAAATTAAAATGCGATGGATGGTAATTATACCATAAACAATCAATAACCAAATATTTTAGATTAAGAAAATATTTAAAATCTTTTTCATAAATTTTACTCACATCACTAATATATGCAATTTTGCTATTAATTATAAAACAATTTGATTTTACATTACCATGATCAACAATTATTGATCTAATATTAATTTTATTGTTATTGTGCCTAATAAAAAAATTCTTGGTTAATTTATTTAACTTAAGAGTGGCGGGATATTCCTTTGAATAACTATTAAAAATATATGAAAAACTTTTTTTTAAATGCTTTGAAGTTTCCTGGTCTGCGTAAACGTCTAATTGTTTTTTACCACTAATATAAAAAGATCTTAAATCGTTAATACCATGTGTCTGATCTCCATGCATATGAGAGTAAAAGACTTTATCAATTTTTCTGATATTGTGTCTTAATAACTGGTGACGTAGATCAGGAGATGTATCAAATAGAATATTCTGGTTAGAAGTTTTTAACAAAGCTGAACATCTCGTTCTATAATTTTTTTTATTTTTTGGATCACAATTTCCAAAATAACCATCTGGTCGAGGAACTCCCATAGAACTACCACATCCAAGAATAATAAACTTCATATTGAATTAATTAAAAAAAAGATTATTAAAATTTTCTGTAGTTATTTTTTCAATTTTTGATTTATCAATATCTTTTATTTCCGCAAGTTTTGCAGCTGTGAAATCGATAAAAGAAGGCTCATTTTTTTTACCTCTATTAGGAACGGGAGCTAGAAACGGACTATCTGTCTCAATCAAAATTCTATCTGAAGGTAAAAATTTAAATATTTTTTGTAATTCTTTAGAATTTTTAAATGTTATGATACCACTTGCTGAAAAATACGTATTCAAATTAAGCAGATCCTCTGCAAATTTTTGTGAACCAGTGAAACAGTGCATTAAGATCTTAAGTTTTGTATCTTTGTATTCGTTTAAAATATTAAAAGTATTTTCCTCTGCATCTCTTGAATGAACAATTAATGGAAGATTGTTTTCTAAGGCAGCGTCTATATGGATCTTAAAACTTTCAATTTGTTTTTTTCTTTTCGAGTTATCATAATAGTAATCAAGACCGGTTTCACCTATGCCAATAATTTTCTTATTTTCTTTTAAATTTTCTCTAAAAAATCCAGTGTTAACTATATTTTGATCTGCTTCGTGAGGGTGAATTCCTATAGATCCATAAATCATATCATCTTTTTTTACAATTTCTTTAACTCTTGAAAAACTTTCTAATGAGGTTGATATTGTTAGTATCTTTTCAATACCGACATCTTTTGATCTTTGAATAATGCTATCCAAGTTGCTTAATAAAGGCTCGTGATCTAAATGGCAGTGTGAGTCAATCATTTTTTTTTTCTATTTTGTTAAAAAGAATATTTATTTTATTAATAGAATTTCCTTGTTTTAAAAAAGTATTATCTCCTATTGATGTAAAATCAATATCTTTTTCAGCTAAGTTAAAAATCTTTAATGCTTTTAAAGACGATTGAGGTATAATTGGATAAAGTAAAAAACTTACTTTTCTTACTATTTCAAGAGACGTGTATATAATTGTGTTCAATCTTAAAGGGTTGTCTTTTTTTTTCCAGGGCTCTTGGTCATTAAAATATTTATTTGCTTCAAACAGAGAATTAATTATGTAATCAATATAAAAATTGATATTTTGATTATCAATTTCAAATCTAATTTTACTTAGATTTTCTTTATATCTATCTAAAATATTTAAGTCATCTTTTTCAAACTTGATCTTATCTGGAACTTTACCCAAACAATTTTTAATTGTGAAAGAAATAACTCGTTGGCACAAATTACCGAAATTATTTGCTAAATCACTATTAATACAATCCTCTAGTTTTTCTTGAGAGATATTACCATCATTTCCAAAAGAAACTTCTTTTATAAGGTAGTACCTTAATGGGTCTAAACCGTATTGATCTATAATTTCAATCGGATCTAAAATGTTTCCTTTTGATTTTGACATCTTTTCTTCATTAGAGAGTATCCATCCATGACCAAAAACTTTTTTGGGCGGGGTTATTTTGGCTGCGAGTAAAAAAGCAGGCCAATAAATTGCATGAAATCTTAATATATCTTTACCTATTAAATGTAAGCTAGCTGGCCAAAATTTTTTGAATAATTCATCGTTCACTTGTGGATAATTTAATGCACTCATATAATTTGTTAGAGCATCTAACCATACATAAATTACATGATTATCATCGTGTGGCACTTTTATACCCCAAGAGAAACTTTTTCTACTAACAGATAAATCTTTAAGACCACTTTTAACAAAACTGATTACCTCATTTTTACGAGATTTAGGTGATATAAAATCTGGATTATCTTTGTAAAATTTTAACAATGGTTTTTCCCATTTTGAAAGCTTAAAAAAATATGACTCCTCATCGACCCACTCAACTAAAGATTTGGATGAGATCGCTACTTTTTTATTATCTAATTCTTCAATTTCATCCTCATTATAAAAAGCTTCATCAGAAACTGAATACCACCCTGAATATTTTGATAAATAAATATCTCCATTTTTTTTCAATTCATTCCATAAAAATTGAACTGATTTTTTATGACGATCCTCTGTTGTTCTAATAAAATCGTTATTCGTCAGATTTAAAGTTTTTGATAAATCTTTGAATGTTTTACTTAATTCATCACAAAATTCTAAGGTCTTAACACCCTTTTTTTTAGCCGCTCTTTGTATTTTTAATCCGTGTTCATCAGTTCCGGTAAGAAAGTGAACATTAAAGCCGTCCATCCTTTTAAATCTAGCAAAAAAATCTGCTATTATACTTGAATACGCATGACCCATATGAGGTTTTGCTGATGGATAATAAATTGGAGTAGTTATATAAAAATTTTTAGACATTTAAAATTTTATCGCTTAATTCAATTAAAAAAGATTCCTCATCAAGATTAAATTTATTAATTTTTTCTTTTTTTTTAACAAAATAATTATAGTAGTCCATATCTAATAATAATGATTTTCTTTTTAACAAATGTTCTATTATTTCATAAAAAATATATTTTATATCTGGTTTTTTTTTTATATGGTCATTTTGAATTAAAATATAGGTGAAATCTCTTAGTCCAATATTTTTTAAATCTATATTATTTTCATCACAAAACTTTAATATTTTATACAAATTACCTGGAGAAAAATAATAATTGATTAAATCATTATTAACCAAATTATAAATATCATTATCTATCAATTTGTTTATTACAAGAATGGAGTCTTTATTAGTTAAATTAATATTAAATTTTATGAATCTTGAAGTCAATGTGGACAATAAAGCTTTTTGATTTTGGATAAGAATAAAATAAATATTATCATTTGGCTCTTCTATTTCTTTTAATAAAATGTTTATACTATTCTTATTAAGGTGCTCACTGTTGTCTATCAAAACAAATTTGGGTTTGTTGTTTAACGATGATTTATTTAAATCTTGTATTATATTTCTAATCTGGTCGATATTGATATTTTTTTTGTCTGCTTGTATGTCTATCAAAAAAAAATTTGGGTTTGATCCATTATTAATTAGTTTAAAAGATCTATTCTTTTCATCGATTTTAAAATGTTTAATATCATATGGAAAATCCTCATCTTTAGAGAGAACAAAATTTATCAAATGGTAGGCCAATGTGGATTTACCAATTCCCTTACGACCCTTTAGTAGAATTTTATTTGGAAGTTTGTCTTCTTGATATAAAAAAATAAGATTTTTTAATTCATTTCCATGAATAAATAATTCTAATTGATTTGAGGGATTTAATTTCATTTAATGAGATCATTAATCTTTTTAATTATGATTTCTTTATTTCTTTTTAATTCAAGATTGGAGTCAATTATCAAGAATTTTTTTTTTTTATTCTTAACAATTTTTAAGTAACCTTTTTGTACTTTCTCATAGAATTTACTGCTAAATTTATCATATCTATTCAATTTATTTCTTTTTCTTAATCTTGTTAACATATTTTTGTTATTTACAATATTTAAAAAAGTAAAATCAATTTTAAAATCTTTTAGAATTACACTATGAATTTTTTTAATTAAACTCAAGTTAACACCAAAACCAAAATGTTGATAAGCTATGGTTGAGTCAGTAAATCTATCTATAAGTATAATTTTTTTTTTATAAAATTTTTTTAATTTCTGTATATTTTCGCTCCTTGAGGCTGAATATAAAAATAAATCAGTATTTTGATTAAAATTTGATTTTTTATTAAGAATTAATTTTCTAATAATTTCTGAATTTTTACTACCACCGGGTTCTCTTAAACATATATATGGAATTTTTTTTTTTTTAAAAAATTTACATACATTTTTAATATGAAGAGATTTTCCACTGCATTCAATACCTTCAAAAACTATAACAGGCTTATTAGACATCACCCCAAATTAAATAATTAATAGACTTCATAAGTCTTGAAAACATATTAACCTTTTTAACTTCATTAGCAGCTAGCAAATCGTATTCTCCAATTATATTTTCATCATAAGAAATATTTAATTTTCCAATTATTTGATCTTTTTTAATCGGCGCTTCAACTGGTCCCATATAGTTAATTGATACTTTTAATAATCTTTTTTGTGCTTTTTTTATGGTTTTATATATGTCCTGATTCACATATACACTTACTTGTTTTTCTTTTCCCAACCACACATCTACTTTATCTAAAGATTTTTTTGCTTTAGCTATTTCGATGAGATCAAAATTTGTGATACCATAAGTTAACAACTTAGTGCTCTCCCTAGATCTACTATTTTTAGTTTCAAATCCACTCCCAACAGCAATTAACCTTCGTCCATTTTTTTCTAATGATGAGGCTAAAGAATATTTTTCAACCGCTAAGTACCCAGTTTTGATTCCATCCGCTCCAAGGTTTTTATAAAGAAGTGGATTACGATTTCCCTGAGTTATGGGATCACCACCTGTCCTATCCCAAGTAAACTCTGTTTCGCTAAACAATTGATAATATTCAGGATGTTCTTTGATAAGGTAATTGGACATTATAAGAATATCCCTAACGGTTGAATAATTGTCAGGGTCATTAATTCCTGATGAATTAGTAAAATTTGTATTTTCCATACCTAATTCTTTGGCCTTCATTGTCATCAAAATTGCAAATTCTTCTTCAGTTCCCGCAATACCTTCTGCTAAAGCAATGCAGGCATCGTTTCCGGAGGCAACAATAATTCCTCTGAGTAAATTTTCTACAGTAACTTCATCGCCAACCATTATAAACATTGAGGAGTAACCAGCAGTTGATAATCTCCATGCTTTTTCTGATATTATAAATTTATCTTCTAAACTTAAATCACCAGACTTAATTAAATCAAAAGCAATTATAGATGTCATAATTTTAGTCATCGAAGCTGGATAAATTGATCTATCAGGATCTTTTTCATAAAGTATCTCTCCAGACAAAAAATCTTGTAATATAGCAGTTCTAGCCTTTATTTGAATATTTGCATCCAAATAACTCGAAAGAAATAATATTGTCAAATTAATTATAAAAATCTTTTTAAACATTATTCAGTATTTCTAAATTTTCAAAATTCATTGGCCTAAGTTTTTCGTAGGACTCTTTTAAACTTTTTATATCATTAAAGGGGCCTATTAGTACTCTAAATTTTGTTTTAGAAAGTTGTTGTATTCTAGAATTTTTAATATTTGTTTCATTTTTAATTCGTGAAATCATAGTCTTTGCTGAACTTTTATGATAAAAATCAGCTAGTTTTATCGAATAGGAAAATTTAAGTTTTTTATTTTTCTTTTTCTTCTTAGGTGTTGAATTTAGATCTTTTATTTGAATACCATCAACTGGTGCTTTTTCAGCAACTTTTTTTTCTTCTTCGAATGTCTTACTTTTTTTTGCAATAAAAGCAGAATTTCTTGAGACTAATGTTATTTTCAATAGTGGTTCATTAAAATCAAGACCCAAATCTTCGGCTATTCTTTTAGATATAACAGAATTATAAAAATCTGAAAATTTTTGATTATTAGATTTTACTTCTGCAATCAAAGACTTGCCATTTTTTGGATTTGTAATCTTGACAGTTGATTTTCTTTTTAGTGATTTGTGATAAATCATTAATGATCTATCATCCAATTTCTTTATTTTATCTAAACTTTCATCAAAAATTAAAGCAAATCCACTATTAGCATATTTTTTTTCTAATTTTATTTCGGTCTTATCTAATTGTTTAGGGATTTGGACACAACCTATCAAAAAAAAAGAGAGTAATATAAGTAAAATTTTATAGTTCATTTTTAAATTTATCCTTTAAAGTACAAACAGCTAAAGCAAATCTCAAAGATCTATTCCATTGAAGAATTATTTCATAATTATCAAACACAATATAAGCAGGGTTTAAAGTATCCGCCCCTGGAATAATATCTTTGTCAGGAGTAATTATTGCTACATTATAGTTGGATTTTAAAAAACTTAATTCATCATAATTATCTATATATTTTTTAAAAAAACTTAATCTTTTTTTATTTTGAAGTTTTTTAGCAGAAACATTTAAATATTTTTTTGGTATGTTTTTTTTAAGATCTATCCGGTAAAAGCAAGGAGAATTTTTTTTCCAACCAATCTTTTTTAGATAGTTTGCTGCAGACGCGTAAGCATCATGAGAATTTTTTAAATTTATATGATTGTCAGTATCAAAGTCAATTGCATGATTTTTTATAGTTGAGGGCATAAACTGAAAAAAACCAAATGCTCCTGCCCATGAACCATATAAAGATTTATAATCTATTTGTTTTTCATCTATTAACTTAAGTAAAATTAAAAGTTCTTCAGTAAAAAACTCAGATCTTCTTTTATCGTAGCTCAATGTTGCTAATGAAGAAATAATATCCATTTTACCAACATAAGTTCCATAATTTGTTTCTATTCCCATTAATGATAGTAAAAGTTCTTTTTCAACCTCAAACTTATTTTCAACAACATTAATCAGCTCTTTATTATTTGAATAAAAGTTAACACCTTTACTCAATTTTTTTGAAGACGCTCTTTTTGAAATATAAGTCTTAGTATCCTCGTAAAATTCAGGTTGATATCGATCATATTTTATTACATTCGATAGAAACCTAGCATCAGTCATTACAAGATCAAAAGTTTGCTCAGAAATATTATTTGCTAAAGCTCTTTGTTTAAAATTTTTTTTCCAATTTTCAAAGTTTTGAATTTCATTAGAAAAGGAATTAGACTGGAAAAAAAATACAATTAAAAAAAAAATCTTAATTTTGTTCATATAAGTCGTTTAAATATATAATTACAGCAATCCAAATGATAATAAAACTTAGAAATTTCACTAATGAAAAATCCTCCCCATAATAAAAATAACCTAAAATGAACTGTAAAGTTGGAGTAATGTAAAATATCATTCCAGTCGGACCTAAACCAATTAACTCAACTCCTCTTACATAAAGAAACAAGGGAATCACTGTCATTGGACCGGCTAAAAGCAAATACATACTTAGTACTGGGTTATTCAAACTAAAATCATTTAAGTCGTTATTCGCAATAATATAAAATGCAACAAGAGCAAATGGAAAAATATACAAACTTTCAATTAATAATCCAATGTCAGTATCTATTTTAATTTTTTTTCTTACTAAGTTGTAAAATGCCCAACTAAAAGCTACGATAAGACCAACCCAAGGCAAGGATTTAAGATTAAATAAGATTAATATTATAATTGATATTAAAACTAAAAGGATTGAAAAAATTCTTTTTTTATTAAGTTTTTCTTTAAAAAAAATGTATCCTAAAAGTACACTAATTATTGGCATAATAAAATATCCGAAACTTGCATCTATAATTCTTTCGGAAGCTACAGCGTAAATCCATATAGACCAATTAACAAAAATTAAAAAACCAGATAAAAATAACGCGATTATTTTTTTTTTATCTTTTATTTCTTTTAGAAACATTTGCCATTTAGATAAAAAAGTTGTGGTTAAAATTAACATGATTGCAGTCCATAAACATCTATGTACTACTAACTCAGTATAACCAATAAAAGATACTGACTCAAAATATATAACTCCAATAAATCCCCACCAAAATGAACCTAGTGAAGTTAAAATCAAACCTTTATTAAAATTATTTTTCATACTAATTAAATGGACAAATTATCAAGACTAATTAGACTATTTTATTGTTGAATTAAATATTTTTAATTATAAAAGCTTTTACACGGAGAGATGGCTGAGCGGTTGAAAGCACCGGTCTTGAAAACCGGCAAAGGGGTAACTCTTTCCTGGGTTCGAATCCCAGTCTCTCCGCCATCAAAATTATCAATATTCAAAATTTCTAAATAAGTTGTTAATTTTATTATTGTCAAATTTCACATCGGTTTTTAAACCATTATAAAAATTATAAAGATTGTTATCATCTACTTCTAAGAGCTGTAATAATTCATTTAAGTCGCTAAAATCTAATTCATTTAAGTATTTATTGGTGAAAGCTCCTAATAGTTTATCCATTTCTTTAGTGCCACGATAATTTGATCTATAAATTATTTTTTTTTTTATTTGTTCTATATCAGTGGTCATAATAGGAATATAATATTAGTTTATGGATATTAAAAGAAATTATGAATATTTATTGTCTGATTTAAGTTCTCTAAAAGGAGTAGGTACAAAGACATCAAATTTGTTAAAAAAGAAAAAAATAAATACTATTTTTGATCTTTTATGGAAATTACCAAAATCTTATACAGATCGGAGTTTATCATCAAAAATTGAAAATTTAAAAATAGATGAAGTACAAACTATTACTATAATCCCACAAAAATATTCATTTCCTAGAGTAAGAAACTTACCAAATCGAGTTTTATGCAAAGATGATACTGGTGAAATAGATTGTGTTTTTTTTAATAGTTATGAGGGATATATTAAAAAGATACTGCCTATTGGAAAAGAAATTACAATTAGTGGTAAGATTAAATATTTTAGGAACAAATATCAATTAACAAATCCGAAATATGTTTCAGAGGACTCATCTATTATAAAACAAAAACATAATAGTTATTCATTGACTGATGGTATTAGTGAAAAGGTTTATAATAAGATAATGTTACAAATAATTAAAAATTTACCTAAAATCGATGAATGGCACTCAAAAAAAATATTAAAAAAGTTTGATAATATTGGATGGAATGACTCAATCAAAAAGTTACATGAACCCGAAAATATTGGTAAATTTAAAGAACACTTTTATCAAAGACTCGCATTTGATGAGATTTTTTCAACTTTTTTAGTAAACTCAGAAATTAGAAAAAAAATAAAGAAAATTAAAAAAACAAAAAAAAAATTTGATCTTAAAAAACAAAATGAAATAGTATCTAATTTAGAGTTTTCATTAACCAGTGACCAAATTAAAACATTAAATGAGATCAATAATGATTTATGTTCAGATAATAAAATGTTTAGGTTGCTTCAAGGAGATGTTGGCAGTGGAAAAACAATAGTATCTTTGTTATCTGCATTCAATACTATTAATTCTGATTTTCAGGTTGCAGTTATGGCACCTACTGAAATTTTGTCTAGACAACACTTTTTATTAGCAAAGAAAATATTTCCAGAAAATATTAAAATTGAGTTACTTTCTGGAAAATCAACCTATAAAAATAAAAAGATTATTTTAGATAAACTTTTAAAAAAAGAGATTGATATAATTTTTGGAACACATGCTTTATTTCAAAAAAAAGTAGAATTTAAAAAACTAGGATTAATAATAATTGACGAACAACATAAATTTGGGGTTAATCAAAGAAAAAAATTATCTGATAAAGCTGGAAAAGATTGCGATGTTCTTTTAATGACGGCTACACCAATTCCACGTACTTTAACAATGACTATTTATGGTGATATGGACCTTTCAATTATAAGAGAAAAGCCTAATAGTCGAAAACCTGTAAAAACTTATAGTAAACTAGAAAGCAAGATTGAAGATGTGATAAAATTCATTAAAAAAGAAATTAAACTTGGAAACCAAATTTTCTGGGTATGTCCATTAATAGAGGAATCTAAAAAAATTGACCATACCTCAGCAATTAAAAAGTTTGAATATCTAAAAAAAATATTTCCTAATGAGGTTTATTTACTTCATGGAAAAACAACCAATGAGGAAAAAGAAAAAATTCTGAATAAATTTTTAAGAAATGAATTTAAAATTTTAGTTTCAACTACTATCATTGAGGTTGGTATAGATTTTCCTAATGCAAATGTAATTATAATTGAAAATGCAAATAAATTTGGTTTGTCTCAATTACATCAGCTTAGAGGTAGAGTTGGAAGAGGTAACAAAGAATCTTCATGTGTATTAATGTTTAAGTCAAATCTAAGTGATAATGCTAAAAAAAGAATCAATATATTAAAAGGATCAAATGATGGTTTTGAAATATCTGAGGAGGATATGAAGTTAAGAGGTTTTGGAGATATTCTTGGCTTTAAACAAAGTGGAGTCAAAAACTTTAAATTAGCCGATCCTATACATAATCATAATCTTTTTATTTTAGCAGAAAAAGAAATTAAAAGAATAGAAAATGAAAAAGAAGACATAAGTAAATTTAAGCCATTAATTAAATTATATGATCGAGCAGATATAATTAATGATATTGTTTAATTCTTACCTGAAGATGTTCCAGCAGAAACAATAAATTTCGACGCTTCCTCAAAAGTCATATCAAGATAGATTACGTCCTCTATCGGAAACATTAATAAAAATCCACTTGTTGGATTTGGAGTCGTCGGCACAAAAACATTAATCAATTTTTTATTAGTTTTTTTTGCCATTTCGCCAGTATTTTCTTTTGTTGCAAAACCTACAGCCCACACACCTTTTCTGGGATATTCAATCAAAACTACACTTTTTTTATCGTTGTCTTTTTTTGAAAATGTTTCTGTCATTTGAACTATGGCAGAATAAATGGTTCTTAAAAATGGAATTCTTTTAAAAAGATCATCAATAAGTTTTAAAATTCGTTTTCCTAAAAAAGATAAAGATAAACCTCCAACAATAGTTATAAATATTAGTGAAATTAAAATTTCTATACCTGGAATTTCATATGGTAGATAACTATTTGGATTAATATTTTCAGGTAAAATTTTAGAAGAAAGACCAATTAGAACTTTACTAAGGTATAAGGTAAAACCTATCGGAATAAGAACAACTACTCCTGTAATGAAATAGTTTCTTAAAAGTAAAGTTATTGATTTTTTCTTTTTTGACATATTTAATTAAAACTTGAATAAATAACAAAAATAATTGCAATTATAAATAACACTAATAAAATTTTGTTATTTAGATTCATGCATAAATATAATATCAATGTTAAAGAAAAATGAATAGAAGAAAATTTTTATCCTATGTTGGCTGTAGTTGTGGCGGTTTTATTCTCAATTCATGCGCAACAGCACCTATTACTGAAAGAAAACAGTTAAGTATAATTCCCGAAGCAAAATTAAATGCTCAAGCAGCAAAAATCTATGAAAAAGTTAAGAAAAAAGAAAAATTAAGCAAAGATACTAAAACAATAAATCTAATAAAAAATATTGGACAAAAGATGGAGGATTCGATTAGTGAATATTTTTATCAATCTAAATTAGATGATCCTACAAAATATTTTGATTGGGAATATATACTAATTGAAAATAAAAAAGTCAGGAATGCCTGGTGTATGCCAGGTGGTAAAATTGCAGTTTACACAGGTATATTAGATGTTACCAAAAATAAAAATGGTCTAGCTGCAGTAATGGGACACGAAATTGCTCATGCAGTAGCAAAGCATTCAGTAGAAAGAGCAAGCAGGGGAACATTATTGAATGTTGGCACTAAAATTATTGATATTGCAAGTGGAGGAGTTTTGTCAGATATAAATAGAACTACAGGTATGGATACTGTAGGACTATTATCTCAATTAGGAATAATGAACCCTTTTAATAGAAAACAAGAGAGTGAAGCTGATTATCTCGGTATGATTTTTTCCTCTTTATCTGGTTATGATATTAGAGAAACTCCAAAGATTTGGGAAAGAATGAAAGAATATAACAAAGGTCAAACTCCACCAGAATTTATGAGCACGCATCCTTCACCTGAAAATAGAATTAAAAAAATAAATGAGTGGACAAATCAAATACTTTTAGAATACCCACCACTTAAGATTTCTTAAGATTTGGTGAGCCGTGATGGACTCGAACCATCGACCCATTCCTTAAAAGGGAATTGCTCTACCAACTGAGCTAACGGCCCAAATCAAATATCGATTGAGATGTATATACATAATTATAAGAATAATTCAAATGGCAATTTGTGAGACAAAAAAGTTAATTAACTACAACTTATCTATATATTTATCATGAAATTCCTTAAATGTGCCATTGCGGATATTTTTCCTTATTAGTGACATTAATTCTTGATAGAAGTTAATATTATGTAAAGTTAATAACATTGAACCAAGAATTTCATTTGTATTAAACAAATGATTTAAGTAGCTTTTAGAATATTTATTTAGATCAAGATTTTTTACCGCTGGATCAAGAGGAGAATCATCATTTTGATATTTGCTATTTCTAATATTAACTCTTCCATTCCATGTAAAAGCTAAACCAGTTCTTCCAGATCTTGTTGGTAAAACACAATCAAACATATCAATACCTCTCATTACAGCTCCTAAGATATCAGATGGAGTACCAACACCCATTAAATAATGAGGTTTTTCATATGGGAGAATATCTTTTAGAATATCTAATACCCCAAACATTTCTTTTTGTGTCTCACCTACAGCCAATCCACCAACAGCATATCCATCAAATTCTATGTTTGTTAGTTCTTTCAAAGATTGTTTTCTCAAATCCTCAAATAATCCTCCTTGAATAATTCCAAATAATGCTTTGTGAGGATTTCGTCCAAAAGCTTTCTTAGATCTTTCAGCCCAATACAAAGATAATTTCATAGAATCATTTATCAAATCATAATCTTTCGTATTTTTGGGACATTCATCCATTATCATACAAATATCTGAATTAAGACCTAATTGAATTTCAATACTTTTTTCTGGACTTAAAATAAATTTTTTTCCATCTATATGTGAATTAAAAATTGCACCTTTTTCCCTGTCAATTTTATTTAATTTTGAAAGAGACATAACCTGAAAACCTCCTGAGTCTGTAAGTATAGGTAGGTCGCAATTCATAAATTTGTGTAAGCCACCTACTCTTTCAATTCTTTCTACACCAGGTCTGATCATTAAATGGTATGTATTACAAAGGATTATTTCTGAATTAGTTTTCTTAATATCACTAATTGTACAAGCTTTAACTGTTGCCTGCGTACCTACAGGCATAAAAGCTGGGGTGTGTATATCACCTCTATGTGTTTTTATTACACCTTCTCTAGCATAACCATCAGTTTTGGAAACCTCAAAAGCAAATTTTTTGATATCCATTTAAAAATTATGATTATTTAAAACTTATAATCTTATCTGGATCACTTACCGCCCCATTATTATTTTCATCTCCTCTTTTAATTTTGTCAACAAATTCCATGCCCTCAATAACTTTTCCAAAAACTGTGTATTGCTTATCTAGAAAAGGTGCAGGCTTAAAACATATAAAAAACTGACTATTGGCACTGTTAGGGTTTGAGGATCTAGCCATGGATAAAGTTCCTCTATCATGTGGAAGATTACTAAATTCTTGATTTAGGTCAGGTAGATCTGATCCACCCATTCCAGCCATACTTAAATTAAAATCTTTAGAATTTGAGTTTCCAAACTTTACATCTCCTGTTTGTGCCATGAAACCATCTATCACTCTATGAAAAACAACTCCATCATATTTACCGACTGATGCTAATTCTTTAATTCGTTTTACGTGATTTGGGGCAACATCATCAAATAATTCTATTTTAACATCACCATCTTTAAGTTTTAAGATCATTATATTTTCCTCCGATATTGATTGATTAATTAATACAAAAAATAAAAAAAATAATTTTAAACTTATCTTAAACATATTTTCTTTCTAAAGCTTTTATAGTGCTTTTAGTTGTAAATTTTTTAATATTACCTTTTAATTTTACAATTTCTTTTACAAATTTTGATGAAATAATTTGATTTTCAACGTCAGACATTAAAAAGACAGTTTCTATACTATTATTAAGTTTTCTATTCATTCCAGCAAGTTGAAACTCATATTCAAAATCTGAAGCTGCTCTAAGCCCTCTTAGTATAATGTTGGCTTTATTTTTTTTACATAAATCAGTTGTTAATGTATTAAAAGCGATTACATCAATTTTATTTTTACTAAGCTTTAAATCAGAAAAAAGTGCTTTTTTAACAATCTCTATTCTCTCATCAATATCAAATAAATAATTTTTATTATCAACATCAGAAACTGCAACTATTATCTTATTAAATAATTTTAATCCTTTCTTAATAACGTCTATATGACCATAAGTAATTGGATCAAAGGTTCCTGGATAAATTGCAATTTTAGTCATTAAATTAAATTATCATCAATTTTATTTGCTGAAACTACTTTTTCTTCACCTGATAATTTAATTATTCTTACACCTTGTGTATTTCTTCCAGCGGTTCTAATCTCTTTCACAGCTACTCTTATAACTCTACCTTTGTTTGTTGATATTAGAATTTCATCTCCCTCAAATACAGGAAAAGATGAAGAGATATCTCCATTTCTTGGTGAATTAACAATTCCTATTATACCCTTACCACCTCTATTCGTAACTCTGTAATCAGTATGCAATGTCTTCTTTCCAAACCCATTTTCCGTAATTGATAAAATAAATTTTTCTTTAGCTTTAATTTCGGATTTTTCATCTTTGTTTTTTTTTCCATTCTTACTATATTTATCGTTATCAATTATAGATAATGAAACAATTTGATCATTTGGTGATAAAACAATACCTTTAATCCCTTTTGAGGATCTACCCTTAAAAACTCTCAATTTTTTTGACTCAAATCTAATACACTTTCCAAATTTGGTGCTTAGTATTACGTCTTGATCTTCTTTACAAATTTTTACACCAACAATTTTGTCATTATTATCCAATTTCATTGCAATTTTACCTGCCGTATTAATTGAGGAAAAATCCTCTAAACTATTTTTTCTAATCTTCCCATTGGCTGTAGCAAATACTATCTGGTAGTTCTTTAATTCATTGTCCTCAGGAAATGGCATTATAGAGCTTATAGATTGATGACTTTTGAGAGGTAAAATATTGAATAAGGATTTTCCTTTAGAGGATGAGGATCCAACTGGTATTTTCCATGCTTTAATTCTGTAAACAAGGCCTTCAGTAGAAAAAAACAAAACAGAGGTATGAGTATTAACCGATAGTGTTTGGACAACAGAGTCTTCATTTCTCGTTGTAATACCAGTTTTTCCTTTTCCTCCTCTTTTTTGTTGTTTTATATTATTTAAAGATCCTCTTTTAATGTAGCCTTGAAGAGTAACAGTAATAATAACAGACTCTTTTTGAATAGTTTCCTCAATATCATAATTTAGAACAGCATCGATAATATCTGTTCTTCTTTTAACTGAAAATTTTTCTTTTATATCATTTAATTCATTGCTAATTACATTTAACAATTCTTTTTTTGAAGAAATAATTTTTTTATATTTTTTTATTAATTCAGAAAGTTTTTTAATTTCAATTTCTATTTCATTGATACCCAATGCAGTTAGTTTTTGTAATCTTAATTCTAAAATTGAATTAACTTGAATTTCAGACAAAGAATACATTCCTTTAGAAGTTTTGTTTTCAATTAAATTTAACATCTTTAATGATTTATTTATTTTCCATTTAATTTTAAGAAGTGAGCTTTTTGCTTCTTCAGGATTTTTTGATGATCTTATAATTTTTATAACTTTATCTAAATTTTCAACTGACACAGACAAACCAATCAATATATGTGCTCTTTCTTCAGCTTTATTTAAATCAAATTTTGTTTTTTTGATTACTACACTTTCTCTAAAATTTAAAAAATGGGATAAAAAATCTTTTAAATTACAAGTAATAGGTTTTCCCTCAACTATTGCTAAAGTATTAAAACCAAAAGAGCTTTCTATTTGAGTATTTTTATATAATTGTCTTTTGACTGTCTCCGGTTCAACACCAGTTCTTAAATCTATAGATACTCTTATACCTTCCCTATTGGACTCATCTCTTATATCTCTTATGCCTTCTATTTTTTTCTCTCTTACCAATTGAGCTATTCTCTCATTTAAAACCGACTTGTTAACTTGATACGGAATGGAAGTTATTACTAACCTCTCCCTACCATTCTTCGCTTGTTCAATAGAAATTTGACCACGGACTTTAAAAGAACCTCTTCCTTTAGTGTAACCCTCTTTAATCATATCTTTTCCAATGATTACCCCACCCGTTGGAAAATCAGGACCAGGTATAAATTTCATTAATTGCTTAACAGTAATGTCCTTATTTTCAATTAATGCTAAAGTTCCATCTATTATTTCTCCCAAATTATGAGGTGGAATGCTTGTTGCCATTCCAACCGCTATACCGCCGGCACCATTAACTAAAAGATTAGGATATTGAGCAGGAAGAACGCTTGGTTCTTTTTCCGTTTCATCATAATTACTTTTAAAATCAATAGTGTTCTTTTCAATATCATCTATAAGAAACTGGGATACTTTTGAAAGTCTTGTCTCAGTATATCTCATTGCCGCTGCTGGATCTCCATCTATAGAACCAAAATTTCCTTGCCCTTCAACCAAAGGTAAACTCATTGAAAAATCTTGAACCATCCGAACTAATGCGTCATATACAGATTGATCTCCATGTGGGTGATATTTACCAATTACATCACCGACTATTCTAGCTGATTTTCTAAATTGTTTTGACCAGTCATAACCTCCTTTGTACATTGCATATAAAATTCTTCTATGAACAGGTTTTAATCCATCTCTGATATCAGGTAGAGCACGGCTGACAATAACGCTCATTGCATAAGATAGATATGACGAGCTCATCTCGTCATGCATAGATATCAACTTAATATTCTTGTCGTTTTGATTTTCAGAATTTTGCATAATTGCTAAAATGGAATTTCGTCATCCATTTCGTTAGAAATCTGAGACATTTCATCATTATTATTTAATGATTTATTATTATCATTTGCAATACTACCACCAGAATTACCTCCACCTAACATTGTAAGTGAGGAATTATATCCTTGTATAATTATCTCAGTAGAAAATTTATCTTGGCCTGATTGTTCGTCTTTCCATTTTCTTGTAGACAACTGTCCCTCAACATAAATTTGAGCTCCTTTTTTAAGATATTGTTGAACAACATTTACAAGACCCTCATTAAATACAACCACACGGTGCCATTCAGTTTTTTCTTTTTTTTCTCCAGAATTTTTATCTTTCCAGGATTGACTTGTAGCAAGACTAAGTCTTGCAACATTTTTTCCATTTACCATTTGCTTAATTTCAGGATCTGCGCCCAAACGACCAATTAAAAGTACTTTATTTAAACTACCAGCCATAATATTTTAATATTTGTATAATTAATTAATTAGATTTATATCACAATTTACTCTGAATATTAATTTTATTAGATCAAAGCAATAAGAATTATGATGAAAAAGATACTTATTAAGGGGGCTAAAGAGCACAATCTAAAAAATATTTCATTAGAAATTCCTAAAGACAAATTTGTGGTAATAACAGGTCTTTCTGGCTCAGGAAAATCTTCGCTAGCATTCGATACCGTTTATGCAGAAGGACAAAGAAGGTATGTTGAAAGCTTATCAGCTTATGCACGTCAGTTCTTAGACAAAATGAAAAAACCAAATGTTGATTTAATTGAAGGTTTGAGTCCTGCCATTTCGATTGAGCAAAAAAATACCTCAAAAAATCCAAGATCAACTGTTGCAACAGTCACTGAAATTTATGATTATATGAGGGTTCTCTATGCAAGAGCGGGAATTCCTTATTCTCCTTTCACTGGTAAACCAATAGTTTCTCAAACAATTACTCAAATAGTAGATAAAATTAAAGAATTACCAAAAAAATCAACAATCTATTTATTTGCTCCAGTGGTAAGAGGTCGTAAAGGTGAATACAAAAAAGAAATTTTAGGCTTTAAAAAACGTGGATTTAGGAAAATTAAAATAGATAATAAGCTTTATGATATAGATAATGTTCCTGAACTTAATAAAAAAATAAAGCATGATATATATGTTTTAGTTGATAGGATTATATTAAATTCATCTCTAGGTAATCGGTTAGCTGAGGGAATCGAAACATCAATAAATTTAGCAAATGGTCTAGTTTTTGTTGAGTATGAAAATGAAACTTTGCCAAAAAAGTTTAGAAAATTAGAAAGATTAATCTTTTCAACTAAATTTGCTTGCCCTGAAAGTGGATTTACTATTGAGGAGATTGAACCAAGATTATTTTCTTTTAATAGCCCTTTTGGTGCCTGTGAAGAATGTGAGGGTATAGGTATAAAACTTAATGTCGACCCTAGCTTAGTTATACCTAATGAAAAAAAATCTATTATTGATGGAGCAATTGAACCATGGGCTAAAACTACTACTTTATACTATGCACAAACACTCTCTTCTCTAGCAAAACACTACAATTTTTCTCTCAATGAAAAATGGAATAAACTACCAAAAAAAATAAGAGATATAATACTTTATGGTTCTGATGATGAAGAAATAAAATTTAATTATGATGATGGATACGAAAAATATTCACATAAGAAATCATTTGAGGGCGTTATAAATAATCTTGAACGGAGGTATCTAGAAACTGATAGTGATTGGAAAAGAGAGGAGATATCCCAGTATCAATCAGATACTAAATGTGAAAGATGTAATGGTCATAGACTCAAAGATGAGGCCCTATGTGTAAAAATAGATGGTTTACATATCAGTGAGGTAACTGAAAAATCAATTTTAGAGGCCTCAAAATGGTTTAAAGAACTTCAGACAAACCTGAATAAAAAACAATTTAAAATTGCTGAACATATTTTAAAAGAAATAAATGAAAGATTAGATTTTTTATTAAATGTTGGACTTGATTACTTAACTTTATCAAGAGAGTCAGGAACATTGTCGGGTGGAGAGTCACAGAGGATAAGGCTTGCATCACAAATAGGATCGGGTTTAACAGGTGTTCTCTACGTTTTAGATGAACCTTCCATAGGTCTTCATCAAAAAGATAATGTAAAATTAATTAATGCTTTAAAACGATTAAGAGATTTAGGAAATACTGTTATTGTTGTTGAACATGATACAGAGACAATGGAGAACGCCGATCACATCATTGATCTTGGTCCCGAAGCCGGTAATAATGGCGGACAAGTTGTAGCGCAAGGAACTTTTAAAGAAATAGGTCAAAACAAAGATAGTATCACTGGAAAATATTTATCAAATAAATTTAAAATTATAGTTCCACCGAAAAGAAGATTAGCTAAGAATGGAAGATTTTTAGAAATTACTGGTGCTACAGGAAATAATTTAGATAACGTAAATTTAAAGATACCTTTAGGAAGTTTAACATGTGTAACTGGAGTATCTGGAAGTGGAAAGTCTACATTAGTTTTACAAACGCTTTATAATGCCCTGAACCTAACTTTAAATAATAATAAATCTAGAAAAATTCCCAAACCATTTAAAAATTTTAAAGGAACGGAATTAATAGATAAAGTTATTGATATTGATCAATCACCTATTGGTCGTACTCCAAGATCAAATCCAGCAACATATACTGGTGCTTTTGGACCAATAAGAGATTGGTTTACATCTCTACCTGAGTCTAAATCAAGAGGTTACAAACCTGGGAGATTTTCTTTCAATGTTAAAGGCGGAAGATGTGAAGCTTGCGAAGGTGATGGAGTTATTACATATGAAATGCACTTTCTCCCTGATGTATATATTCAATGTGATGAATGTAAGGGTACAAGATATAACCGTGAAACTTTAGAAATAAAATTTAAAGATAAAAGTATTGCGGATGTTTTGAATATGACAGTTGATGAAGGATGTGAATATTTTGAAAATATAACAAATATAAAGACCAAATTACTTACTCTAAAAAAAGTTGGATTAGGCTATATAAAAATCGGACAACAAGCGACCACACTCTCTGGTGGAGAAGCGCAAAGGATAAAGCTTGCTAAAGAATTATCCAAAAGATCAACTGGACGTACAATGTATATACTTGATGAACCAACAACTGGTTTACATCAACATGACATAAAAAAATTATTAGAAATTTTGCATACGTTTGTTGCCCTTGGAAATACTGTAGTTGTAATTGAACATAACCTTGATGTTATAAAAACAGCAGATTATATAGTTGATATGGGCCCCGAGGGTGGAGTTAAAGGTGGAAAAATTATTGCAGAAGGAAAACCAGAGGATATTTGTAAAATTGATCAAAGTTATACTGGAAAATTCCTTAAACCTTTACTTATTAACTAAATTAATTATAAAAGCGAAAATGAACAATGATCTAGATCAAACAAACAAAGTTTTTAAAGCTATGGGATTAACTATAGAAAATCTTTCAATTTGTTATGGATTATTTTTGATTATATGGGGAATTATTGTCAGCCTGATAAGTAAATCTGGCTCATTTACCTCCTACATACCCTCTATTTTGGGACTACCCATTTTAATTTTTTCTTATTTGGCAATCAAAATTGAAGCCAAGAAAAAAATATTTATGCATTTAGTAGTACTTTTTGGACTTATTATTTTCTTTGGAGGTTTAGATTTTTTAAGATCAATAATAACTGGAAGTGCTTTTGAAAATACTTGGGCTGATATTTCAAAACTAATGATGTTATTGACAGGCTCTTATTTTACCTTTCAATGTATAAAATCTTTTATACATGCTAGAAAATCAAGAGAGGCTAATAGTTAATCAATCAAGTAAAGAATCGACAAACTCCCAATTAACCAAACTATCTAAAAATTTGTCTAAATATTCCGGTCTTCGATTTCTATAATCAATATAATAAGAATGTTCCCATACATCACATCCTAAAATTGGTTTCATACCATCAATTAAGGGGTTAGCCGCATTAGCAGTTTTTGTAACGACAAGTTTACCATTGTCTATCGATAGCCAACACCAACCAGAACCAAACTGAGTAATCCCCGCTTGCTTAAAATCTTTTTTGAAATTATCGATATTTCCAAAGTCAGATACTATCCTTTTTTCTAATTTCGCCGGCATATTTCCACCTCCTTTAGGTTTCATACATTTCCAAAATAAATTATGGTTCCAATGTTGACTGGCATTATTAAATATTCCGGATTTTGAATTATCTTTTGAACTTGCCAAAATTATATCCTCTAATGACTTATTCGCCATATCTGTGTTTTTTATGAAGTTATTTAAATTTGTAATATAGGTTTGATGATGTTTGCCATGATGTAAATCTAATGTTTCCTCTGACATTATGGGAGATAACCCATCGTTAGCGTAATCTAGTTTTGGCAATGTAAATTCCATATTATTATCTCAGTTTGAAAAATATATTATTTATAATATAATTAATTATTTATTTAAATAAAATTTAATTATATGATTAAAATATTATCATCCTTATCAAAAACTATCCATTTTTCTTTTGCATTAACAATATTATTATTTTTAGTTTTATTTTTTTTTAATGGAGGTTTTGTTTTTGATACTCTGTTCTGGAGTTCTATATGCAGATTTTTACACGTAGGTGTTGCAATTATGTGGATTGGTTTACTGTGGTACTTTAATTTTGTTCAAATTCCTAACATGTCTCAAATTCCAGATGAACAAAAACCTGCAATAAGTAAAGTTATTGCCCCAGCTGCATTATTTTATTTTCGTTGGGCTGCTCTTCTTACTATTTTATCTGGATCTATTTTGGCCCTTTTAAATGGTTACTTGTATGATGCAATGACATTAAGCATTTCTTCTGGTATTCCAAAACATACTGTTATTGGGATTGGAATGTGGCTAGGAGTTATTATGGCTTTTAATGTATGGTTTATAATATGGCCGAATCAAAAAAGAGCATTAGGTATTGTTGAATGTGAACAACAAATTAAAACCAAATCTGCAAGAATAGCTATGTTAACATCAAGAACAAACACCTTGCTTTCAATACCTATGCTATTTACGATGGTTATAGCACAAAATTTGTATTAATTTTTTTCTTCATCTTTTAAAATAGTTTTTTGAGAAACATTTAGTCTTACGAGAATTGTATTTGCTATATAAATTGAAGAGTAAGTTCCAAAAATAACACCAAAAATCATTGCCAATGAGAAACCTTTTAAAATTTCTCCACCAAAAATAAAAATTGAAATTAATGCTAATAGTGTTGTTATTGATGTGATTAAGGTTCTTGATAAAGTTTCATTAATTGAGATATTAGTTAATTCAAATATTTTAATATCAGCATATTTTCTTAAATTTTCACGAACTCGATCAAAAATAACTACAGTATCATTCATTGAATAACCAACTATTGTTAAAACAGCAGCTATTATTGATAAATTGATTTCCAAACCTAGTAACGAAAACAGGCCTAGCGTAACAATTACATCATGAAATAACGCACAAATAGCACCAAGACTAAATTGCCATTCAAATCTTATCCAAATATAAATTAGCATAAGAGCTAATGCTACTGAGATAGCAATTATACCTGACTTTAGTAATTCAGCACTCACTTTAGGGCCAACATTTTCAACTCTTCTAAAATCTATATTGTTTCCAAATGATTTATCTAAATTTTTTTTAACCTCTTCAATAATATTCTTTTTATTATCTTTATTTTCAAACTTAATTAAATAGTCAGTTTCATTACCAAATTTTTTAACTGAAACATCTCCTAAATCCATTTGATTAAATCTATCTCTTAAAGATGATACATTAACTTTTGAGTCTGTAGACCTAAGTTCAATTAAAATACCTCCTTTAAAATCAATTCCAAAATTTAATCCCTTAAATATTAAAAATAATAAAGAAATAACAACTAATGATATAGATAATATATTGAATTGGTTATAGTATTTATTAAAAGCTATCATTTATATAACAATTTCTTTGTTTTTATTTTTTGAAATATACAAGACGGTCAAAAGCCTTGCGATAAAATAAACAGAAAATAGAGTTGTAAAAATCCCAACACCTAAAGTTATTGAAAAACCTTTAATAGGACCTGAGCCCATAAAAAATAATATGATTGCTGCTAATAAAGTTGTTATATTTGCATCAAGAATTGCAGTTTTAGACTTAGAGTAACCACTATCGAAAGCAATTAATCTATTTTTCTCATTTTTAAGTTCTTCTCTTATACGCTCAAAAATTAACACGTTTGCATCTACAGCCATACCAACAGTTAAAATTATCCCTGCTATACCTGGTAATGTTAAAGTTGCTTCAAATAATGTAAGAACACCCACTAATAATAGTAAATTAATTATTAAAGCTGTATTTGTAATTATTCCAAAAACTTTATATTTAATAATTATAAAAACTATAACTAAAACGAAACCTATAATTAAAGCTATTATACCAGCATCTATCGAATCTTGACCTAGACTGGGACCAACTGTCCTTTCTTCAATAATATTTAACGGTGCTGGTAATGCCCCAGATCTTAACAAAAGAGCTAAATCAGTCGCTGACTGAAATGTAAATCCTCCAGAAATTTGTCCAGAACCACCAGCTATTGTGTCTTGAATAACTGGAGCACTAATAATCTTTCCATCAAGAATTATAGCTAATTGTCTGCCGATTCCTTTAGAGGTTGCTTTACCAAATCTTTTTGCCCCTACTCTATCTAAACTAAATGTTACGACTGTTTCATTTGTTTCACTATCCATCCTTGGTTGAGCGTCAAGTAAATTATCTCCACTAAGTATTATTCTTTTGCTAACAAATTCTGACCCTTCTTCATCTTCATAATTTAATTTTTCATTACCAAATGAATCTTCATTGTTATTAGAAACAAATCTAAATGTAAGATTAGCGGTTTTTCCTAATAAAGTTTTTATTCTCATAGGATCATCAAGGCCAGGAAGTTCTACTAATATTCTGTCATTTCCTCTTTTGAGAATATTAGGTTCATTCGTTCCAACTTCATCTATTCTCCTTCTTACTATTTCGAGGGCCTGTTCCTGTGAAGATGTTTTTAGCTTTATTAAACCTTGCTTAGAAAAAATTACACTTAAAAAATCATTCTCTTCAGCTATTTCTAGTTGGTGTGATTTAAATCTTTCATAATAAGGATTTATTTCACTTTTTTTATCATTAAATATATCTAGGACTTTTTGTTTATCCTTCTCATTAACTTTAAATAAAATTTTTTCATTTTGCAGTATAAAATTTACTAACTTTATATTCTTTCCTTTAAAATAATCTCGTAAAGTGATCGTTAAATTTTGAAGTTTTTGCTCGATAACAGGTTTATTATCAATTTCTAATAAAAGATAAGATCCACCCTGAAGATCTAAACCAAGATTTATATTCCTTTTAAGAAAATTATTATCAAATTTAAATAAATTTGATGATGCGATTAAGATTAAAAATAAAGATATAATTAGAATGAAAATTATCTTTAATTTAGAAAAATATAACACACTATTAAATTAGACTATTTTTTTGGTTCTTGAGAATTCATTAAGCTTTGAATTCCTGTGCCTCTTATGACTTCAACAGTTACATTTTCTGCAATTTCAACCTCAACTTTATCATTGTCTACAACCCTTGTGATAATCCCGGTTATTCCACCTGATGTAACAACTTTATCTCCTTTTTTTAAATTTTCGACCATAGTCCTATGTTCTTTTACTTTTTTTTGTTGAGGTCTAATAAGGAAAAAATAAAATATTACAAAAATTAATATTAACGGTATAAACTGACCAAATCCTGAACTATCCATAAAACTCCTAATTTAATTTGAATATTTATACTATCTAAAGAATTAAAACAACTTTATTTAAGTGAAATTTTTTCCAAATTACTCATATAAGGACGTAACACTTTTGGGATTAGAATAGAGCCATCCTTATCTTGATAGTTTTCTAAAATTGCGATCAAAGTTCTACCTATTGCCAGACCACTACCATTTAATGTGCCAACATACTTTGTATCTTTATTTTGAGTTTTATATCTTGCTTTCATTCTACTCGCTTGAAATGTTGAACAAGAAGAACAAGATGATATTTCACGATATCTATTTTCCGATGGTAACCATACTTCTAAATCGTAAGTTTTTTCTGCACTAAATCCCATATCACCGCTACAAAGGATAACTTTTCGATAAGGTAATTCAAGAAGATCCAAAATATTAGTCGCACAGTTCGTCATTCTTTCAAGTTCCTCTAGACAATTTTCTTGCTCTACAATACTAACAAGTTCAACCTTATAAAATTGATGTTGTCTTATCATCCCCTTCGTATCCTTTCCGTAACTACCTGCCTCTTTTCTAAAACAAGGCGTTGAAGCAACAAATCTCATTGGTAAATCTTTTTGATTTATAATCTTATCTCTAACAATGTTTGTTAAAATTACCTCAGCTGTTGGTATAAGAAATTTTCTTTCATTTCCATCCTCAACTTTAACTTCAAATTGATCATTTTCGAATTTAGGTAATTGTCCTGTGCCATACATAGTGTTTTCTGAGGCTAACAATGGTGGTGATATTTCGCTATAACCATTTTTAGTTACATGAGTATCTAACATAAAATTTGATAATGCTCTCTCCAATAAAGCTAATTTATCTCTAACAAAAACAAATCTTGATCCGGTAGTTTTTGTTGCTAATTCAAAATCAAGCATGCCAAGATTTTCACCTAATTCATAATGACTTTTAACTTTAAAATCAAAATTTGGTATTGTTCCAGATTTCATGACTTCAATATTATCATTTTCATCCTTACCAATCGGAACATCTTTGTGTGGAGTATTCGGAATATTTGATAAAATACTATCTAATTCTATTTTAATTTTTTTTTGTTCTTCTGTAATCTCATCAATCTCTTGAGATAATTTTTTTGATTTTTCAAATAATGATTTATCTTTAGATTTAGATATTTCTTTTTTTTCTTGCTCTAAAGATTCTTTTTTTTGAATTAACTCTCTATTTTTTTTGTCTAATTGTTCTAAATTTGAAATGTCTATTTCAATTGATCTTTTTTCTAAAGATTTTTTGAAATTATTAAAATCTTTTCTAATCTCCTTAAGATTGTGCATCAGATTTTTCTAAATTTTTATTTTCAATAAACCTTACTGAAAAAATTGATAATTCATATAAAATTAATAAAGGTATCGCTAATCCAATTTGAGTTATTGGATCGGGTGGTGTTAATAATGCAGCTGCCGCAAATATAATTACAACAACATATTTTCTTCTTTTTTTTAAAAAATCTGAGTCAACTAATCCCACTCTTGCTAACAAACTTAAAACAACTGGAAGCTGAAAACTTATTCCAAACGCAAAAATTAATTTCATAACTAAGGATAGATATTCATTCACTTTAGCTTCTAATTGGATTGGTAAATTGGTAGAAATACCTGAGCTTTCAAATGAAAGAAAAAATTTAATTGCTAAAGGCATTATTAGATAATAGACAAGTAACCCTCCTAAAAAAAATAATACAGGCGTTAAAACTAAATAAGGTAAAATCGCAATTTTTTCATGCTTGTAAAGTCCTGGTGCAATAAACTTCCATATTTGCATTAAAATATATGGACAAGTTACAAAAAAAGCAGTGAAAAAAGAAACTTTTAGATAAGTTAAAAAGGTCTCTTGAAGAGCAGTAAATATCAATCTTCTATTTGTCTCATCGTCTTTGACTGCTTTAGCATACGGTTCAACTAAAAAACCATAAATATGCTCAGCAAAAAAATAACATCCTATAAAAAAAATAATTAGAAATATGAAACTGTGTATTAACCTTTTTCTTAACTCTGCTAAATGACTAATAAAGCCTGTGTCTTTCTCATCGTTAGTCATTTTTCTTTTCTTCTTTTTTTTCTTTTATCTCGTTTTCATCAATATCGATGTTAGAAACTTCATTTTGAACGTTATTAACATACCTTTTAGCAGTACCAATCCAAGAACCAACCTTCTTGAGCATTATTGGAAAATCCTTTGGACCTAAGACTACAATAGCAATACCTACGACAATTAAAATTTCAAACCAACCAATTGTAGGCATGTGGTTTACTCTTTATTGTTAGATTTATTATTGTCCTGATTATCGTCAGAAATATTTTTAGGTTCTGACTCATCTGTTACGTCAGATGCCATACCTTTTTTGAAACTCTTAATACCCTTAGCTACATCGCCCATCAAACTAGATATTTTGCCACGACCAAATAGTAAAACAACTAATATTACTACTATAGCTATTTGCCAAATTCCTATGCTCATAAGTAACTTATATCCTTTTTATTAAAAATTTAAAGTGACAAATTACTTTTGCTCATCCTTATCAAGAGTGCTACTCAACATTTCATCAATATTCGAGTAAATGTCCTCTTTTTTTTCTTCTTGTTTTTCCTTGTAAAATTTTCCTGTGCCAAATATTGCATTATCTATATTAGCACTATCAATTAAACCTGCGGCTCCTAACTCATCAACAGTTGGTAAATCAGATAATTTTTGCAGATTAAAATGACTTAGAAAATTATCAGTCGTAACGTATTGAATTGGTTTTCCAGGTACATCTTTTCTTCCACCAGGCTTAACCCAATCTAATTCCATCAATATCTCAATAGTATTTGTTCCAAAAGCTACACCTCTAATTTCCTCAATTTCTGCTCGAGTTACAGGTTGATGGTAAACAATAATTGATAAAGTCTCAATTGCGGCTCTAGATAATTTTTTCTCAACAGTCTTTTCTTGTATCATTAAACTTGACAATTTAGCTGACGTTCGAAAAGACCATTTATTAGATATACAAACTAAATTTATTCCTCGATCTTTGTATTCATTTTGTAGTTTTTGTAGAATTTTTTCTACATCTGATTTTTTAGAAATTTTACTTTCAATAGTACTAATATCTAAAGGTTCAGCTGCAGCAAAAATTATTGCTTCAATTTCTTTTTCAACATTTGATAATTTTGAGGGAAAATCAATTATATTATTTTTTTTCTTCTTTTTTATCATTTATTTTCTTTTATATAAATCTCTTCAAAAAGATCATCTTGTTTTATTTTTAAATTACCCTCTTTAACTAATTCTAATGAACCAGCAAAAATTCCAGCAGTTCCAGTGCTTTTGAATTTTTTTTCACTTTTAAAATTTTTTGGTATCAAATCATCTAATTTTTTCCAATCTAAAAGCTTACCAAAAAAATCTCTGATGGTTTTTATACCGTCTTCAGTTGTAAAAACTGGAAGTCTTGGGATATTAATTTTTTGAAAATCTTTAGTCATTAAAATAGAGGAGTATGTTTTTAAGAGATCAAATAAACTGATATTATATTCACTATTATAAATTGGTCTTATTCCAGCCTTCATTCCTCTTGTCCTGATCTCTTTTCCAAGTCGTTTACGCTTAAGCATTTGATCTGACAATAATCTTATTAATTCTAATTTTTTAAGTTGTAATTTTAATTTTTCAGCAACTTCTTGAAGTTTGAACTCTTCCTCCGGAGAACTAGGTAGCAATAATTTTGATTTTAGGTAAGCTAACCATGTTGCCATTAACAAATATTCAGAGGCTGTCTCTAAATTCAAATTTGTTTCATTTTTAATATAATCATTGAATTGATCTGCCAATTTGGTTATTGATATTTTTTCTAAATTTACTTTTTGAGCTTTTGCAAGATCTAGTAAAACGTCTAATGGTCCATTATAATTTTCAATTTGAACATTGAAAAATTCTGAATCATTGAAAGACATACACCAATATTATCTTAAAATATTGTAAAATTGTGATGTTTTTTTTATTATAAATTTACTTACTAAAGGTGAGTTTTTACCAACAATTTCCATTTCTTTTAATTTACCATTGCAATGTAACGCTATATTACAACCCGCTTTAAAAGTATCAATTGTATTTATCTTGAGACCCTTTTTAAGGCTCTTCATTGATAAATCGTCAGAAATTAAGAGATTTTTAAAACCAATTTTTTTTCTAATAATATTTATCATTTTTCTAGAATGAGTAACTGTATTGTCTTTATCAATTTGATTAAAAATTAAATGACCAGTCATTGCAAAAAAGGAATTTTTATTTTTAAAAGCTTTAAAATCATTTTTTAAAAGGTATTGAAGCGATTTATTAATATATGGAGTAGAAAAATGACTATCAACCTTAGCAAGACCATGTCCAGGTATGTGCTTTATAATAGTGCCAATTGAATTTTCTTTATAAGTTTGAATGCATATATCACCAATTTTAGAGACTAAATTGGGATCTCTTGAATAAGATCTGTCTCCAATTATTTTACTGGAACCACTAATTCTAAGATCTAACACTGGAACAGAATTAATGTTTATTCCCAATTCTTTTAATAAATACGATGTTTTATCTATAAAAATTTTAAAGTAGATATCAAAATCTTTTTTATTTTTAACATATTTTTTTCCAAAAAAATCAGAGGTCAGGTTCTTAAAAGAAATGATATTTTCCAATCTACTTACACGACCACCCTCTTGATCAATCATTATAGGGTATTTCTTATCATTGAAAATATTTCTTATTTTTGAAGTAAGTTTTTTGGTTTGATTTAAATTCTTGATATTTCTAGTAAATAAAATTATCCCCCATGGTTTATATTTTCTTAAAAAAAGTTGTTCCTGTGAACTAATCTCAGTCGATTTAAGACCAACTATAAATGATCTACGATTATTCATTACTTTCTAGCAACTTCCAAAAATTATATTTTTTTTTATTAGATTTTGTTTCTTCAACGTATTCAATTATATTTTGAGTATCACTTTTTAAAATTGGTAAATTTTTTACATAATTATTTATTTTTGTATCGATATTATTCAATGATCTATATGATTTTTTTTTATGTTCATCAGAAAAATAATATCGAATAGTAAAAAATAAGAAGAAAGAAATTAAGACAATAAATACTAAATACTTAATCTCTTTAATCATTACATTTTTTCTGGTGTTGAAACACCGATTATATTCATACCTGATTTAATTATATTGGAAATAACTTTAAGAAAAATCAATTTATCATTATTGATTTTTTTTTGTTCATTAATAAATCGTTTATCTGGATTATCTTTTCCTAAATTCCAATAAGAATGAAATAATGATGATAAATCATAAAGATAAACAGCTACTCTATGTGGCTCTAATCTAGTACATGATATATCTATACATTTTGGCCATTCAGCTATCTTTTTTAAAATTTGAATTTCATCATCTGAATATCTAAAATCATAACTATCAATATCTAATTCAGAATTTAAATTTTTATTTAGATGTCTGAATACAGAAGCTATTCTTGCATAAGCATATTGTACGTAATAAAGAGGATTTTCCTTTGACTTCTCCACAACATTGTCAAAATCAAAATCTAATTCCACATCACTACTTCTATTTAGCATTATAAATCTAGTAGCGTCTTTGCCAACTTCAGCTATTAAGTCATCCACAGTAATATAGTCACCTTTTCTCTTTGACATTTTAAAAGGTTTTTTATCCTTTATAAGTTTTACGAGTTGACTTACTTTACAAATTAATTTGATCTTTGAGTTAGACAACGCATCAACAGAAGATGAAATTCTTTTAATATACCCAGCGTGATCAGCACCTAAAATATTTATTAAACAATCAAACTTTCTGTCTAATTTATTTTTATGATAAGCTACATCGCTAGCAAAATAAGTCCACGAACCATCACTTTTTTGTAATGCTCTATCTTTATCATCACCAAAATCAGTTGATTTAAAAAGAAGCTGCTCTCTTTCCTCCCAATTATTTTTATTCTCTCCGATTGGTGCTTTAATCTTCCCTTTATAAACAAAATTATTCTCTTCAAGTGTTTGAACGACTTTTTCCACTTCTTTATTGGAAACCAATTTTTTCTCACTGACAAAACTATCATGATTAATTCCAAGACTATTAAGATTTTTCTTAATTAGATTTAATGCCTCTTCAATTGAAAGAATAGTTAGATTTTCAGAAATACTCTCAAAATTTTCAAAGTTTAGATCTTTATTTGATTTTATAATATTTTGAGCAAAATCTTTTATATAATCGCCTGGATATAAGTTTTCATCATTAGACGGGAAGTTCTCCTTAAATTTTATCTCTCTAATTCTAAAATATACTGATTTTGTAAAATTAATTATTTGATTACCATAATCATTTACATAGTATTCCTTTGTAACTTTATGATTGTTGTACTGTAACAAGTTTGCCGTTACGTCGCCTAAAATAGCACCTCGACAATGACCTACGTGTAATGGTCCAGTCGGATTAGCAGATACAAATTCTATTAAATAATTCATTTTTTTTTCTTTTTTATTTACTCCAAAACTTTTGTAATTTTCGATTACGTCTTTTATAAAATTTGTCCAAAATATCGGTTTAAATTTAATATTGATAAAACCAGGCTTTGCTATCGATATTCTTTCGATTTGCTCATCATTATCACTTAAAATTGGAGATAAAATTTCAGCAATATCATTGGGTGTCTTTTTATTAATCTTTGCTAAGAACATTGCTACATTTGTTGAAATATCACTATCAAACTTGCCTGGTGGAATTTCAGCAGTAATTCCTTCCAAATTCTGTGGCAAAATAATCTTATTTTGTTTAGACAAATCTTTAAGAATGTCTTTTATTTTAATTAGATATAGATCAAAAATATTCATTTTAAATGTTTATATAAATTAATAGCATATCTATCAGTCATCCCAGATATAAAATCAGAAATTGCTCTAAACTTATCAATAGAAAGCTCTTTTCTTGAAATAAATTTTTTGGGATTTTTTATAATCATTTCAAAAAGTTTTTTGATAATGTATTTTCCTCTATTATTTTTTTTCAAGACATTTTTGTTATTGTACATTTTTGATTTTAGGAAAAATCTAATCTCATAATCCGAATTCTTTATATTGTCAGAAAAATCTACAGTTAAATCTTTTGTTTTTTTTATATCTTTAGACACTTTAATCTTATTTTTTTTTAAATTTTTTAAAGTATTAGATATTAGATCTTTTATCATTATATCAATTGAATCTCTTATGATCTGATATACTGCGATATCATAGTTATATCTATTTATTTTTCTTTTATATTTTTTATAAATGTTTTTAAAAAAATCTATTTCAACTAACTCCTCAATTGAAAATAAATTAGCCTTAAGTCCATCTTGTATGTCATGATTATTATAAGCAATATCGTCTGAAATAGCTGCAATTTGAGCTTCTAATGGTGGATATGTTTTAAAATTAATTAAATTCTTAAATTTTTTTGTGCCTATTAAATCATTTACTAAATTTAAGTCCACCACTGGCCCATTGTGTTTTAAAAGGCCCTCCAAGGTCTCAATTGATAAATTTAGACCTTTAAATTTCATATATTTATTTTCTAAAAACATCACAATTCTCAATGTTTGCAAATTATGATCAAACCCACCGTGATCAGCCATGCATTCATTTAAAGACTCCTCGCCTGCATGGCCAAACGGAGTGTGGCCTAAGTCGTGCGCCAAGCTTAAGGTCTCTGTTAGATCTTCATTTAAATTGAAATAACGTGCTATAGACCGTGCAATTTGAGATACTTCCATTGAATGAGTTATACGAGTTCGATAATGATCACCCTCTGTATTTACAAACACTTGGGTCTTATGTTTTAATCTTCTAAACGAAGCGCTATGTATAATTCGATCTCGATCTCTTTGAAATGGAGATCTGTATTTTGAGGGTGTTTCGTAAAATATTCTACCCTTACTTTTGAATAACCCTAGCTTTGAGTAATTTTTCATCCTTTAAAATATAAATTTTAGTATTATATTACTAATATCAGTGATCAATTATGATTAAAGAAATTAAATTTACCGATAAAGCACTAAAACAGATCAATGTTCTTTTATCTAAAAAAGATAAAGGCTCTTTTTTTAGAATCGCTATCAAGGGTGGTGGATGCTCAGGTTTTCAATACGAATTCACTTTTGACAAAGAAAAAAATGATGATGATTTAAATTATCAAAACATATTAATTGATAAAACTTCAGCAGATTTACTCAAGGGATCTGAAGTTGATTATGTCTCTGAATTAATTGGTGAACAATTTAAGATAAATAATCCACAAACAAAATCATCTTGTGGTTGTGGTGTCTCCTTTTCACTTTAATGATAATCTCATCATGGAATGTAAATTCTGTTAGGGCAAGAATTGAAAATATAAAAAGTTATCTACTAAAATATAAGCCTGATATCTTGATGATGCAGGAAATCAAAACTGAGGACTTAAATTTTCCTTATGACGATTTTTCATCTATGGATTATGAAAGCCATGTATTTGGTCAAAAAAGTTATAATGGCGTAGCAATTATTTCAAAAGGAAAATTAAAGAATATCAGAAAAGACTTAATTAAAGATAAACTAAAACAATCAAGAATAATTTCTGCTGAAATGGAATATAAGAAAAAAAATATCCAATTAATCAATATTTATACTCCTAATGGTAATCCAGTCGAGACTGAAAAGTATGATTATAAAAAAAAATGGCTCAATGACTTAATTAAGCAATTAAAAGATTTAAGTAAAAAAAATCAAAATATTATTTTGGCTGGGGATTTTAACATAATACCATCAGCGGAAGATGTTTATAATCCTAAAAGTTTTGAAGATGATGCCTTGTTCAGATTGGAAATTAGAAAAAAATTGAGAGAAATGATTAATCTAGGTTTTAATGATGTCTATAGACATTTTTATGATACCAAAGAAGGTTATACTTTTTGGGACTATATGAGAGGCGCTTGGCAAAAAAATAACGGAATGAGAATAGACCATTTTTTAGTTTCAAATTCTTTGATAGACAATATTAAAAGTATCAATATTAATAAAGACCCTAGAGGACGAGAAAAGCCATCAGACCACACTCCTGTAGAAATAACTTTAGCTTAACAACCTTTAAATGATTTTGACATGTTGCCAATCAAATCAAAATATAAATTTTTTCCTGGATCAAGTGTAGCTCCTAATGGATCTATAACACCTGTTGCAACATTGGTATCTTTTGCTACAGCTTTAATTATATCAGGATTAAATTGAGGTTCAGAAAATATACAACTCACTTTATCATGCTCGATTACTTCTCTAATTTCAGCTAATTGTTCAGCACCAGGCATAACGTCTGTATTTACTGTAAATGCTCCAAGAATATTTATACCAAATCTTTTTTCAAAATATTGATAAGCATCATGAAAGACTACTGATTTAAAATCTTTGTTTAATTCAGACTTAACTTTTTTTGTTAATTTATCTAAATCATTATGTGCTTTCTTTAAATTTGCTTTATATGTAGAAGCATTTTTCTGATCTTTTTCTATCAGATGTTCAGCCATCTCACTTAAAATTATTTTTGCGTTCATAGGGTCCAGCCAAATATGTGGATCAAATTCGCCATGAGCGTGTTCATCATGACCATGATCACCATCTTTATCTTTGTGACCATGTTCATCTTCTTTATGACCATGATCATCATCATTATCTTTGTGGCCATCTTCATCAAAAATATTTCTTTCTCTAAATTTAAGTTTAGTTAAACCTTTAATTTCCATTAATTCAATTTTTTCAGCATCTTTCGCAATTGTTTTTAATGGTTTTTCCAAAAAATTTTCTATGTCCTCTCCTACCCAAAATATAATATCTGCATTTTGAATCATTTTTGCATGTGATGGTTTTAGAGCAAACCCATGAGGTGAAGCATAACCATCAACGATTAAATCTGGTTTACCAACACCATCCATTAGATAACTTGCAAGCGAATGGATTGGTTTTATTGCTGCAACTACTTTAATCTCAGCGTTCGCTGGTGCAAATATTGTTAAGAATGATAATAGTGATAGGATTAATGGTAATTTTTTTAAGTTTTTCATATGTTGTATTTTAAAATTGTTATAATATAACACCATGTAATAATATAACACTTATTAGTCAAGAAAAAAAATGAGCACTGATCAAAATATATTGGTAAAATTAAACGATGCTGGTTTACAGTTGAACAACAAATGGTTAGTAAAAGGAGTCTCTCTACAAGTTGAAAAGGGTAAAATAGTTACTCTCATAGGCCCAAATGGATCTGGAAAAAGCACAACAGCTAAAATTGCTCTAGGTATTTACAAAAAGATTGATGGTTCTGTTGAAAAATACACTAATAAAGTTGGATATGTTCCACAGAAAATTTCAATTGATTGGACGTTACCGCTAAGAGTAAATGATTTCATGATGTTAACAGAAAGTCTTAATAAAGAGACAATAGATGAAGCTCTATCTTTAACTGGTGTCATTCATATTAAAGATAAAAATTTAGGAGATTTATCAGGTGGTGAATTTCAAAGAGTGCTACTTGCTAGAGCTATATCAAAAAAACCTGATCTATTAGTGCTTGATGAACCAGTACAAGGAGTTGATTTTACTGGTGAAATAGCTTTATACGAACTAATTAAGAAAATTTCTGATGAATTAAGTTGTGGGATCTTATTAATTTCACACGACTTACATACAGTTATGAGTGCAACAGACCATGTTGTTTGTCTAAACGGCCATGTTTGTTGCTCAGGATCTCCAATGGATGTTGCAAAAAACAATGAGTATAAAGCCTTGTTTGGAGAACAAGCTTCTCAAATATTATCTAGATATCAGCATAAGCACGACCATATTCATACGGATGAAGGTGAAATTAAAAAAAATTAGATGTTTGATGATTTTTTTATAAGAGCTTTGGTAGCTGGAATTGGGGTTGCTTTTGTAACAGGACCTCTTGGTTGCTTTGTTATATGGAGAAGATTATCTTATTTTGGTGACACCTTGGCTCACTCTGCTCTATTGGGAGTGACATTAGCTTTTACTATGGAATTTAATATTGCTATTTCAGTATTTGTTATTTCTTCCATAATAGCTTTAATTTTAATTCAACTTCAAAAAAAAACTAACTTACCAGGTGATGCTTTATTGGGTCTTCTAGCTCATTCGTCTCTGGCGGTTGGACTTGTTGTTATTGGTTTTTTAACATTCATTAGATTTGATATTATGGGATTATTATTTGGAGATATTTTAGCGGTTTCAGTTGATGATTTATTGATCATATGGATTGGAGGTGCATTAATCCTGTTAGTTCTAAAATTAATTTGGAAACCTTTATTTGCTTCAACAGTAAATTATGAACTAGCAGAGGCAGAAGGATTAAATCCTGATAGAGCTAAAGCTATATTTACAATTTTAATGGCAGCAATCATTGCTATTTCAATTAAAATGGTTGGATTACTATTAATTACTGGAATGCTGATTATTCCTGCTGCAATGGCCAGAAATTTATCATCAAGTCCTCAAAGTATGGTTATCTATTCAATTATAGGAGGATTGTTATCTGTAATTATAGGATTGTTCACATCTTTAGAGTTTAATACTTCTTCAGGTCCATCAATTATAACAGCAGCCTTATTATTATTCATACTTTCATTATTTAAGATAAAACAATCTATTAAATTGAAAAATTAATGAGGAATCAGTAAAATGAAAACAATGCATAAAGAACATCCTCTCACAAAAAATCAGCAAATTATTTTTGATTTAATTGATAAATCTCCTGAACCAATGAAAGCTTATTCAATCCTTTTTAGTGTTCAAAAAAAAGGTATTAAAGCTCCGTTACAAGTTTATAGAGCATTAGATAAGCTAGTTGAAATAGGAAAAATTCATAAAATTGAAAGTCGAAATGCCTTTATTGCATGTCATAATTCAAGTTGCCAGGTATCAAAAGCTACTGCATTTTCAATCTGTGAGATTTGTGAGAAGATAACAGAAATCAGCAGTGCAAGTCTCTCTAAATACTTAGCTAACTTCAAAGACAAAGATGGTATGAAATATAGTAAATACAATCTTGAGTTTTTTGGATTATGTAAAAAGTGTAGATAATCCTTTATTTTAATAAATTCTTAACATAACTGGAATAATAATAACGAAAGGAAATTTTATGTTTATAAAAAAATATCTAAAGTGGATCAGTACGTTTCTAGTTTTAGTGGGAATACTTCTTACAAATTTAAATATATATCCATTAAATATATATTTTCATGGATTGGGAGTTGTTGGATGGACCATTGCTGGATTTATTAGCAAAGATAAAGCGATACTAACAAATTTTGGATTACAAATTCCATTATTTGTTATTGGAATTTATAAGATTATTTTTTAAATGAAGAATATATTGTTTGTTTGCACAGGTAATTCAGCAAGAAGTATTATTGCTGAAAGTATAATAAATAACGAGTATGACGATATGTATAAAGGTTTTAGTGCTGGGAGTAATCCAACAGGAAAAATTAATGAAGATGTGAAGAATTATTTATTATCAAAACATTATGATCTTTCAAATTATAGATCTAAAAATTTTAATGAGTTTATTAATGATCAAATTAAAATGGATTATGTGATTACAGTTTGTAATAATGCCAATAACGAAGTCTGTCCTATTTGGCCAAATAAAGATCAGATAATTCATTGGGATATAGAGGATCCTGTTAAATTACTTAATGAAACAAACGACTTAAATAAAAAAGATGAAATAATAGAAAAAGTTTACAATAATATTCATAAAAGAATAAAGGAACTATTTAATGAAAAATAAAAGCCGCTATTTTCTTGCTGAACTATTAGGAAGTTGTTTTTTAGTAATGATTATTGTTGGTTCAGGTTTAATGGCTGAAAACTTAACTAATGATGTTGCTGTGATGTTAATAGCTAATACTATAGCAACAGGAGCAGGTTTATTTGTGCTTATTACAGTTTTTGCTGATGTATCAGGAGCTCACTTTAATCCATTTGTAAGTATCGCAATGGCAATAACGGGTAAATTAAAAAAGAAACTATTACCCTACTATATCATTGCTCAATTGGTTGGTTGCTTAATTGGTGTTGGTTTAGCTAATTTCTTTTTTGAACATGAAGTTTATGAATTGTCTACTAAATCAAGAGATGGAATTTACATACTCACATCTGAGGTAATAGCAACATTAGGGCTTATAATTATAATTTTTGGGTCTATGAAGTCGGGCAAAATTGCTGTTGCTGCTAGTGTTGGTCTTTATATTACTGCTGGTTATTGGTTTACTTCTTCAACTTCTTTTGCAAATCCTGCGGTTGCTATTGCCAGAACATTTACAGAATCTTTTACTGGTATTAGTTATTTAAATACTCCTTATTATATTTTAGCTGAGCTTATTGGAATGTTAATTGCTGTACTTATTGTTAAAAAGTTATTTTTAGAAAAAAATTGAAAAATATAAAACTTACCAATCGAATAAGTTTAATTAACAAAAAATTTAAAAAAAAAGAGTTTTATCATTATCTTAAAACTTCTAATCTTTCATTAGTAATACCTAAGATTAAAGACAAATATGTAGTAGTTTCCCAAAAAAGAGTTCCAATTAATAAAATTAACTACGAGTTTCCTTCTGGCATAGTGGAAAAAAAGGAAACAACTCTCCAATCAGCATATAAGGAATTAAGAGAAGAAACAGGATATAGATCAAGATCAAAATTGAGTAAAATAATAACTTTTTATAATGAACCTGGAAGACTAACTACTAAAATTACTGGTTATTACACAGAAGACTTAATTAAAATTTCGAAACCAGAACAAGGTATAAGAATTCATCTTTTTAATCAAAGAGAGATATTTAAATTAATATTAAATCAAAAATTCAATAATAGTTCTCATATAGCAATGTTTTTTTATTTAATAACAGTTCTTAAAAAACTATAAACTAAAGGTTGTATCAAAATATCTTTTTTATTTAAGGATTATATGATTAAATCAAATATTAAATAATTCGGAGGCAGTAATGAGAAAAAAACTAAAAAAAAATGAAAAGAAAAAAACAAAGATATTAAAATCAATAGACAAACTTAAAAATAAAATTACAGCAAAAGAAAAAAAATTATCAAGCCTTAATATTAAAATTGCTGGTCTAGAAAAAAAGGTTGCAGAAAAAAAAGCAAAAAAGCTTGCTAAGAAAAATGCAGAGCAGTCTCCTGCATCTATAAATAATTAATTGCAAATCGTCTTTCTCCCTTCTCATTTAAGAGAAGGAAGAAAGTAGTTAATCATCAAAATTTAAACAGGGGAAGAAATAATGAATATTTAAACTTTGATGGTGCTTTATACATAAACTAAATTACAAAATTATTTACTTATTGTTAAAGTTAAATGAATTTAAATTAAAATAATGTTACAAAAAAATATCACTCAATTAAAAATAGAATTAAATTTAATTTATCTTGAATTATTTGAGTAAATTACTCTTGGTTCTAAAAATAATTCTCTAGCAAGAGCTTTAAATCTTTTAGTAACTTGTTTTGAGATTATTTCTTGATGTTGTGATGGAATTTTTAAAAATACAGCATTACCTCTTTTATACAATTTAAACTCTTCAAGAAATATCGTAGATATCGAGGTCAATGATTGTGAAAATCTCAATGCTGCTCCAACTTGTTTGCTTGAAAAAATTTCATTATTATTTAAAAAAGTTAGATACTCCATCTTTGGATTATACTTGATACTACAGTACCGCCAATAACATGACAAAGCTAATTGTATTCTTTCTTTATGAGTCAATCTAAGTAAAGGAGTATTTATTGTTTCTTGAAATACCAATTCAGCTTTTTGAAATGCTCCTAATCCCCAATCCATATGACTTAATACACATGCCAGATATAATAATTTCTTATTAAAATGTTCATTGCCTTCAAAAACTGGCTGAATAAAATCATAATATTTTTTATAGTTCGATCCTAGATCACCTCTTTTTTTTGCAATATTCTCAAGTGCTTTATGAAAAATTTCTGATTCTTTTACATCTTTAAAATAGTCAATTGATAAAGAACCTTCACGCAAACCGCTTATAGAACAAATTATATTTCTTGGATTTGTAACTCTCATAATTTCATCAAGTATAATGCAACTATAAGGTAAATACGCTGTTCTAGATTTTGAAATATACTCAACTGTTTTGAGTTTAGATTTATTAAAAGATGAAATTTTTTCAACAAACTTAGATAAAACATTGTTATCAATACTATATTGATGAATTATATGTACCGGATGATTATTTTGAAAAAGATGTAATTTAAATAATGCTCGCCAGGTACCTCCAACTAAATATAGATTATTAAATTTCTTTTTTGAAAGCCATTTTTCTTCTCTTAATAATTTTTTGATATATTTTGCTAAATTTCTTTTTTTAACTATAGGATTATTTAATAATCTTAAAACTCCAATAGGTAATGAGGTTTTATTAGTAACTATATTATTTTCAACTCGAGCTAATTCTAAACTTCCACCTCCAAGATCAGCAACTAATCCATTGACATTTTCAAAGCCTATTTTTACTCCCTCAGCTGAGCATTCAGCTTCTTCTTCACCAGATAATATATTAATCTTAGTTTTAAAAAGTTTTTCAACTTCATTAATAAATGGTTTTGTATCAGTCGCTTCTCTTAAAACTGCTGTTGCAATGATTTTAAGATTTGTGATTTTTGAAACATTTAAAATTTCAGAGAATCTTTTTAAAACTTTTAAAGCATATTCGGTACCAGATCTGTGAAGTTTTTTGGATTTATCTAAATTTTTTCCAAGTTCACAAACTGCTTTTTCATTAAAAAAAGGCACACGAGAAGAACTGAAATCTTCATAAATTAGCATTCTTATAGAGTTTGATCCAATGTCTATTATAGCTAATTTTGCCTGATTTAATTTTAAACTATTTTTACTTTTAATTACTTCCACTTTTAATCAATCTTAAGTGCAGTTGTTTAGGCTGCATTCTTAGTTTAGCTTTACCTCTTCCAGATAAGCTCGGATTATTCATAAAATATTCATGAGCTGAAAAGGAATCGCTCTTACTATATTTAATTTTTTTATAATTACCATCAGCTTCAAGTTCCCAGCTCTGATTAGTATCAAGATAATTTGCCAACATTATTTGATCTAAGATCTGTTCATGAACAGTCTCATTTTCAATTGGGACTAGAAGTTCTACCCTTCGATTTAAATTTCTCGGCATTAAATCAGCTGACGAAATATATACTTTTGCATTTCTATTAGGCATTTTTTTTGTACCATTACTAAAGCAGTAAATTCTAGAATGCTCTAAAAATCTTCCTATGATACTTTTTACAAATATGTTTTCTGATCTATCTTTTACTCCTGGTCTTAAACAACAAACACCCCTTACAAATAAATGAATTTTTACACCAGCATTCGAAGCTTCATAAAATTTATCAATAATTTCTGGATCTACTAAAGAGTTCATTTTTGCCCAAATAGCTGCAAATTTTCCATTTTTAGAATTTTTAATTTCAGCATCAATATTTTCATTTAAGGTTTGCCTCATATTTACTGGCGAAATAGAAATTTTATTTAAATTTTTTGGTTTTGCGTATCCTGTTACATAATTGAAAAACTTTTCAACATCTGATGCCATTTTCTTATCACAACTAAATAAAGACAAATCAGTATAAATTTTAGCATTTACTGGATGATAATTGCCAGTTCCTAAATGAAAATAAGTTTGTATTTTACCCTGTTCTCTTCTTAAAACTAATGATGATTTTGCATGAGTTTTATATTTAGCAAAACCATAAACAATTTGAACACCTACTTTTTCTAAACTTCTTGATAGTTGAATATTAGCTTCCTCATCAAATCTAGCTTTAATTTCAATTAAAGCGGTAACTGTTTTTCCGTTTTCTGCAGCTGTTATTAAAGCTTTAACAATAGGTGAGTCTAGAGTTGTTCTATATAGAGTTTGTTTTATAGCTATAACTTTTTTATCATTTGCTGCTTGGTTTAAAAATTCAATTACTGAGTCAAATGTTTCAAAAGGATGATGAACAACTAAATCTTTCTTTTTAATAGTTTCAAAAAAATTATCATTATATTCTTTTAATCTTTCAACTTCTCTAGGTGTAAAATGTTTAAATCTTAATTTTGGATTTTTTACTTTACATATTTGATCTATATCTTGAATTCCAACAAGGCCAGCAACATCGTAAATATAGTCAGGATTTATATCTAATTTATTAGTTATAAATCTTATCAATTCGTTATCACTATTTTCAAGAACCTCTAAACGAACAATATCACCCGTTCTACGTCTTTTTAAAGCCAATTCAAAAGATCTAACCAAATCTTCTGCTTCCTCTTGAATCTCTACATCGCTGTCTCTTATTACTCTAAAAATCATTTTCTTTTCTAAATCATGATCTGGAAAAATTTCATTAGCAAAAAAACTTATTACATCATCTAGAATCACAAATTTCTTATGATTTTTTGAAGACTCAATTTCAATAAATCTAGATAATGCTTTTGGTATTACTATTATTGAGTTTAAAATCCTTTTTTTATTTTTTTTTCTTAACTTCATTACAATTGCTCTTCCTTGATTGATTATAAATGGAAATGGATGTGCAGGATCAATTGCTGATGGTGTTAATAAAGGGTAAATCTCTTCTTTAAATATTTCTAAAAGTTTTTTTTTATCCTTAGTATTTAAATTAACTGGTTTAACTAAATTGATACTATTTTTTTTTAATTCCATAATCAGTTGAATAAAAATTTTGTTCTGTTTTTTTAATAGATTCTTAGTTTCAAGCACTACCTCATCCATTTGCTCTTCAGGTGTCAAACCATCAGAGCTTAGTGAGTCAACTTCTTGTTTTATTTGACTATATAACCCAGCTACACGGACCATAAAAAATTCATCTAGATTAGACCCAGCAATTGATAAAAACTTTACTCTTTCATAAAGAGGATTTTCGATATTTTGCGCCTCTAAAAGTACTCTATCGTTGAATTTTAACCAAGAAAGCTCTCTATTTATATATTTAGATTTCAACTCTTCTTTATGTTGTTTTTTTAAAGCAGTCATATATTTAGATTTTATGTATCAATTATACGTCATGAGACACGCAAAATCTAGTTGGGATGATTTAAGTATTAATGATTTTGATAGACCACTTACTAAAAGAGGCAAGAAAAATGCAAAAATGATTTGTGAATTTTTTGTTAAAAAAAAATTTGAATTTGATTATGCATTAATTTCATCATCAAAAAGAACAAAAAAAACTTTTCAAATTTTATCCAAGAAAATTAATAAGCCAAAAAAAGTTAATTTTTCAAAAGATTTATATTTAGTTGATGAGAATGCAATTGTAAAAAAAATTAAAGAAATATCCAGTGAATATAAATCAATTTTGATTATAAACCATGAACCATCAGTGAAAAATTTAGTACGAAATCTTACAAAAAATCATAATACGAATAATTTTAAACTAATGAATTATAAATTCCCAACAGCAGCATTTGCAAAAATTGAGTTTGATATTAAATCCTGGAATGAAGTTGAGAAAAAGGGAGTATTAAAAAAATTTATAAGACCCAAAGATCTTCAAGATTCTAAAGAATAACCAGCTGATCTTACTGTTCTAATTAAAGGTTTTGTATTTTGTATGTTAATTGCTTGTCTTAATCTTCTAATATGAACATCAACTGTTCTAGACTCAACATATATATTTTCTCCCCAAACATTGTTTAAGAGTTGTTCTCTTGAATAAACTCTTTTTGGATTTTTGATAAAAAAATCTAAGAGTTTAAATTCAGTTGGACCCAAAGTAATTTCTTTATCTTTTCTATAAACTCTTTTTGTAATCCGATCTATTTTTAAATCAGTAAATTCTACAATATCTGATGATGATTGAGGTTTAGATCTTCTCAATAAAGATTTAATTCTAGCATTCAATTCTTTTTGACTAAAAGGTTTAGTTACATAATCATCTGCACCTGTATCAAATGCTTTTAATTTGTCTTCTTCCTCCCCTTTTGCAGTTAACATAATGACAGGAATATCATTAAACTTATTATCTTTTTTTAAGTTTTTACAAATTTCAACACCAGATAATTCTGGTAACATCCAATCCATTAATATTAAATCTGGCTGTTTTAATTTTATTTGTTTAAGAGCATCTTCTCCATTTTCTGAATGACTGACTTTATAACCTTCTTTTTCAAGATTGTACTTTAACAAACTAACAATTGATGCTTCATCTTCAGCTATGAAAACATGAGCTGACATAAATCATTTTTCTCCGGTTACAATTGGCTCTGTTCCCTTGGGTCTATCACCTTCTAAATATTCGCCTTTAACTAAATAATAAACTTGTTCTGCAACATTTGTAGTATGATCACCAATACGCTCTATGTTTTTAGTTACAAACAATAAATGGGTTCCATCTTCTAAATTTTTTTCATTTTCTTTAAGATATTTTATAACTTCTTGCATACAAAGATTTGTTAGATCATC
>CACBOA010000004.1 GCA_902540785.1 uncultured Pelagibacteraceae bacterium
TACTGTAGTAGAACTAGAAAATATTCTTTACGAGGCAATACCTATTCTAGATCATGGTTTTATAAGAGTGATTGATTATATGGGGGATGACACTTCAATTGTCCAAGCAGCTAGAGTTTCTTATGGAAAAGGTACTAAAAAAGTTTCAACTGACTCTGGTTTAATAAAATATTTAATGAGGCACTGGCACAGTACACCATTTGAAATGTGCGAAATTAAATATCACGTAAAACTTCCTATTTTTATAGCTAGACAATGGATTAGGCACAGAACTGCGAATGTTAATGAATATTCTGCAAGATATTCTATTTTAGATAAAGAATTTTATTTGCCTGCAGTAGAAAATTTAGCAGCGCAATCTCAAAGTAATAGACAAGGAAGAGGGGATGTTCTTTCAGGAGATCAGGCAAAAAAAGTTTTAGATTTATTGAAGAAAGATGCAGAGCAAACTTACGACAATTATGAAACCATGCTTAATGAGAGATATGATGGCTCGGTAATAGATGAAAAACAAGTTGGTTTAGCAAGAGAACTAGCAAGAATGAATTTAACTTTGAACACTTATACGCAATGGTATTGGAAAACAGATCTTTTAAATTTAATGAATTTTTTAAGATTAAGAGCTGATCATCACGCTCAATATGAAATAAGGGCTTATGCAGACGCTATGTTAGATACTGTTAAGAGATGGGTGCCAATTACATATGAGGCATTTTTAGATTATAGAGTTGGAGGTACTGAAGTATCATCAAAAGGAAAAAAAATAATACAAAAACTTATTAGTGGTGAAAAAGTAGATGCGGAAAAATCTGGCTTATCAAAAAGAGAGTGGAATGAGCTTATGTCTGCTTTAGAGCTTAAAGATAAATTGATTTAATTTTTTTTGCTAGATTAATATAGATTTGAGATATTTTGTTGTTTGGCTCACTTTCTACTATAGGCTTTCCGTGATCTCCAAATTTACCAACATCAGGATCAATCGGTATTTCAGCTAAAAACTCTTTATTAAATTCTTCTGCTGTTCTTTTAACTCCACCTTCTCCAAAAATTGCGTATTTTTTTCCATCATCTCCTGTAAAAGAGTTCATATTATCTATAAGACCCAAAATTTTTACCCCAAGCTTATCAAACATTTTAATTCCTCTCTTAACATCTAAAAGTGCTACTTCTTGTGGGGTAGATACTATAATTGCTCCATTCATTTCAATGCTTTGAGAAAAAGTTAATTGAGTATCACCAGTACCAGGTGGCATATCTACAATTATAAAGTCTAAATCTTTCCAATTTACCTGCTGAGTGAACGTTTTAATTGCACTTGTTACCATTGGACCTCTCCATATCATGGGGGTTTTTTCATCTGTTAGAAAGCCTATGGACATACACTGAATATCGTATCTCATGACAGGTTCTAATTTTTGACCATCACTCTTTGGTTTCTCATTAATGCCAAACATTTTAGGAATAGAAGGTCCGTATATATCAGCATCTAACAAACCAACTCTACAGCCGATTTGTTTTAAAGCTAACGCAAGGTTTGTTGCAAAAGTTGACTTTCCCACTCCACCTTTAGCACTAGAAATGGCAATAGTGAATTTTGTTCCGTTAATTGGCATCCTTTCAGCTGATTTTCCACTCAACTTTTTACGCATTGCGTCACTTAATTCTGGCTTTTCTTTAGGCATAGAATGATCTTATCTTGTTTTTCAGTATAAAGACATTATATAGATTGCCATAATGTCAGATAATTTTAGACAAGGCGGTGGAAGTCCTTGGGGTAAACCCCCTGGAGGAGGATCTGGAAATGGTTCAGGTAGAGGACCAACACCACCCGATGTCGATAAAATTATTAGAGAATTTCAAGAAAAACTAAAAAGGTTTTTACCAGGCGGTAGTTCATCTGGTGGAAAACAAGCTATCTTAGTTTTACTTATTCTAGGTTTTGTTTGGTTGGCAAGCGGTCTTTACAGAGTATTACCTGATGAGCAGGGCGTAGTTTTAAGATTTGGGAAATTTGTAAAAACAACACAACCAGGATTAAATTATCATGTTCCTTTTCCGGTTGAGTCTGTGCTTACTCCAAAGGTTACAAAGGTAAACAGAATAGATATAGGTTTCAGGTCAGAGAGAGACAGTGGATTTTCTTCTCAAGGTGGTGTTGCTGATGTTCCACAAGAAAGCTTAATGTTAACTGGTGATGAAAATATTGTTAATATAGATTTTTCTGTTTTCTGGGTAATTAAGGACGCTGGAAATTTTTTATTTAAAATTCAAGATCCAGAGGGTACTGTAAAAGCTGCAGCAGAAACTGCGATGAGAGAAGTTATTGCTAGATCAAACATTCAACCTATTCTTACAGAAGGAAGATCGTTAATAGAAACTGATACTCAAGAGATTATTCAAAAAATTTTAGATGAGTACACAAGTGGCATCCAAATCACTCAAGTCCAAACTCAAAAAGCTGATCCACCAGATCAAGTAATTGATGCTTTTAGAGATGTACAGGCAGCAAGAGCGGATATGGAAAGATCCAAGAACGAAGCTGAAGCATATGCAAACGATGTTATACCAAGAGCGCGTGGTGAAGCTGCAAAAATATTACAAGCTGCTGAAGCATATAAAAAAGAGGTTGTTGCAAAAGCAGAGGGTGAAGCAAGCAGATTCTTAGCGATTTATAATGAGTATAAAAATGCTAAATCTGTAACACAAGAAAGAATGTATTTAGAAACTATGGAAAAAGTTTTAGCAGATATAGACAAAGTAATTATAGAAAAAAATGCTGGATCAGGTGTCGTGCCATATTTACCATTACCTGAATTAAAAAAGAAAGTGACTAATTAAAATATGAACATGGGAAAAATTATTGCTGGAATTAGTGTTGCAATTGCAGTTACACTATTTTTTTCAATCTTTATTGTAAAAGAGGTAAACCAAGCTATTGTTTTGCAGTTTGGTGATCCGAAAAGAATAATTGTTAAACCAGGTTTAAATTTTAAAATTCCATTTATTCAAAACGTGGTTTTTTTAGATAAAAGAATTTTAAATTTAGATACTCCACCTGAAGAGGTTATTGCATCAGATCAAAAAAGATTAATTGTGGACGCTTTTGCAAGGTTTCAAATTGTAGATCCTTTAAAATTTTATATTTCTGTAGGGAACGAAAGAGTGGCAAGATCAAGATTGGCAACGATTATTAATTCGAGAATTAGAAATGTTCTAGGTCAACAAGAGCTTCAAACTTTATTATCTGAAGATAGAACAAAGCAAATGGCTTTAATTCAGGAAGGGGTTAATAATGAAGCCGAAAATTTTGGAATAAAGATTAATGATGTAAGAATAAAAAGAGCAGATCTTCCTCAAGCAAACAGTGATGCGATCTTTAGAAGAATGCAAACTGAAAGGGAAAGAGAGGCAAAAGAGTTTAGAGCAAGAGGTGCAGAGATGGCTGTGACAATTACTTCTACGGCAGATAAAGAAGTTACGGTGATTTTAGCTGATGCACAAAAAAAATCAGAGATTATGAAAGGTGAAGGTGATGGTAAGAGAAATAATATATTTGCTAGTGCCTTTGGACAAGATCCAGAATTTTTTGCATTTTATCGAGCAATGCAAGCATACGAAAAAGCTTTGATAGGAGGTGAAACTTCATTAATTTTATCACCTGACAGCGAGTTTTTTAAATTTTTTGGAAATATAAAGCAGCCTCAATCAAATTAAATATTAATGAGTGAATTGATCATTGCATTTGGTCTATTCTTATTTATTGAAGGTATATTATATGCCATATTTCCATCAAAAATGAAAAGTATGTTAAAAAAATTGGAACTAATTCCCTCAGGACAACTTAGGACTGGTGGATTAGTTTTCGCGGTAATAGGTTTTATAATTATTTATTATGCGAAGATATAAAAAAAAATTAAGAGTATTTCTTATCTCTATATTATTGTTATGCAATAATTCGCTTTCCTCTTTTTCAAAGGAAATTCCAGGGTCATTTGCTGATTTAGCAGAAAAATTAATGCCATCAGTTGTAAATATTTCAACTACAACAACGGTTACCACTCAATCTAATCCCTTTCCATTTCAGTTTCCACCCGGCTCACCATTTGAGGACATGTTCAAAGAATTTGGAGCTCCTCAAGAAAGAAAGTCTGCTGCATTAGGATCAGGTTTTATTATTGATGAAAAGGGAATAGTAATTACTAATAACCACGTAATTCAGGATGCAGAGGATATCATTGTAAGAGTTAACGGTGACAAAGAGTTTAAAGCTGAGGTAATTGGAGCAGATCCTCTTTCTGATATAGCAGTTTTAAAATTAGATTCTAATGAAAAATTCATTCCAGTTAAATTTGGAAACTCTGATAAAGCAAGAATTGGTGACTGGGTAATTGCAATTGGTAATCCATTTGGATTTGGTGGGACTGTTACTTCTGGAATTATTTCAGCAAGAAATCGTTCATTAGGACTAACTCGATATGAAGATTACATACAAACAGATGCATCAATTAACTCTGGAAATTCTGGTGGTCCTCTTTTTGATTTAAACGGAGATGTAATAGGAATCAACACAGCAATTCTTGGAAGAAGTGGTTCTATAGGTATTGGTTTTGCAATACCGTCTAACAGTGCAAAAATTGTAATAGACCAGTTAGTAGAATTTGGTGAAACTAAAAGAGGTTGGTTAGGTGTTAGAATTCAGGATGTTACAAAAGAAATTGCAGATGTTGAAAATTTAGATGAGCCTAGAGGTGCATTAGTTGCTAGTGTTGCTGATAATAGCCCTTCACAAAAAGCTGGTGTAAAGGCAGGCGATATCATACTTGAATTTAATGGTGAAAAAATAAAAGAGATGAAAGAACTTCCAACAATCGTTGCTAGAACAGAAGTTGGAAAAAATGTAAAAGTAAAAATTTGGCGAAATAAAAAAGAGATAATTAAAACAATCACACTTGGTAGATTAGAAACTTCAGAAGATTTTAAAGTTGCTGACAAAAAAACTTCACCAAAAGAGACTTTAATAGATGAACTAAAAATAAACGTAAGGTTGATAAATAAAGAAGATATTAAAAGTAGAAATTTACCTAACCAAACATCAGGGTTGGTAATCACTAAAATTGAAAATGATAGCCCGCTTAAAGGGTCTATTGAATTAAATAGTATTATTTTAGAGGCTCAAAAGAAAAAAATAAGATCGATAGATGACTTATCTGAAGTCGTAAAAAAAGTTTTAAATAGCAATCAAAAAACAATTTTACTAGTTATTTATAATAGTCAAAATCAAAGAAGATATATTGGTATTAAATTGAATTAATTTATGGATTTAAAATCCAAAATTATTTTAATCTACGGACCCACAGCATCAGGAAAATCAGAATTCGCAGTAAAACTTGCAAAAAAATTAAAGGGTGAAATTATAAACGCTGATAGTATGCAAATATATAAAGAACTTAAAATTTTATCTGCTAGACCATCTAAAAAAGATTACAAAAAGATTAAGCATCATTTATATGGATTTCAGTCTGTAAAAAAAAATTACTCATCAGGAGAATGGCTGATAGCTGCCAAAAAAAAAATTTCCGATATTAAAAAGAGAAAAAATGTCCCAATAATAGTTGGAGGCACTGGTTTATATTTCAAAACATTAACTGATGGGATAGTTAACATTCCGAAAATTCCAATTCAAATTAGAGAAAAAGTTAGGAAATTGAACAGTTCTATCGGAAATAAAATTTTTCTAAAAAAATTAAAAAAACTTGATCCAAAAATTCAAGATTATGTCAATCCATCTGATACTCAAAGATTAATACGAGCTTATGAAGTTAAACTGTTCACCAAAAAAACATTACTTGATTGGTATAAGGCAACTAAATCAATTTTTGAAGATAAAGACTTTTATAAAATTTACATCGATTACCCAAGGGATATTTTAGTGAATAAGATTCACAACCGTACTCAAGACATGATCAATAAAGGCGCCATTTTAGAGGCTAAAAAATTTTTGAACATGAAGGTTTCAAAAAAAAGAACTGCAACTAAGGCAATAGGCTTAATTGAAATTAAGGACTTTATTGATAAAAAAATTGATATTAATGAGGTTATTGAGAGAATATCAATAAAGACTAGGCAGTACGCTAAAAGACAGGTTACTTGGGGCAGAGGAAATATGATGGATTGGAACAAAATCAGGCATACTAGGCTGAACAATTTTATTAAAAATATTTAGATATTTTTTTTCTTTACCTTGACCAATAAGCACAACTTCAGCTAGATTGCTTAAATGTCTAAATTATATTCAGGAGCTGAAATTGTTTTTAAATGCCTTGAGGATCAAGATGTCGAATTTATTTTTGGTTATCCTGGAGGTGCAGTTCTTCCAATTTATGATGAATTAAAAAATCATTCTTCTATAAAGCATATATTAGTTAGACACGAACAAGGTGCCGGTCATGCAGCTGAGGGTTATGCCAGGTCGTCCGGTAAACCTGGTGTTGTTCTAGTTACTTCTGGACCGGGAGCTACAAATGTAGTTACAGCTTTGACTGATGCTTATATGGACTCAGTACCATTAGTATGTATATCAGGACAAGTACCAACGCATTTGATAGGAACAGATGCCTTTCAGGAGTGTGATACAACAGGAATTACTAGACCATGCACAAAACATAACTGGTTAGTAAAAGACATTAAGGAATTATCAAAAACTCTTCATGAAGCCTTTAGAGTCGCCACAACAGGAAGGCCAGGTCCTGTTTTAGTAGATATTCCAAAAGATATTCAATTCGCAAAAATCAAATATACGAAACCAAAAAAAGAAAAAAAATCTAATGGAAAATTGCATAACAATTTTTCTCAAGATGAAATTAATGAATTAGTTGACTTAATTGCGAAAGCAAAAAAACCTGTAGTTTACACTGGTGGTGGAGTTATCAACTCAGGCCCAAAAGCAAGTGACTCGTTAAGAGAGTTTGTGAGAATGATTGGTTTCCCAATTACATCAACATTACAAGGTTTGGGAGCTTTTCCTGGTGACGACAGTCAGTTTATAGGTATGCTTGGTATGCATGGAACTTATGAGGCGAATAATGCTATGCATGATTGTGATTTATTAATAAATATTGGAGCAAGATTTGATGATAGGATAACTGGAAAGATAGACGAGTTTTCTCCAAAATCTAAAAAAGTTCATATTGATATTGATCCATCTTCGATTAATAAAATAATAAAAGTTGATTTAGCAATCGTGGGTGATGTGAATGAGGTTCTCAAAGCAGCCGTTAAAACCATTAGTCAAAAAAAAAATGGTTTTAAAAATTCAAATAAACAAAATGTTTCTAAGTGGTGGGAAAAAATTGAAAAATGGAGAGAAAAAAACTCACTTGGTTTTATAAATAGTAAAGAGACTATTAAACCCCAGCATGCTGTGCAAAGATTATACGAATTAACAAAAAATCAAGACACGTTCATTACTACAGAAGTCGGTCAACATCAGATGTGGGCTGCACAACATTATAAATTTAATAAACCTAATAGGTGGATGACATCTGGCGGACTCGGAACAATGGGGTATGGTCTCCCAGCTGCAGTAGGTGTTCAAATTGCGCATCCTGATAAGCTTGTTATTGATATTGCTGGCGAAGCATCAGTGCTAATGACCATGCAAGAAATGTCAACAGCAGTCCAGTATAATCTGCCAATTAAAATATTTGTTTTGAATAATCAATATATGGGAATGGTAAGGCAATGGCAGGAATTACTTCATGAAAAAAACTATTCCGAAAGTTATTCAGAGGCATTGCCAGATTTCGTAAAATTAGCAGAGGCATATGGATGTAAAGGTATTAAAGCTGATAATCCAGATGAATTAGACCTCAAAATAAATGAAATGTTAGAGCATAAAGGTCCAGTAATTTTTGATTGTAGAGTTGATCCTAATGAGAATTGCTTTCCGATGATACCATCAGGAAAACCTCACAATCAGATGATTTTAGGTCCAAATGATAAAAAAGATAATAAAATTACAGGTAAAGGAAAAGCCTTAGTTTAATGTCAAACCCGAAATCAGCTTATAATATTCCAACAAAAAAAAGTAAATCTGGTACACATATCATTGTAGTCTGGGTAGATAACGAAGCTGGAGTGCTTGCAAGAGTAGTCGGATTATTTTCTGGCAGAGGCTATAATATAGAATCTCTCGCTGTTGCAGAGGTTGATGCAATGAAAAATATATCAAGAATTACTATTGTAACGACTGGAACACCTCAAGTAATTGATCAAATTAAACTACAATTAAAGAAATTAGTCCCAGTTCACAAAGTTGCGGACTTTAAGAGAGAAGATAAAAATGTCATTTTTAAGGAAATGGCTTTGCTTAAAGTTGTGGGAAATAGAAGTAAAATTGATAAATGTCTTAAAGCTTGCAAAACTTTTAATCCAGTAATATTAGATAAAACAAAAAAATCTGTAGTAATTCAAATTACTGCATTGCGTAGAGAAATAGATAAAATGAATAAAAAACTAAAGTCAAATGGACTTGTAAGCACATCTAGAACGGGTGCAATAGCTATGACTAGAGGATCTGAAATATTTAAATAAATTTATTAAAGGAGAATAAAATGAAAATGTTTTATGAAAAAGATACAGACAGCAATCTTGTTAAAGATAAAAAAATAGCAATTTTTGGTTATGGTAGTCAAGGTCATGCACATGCATTAAATTTAAAAGATAGTGGTGTAAAAGAAGTTGTTGTGGCTTTAAGAGATGGATCATCAAGTATATTAAAAGCTGAATCGAAAGGATTAAAAGTAATGAATTTATCTGATGCAGCAGAATGGGCAGATATTGTAATGATACTAACTCCAGACGAATTACAAGCTTCAATCTATAAAAACCATATTGAACAAAGAGTAAAAGAAGGAGCATCAATAGCCTTTGCACATGGGCTCAATGTTCATTACGATTTAATAAAAGCAAGAAAAGATTTAGATGTTTTTATGGTTGCTCCAAAAGGACCTGGTCATTTAGTAAGAAGTGAATATGAAAAAGGTGGTGGTGTCCCATGTTTATTTGCAGTACATCAAAATGGATCAGGTAAAGCGAGAGATCTTGCGATGTCTTATGCTTCAGCAATTGGCGGAGGTAGATCTGGCATTATTGAAACAACTTTTAAAGATGAAGTAGAAACAGACTTATTTGGTGAACAAACTGTTTTATGTGGAGGATTAGTTGAACTTATAAAAAATGGATATGAAACATTAGTTGAAGCTGGTTATGAACCTGAAATGGCATATTTTGAGACTGTTCATGAAGTGAAGTTGATTGTAGATCTTATTTATGAGGGTGGAATTGCTAACATGAACTATTCAATATCAAATACAGCTGAATATGGTGAATATCAAACTGGACCAAAAATAATAAATAAAGAGGAAACAAAAAAAAGAATGAAAGAAGCACTGGCTGATATTCAATCAGGAAAATTTACCAAAGCATGGATGGATGAATGTAAAAATGGACAGAAAAATTTTTTAGCCACAAGGGCAAAATTAGCTGAACACCCAGTAGAAAAAGTTGGAGCTAATTTAAGAGCAATGATGCCATGGATTGGTAAGAAAAAATTAGTGGATAGTGATAAGAAGTAATTTCTTGATCCAAATTGGGTAAATTTAGCTGATTTATTTTGCAATCTAAACGATAGGTTGTATATTTCTTAGGGAACAATTTTATGTCTGAAAAAGAAAAAGTTTATATTTTTGATACAACAATGAGAGATGGTGAACAATCACCGGGCGCTTCTATGAGCGTTGAGGAAAAAATTCAAATCTCAAGAGTTTTCGATGAAATGGGTATCGATATTATTGAGGCTGGTTTTCCAATTTCATCACCAGGAGATTTTGAAGCAGTTACTGCGATAAGTAAAAGTATAAAAAATTCGATTCCCTGTGGATTAGCTCGAGCAACTAAAAAAGATATAGATGCTTGCCATGAGTCTTTAAAATTTGCAAAAAGATTTAGGATTCACACATTTATTTCTACTAGTCCTGTTCATATGAAACATAAACTTAACATGACTGATGAACAAGTATTAGGTGCAATTAAAGAGAGCGTTACTTACGCAAAAAAATTTACAGATGATGTTGAGTGGTCATGTGAAGATGGCACAAGAACCAACCTAGATTTTATGTATAGAACAATAGAGTTAGCAATAAAATGTGGTGCTACAACAATTAATATTCCAGATACTGTTGGTTATTCTATACCCGAGGAATTTGCTAAAACTATTAATCTTATTAAAAATAATGTTCCTAATATTGATAAAGCAATTATTTCTGCTCATTGCCATAATGATTTAGGATTAGCTGTAGCTAATGCATTATCTGGATTATCAGCAGGAGTAAGGCAAATTGAATGCACAATTAATGGTATTGGCGAGAGAGCTGGCAATGCAGCTCTGGAGGAAATAGTTATGGCGATAAAAACTAGAGATGATCTATTGCCTTATCAGACTGGTATTAAGACAGAATTAATTAGTAAAGCATCTAAAATTGTCTCAAATGCTACCGGGTTTCCAGTCCAGTTTAATAAAGCTATTGTTGGAAAAAATGCTTTCGCCCATGAGTCAGGAATTCATCAAGATGGGATGCTTAAAAATAGGGAAACATATGAAATAATGACTCCAGAAAGTGTGGGAGTAAAAAAAACTTCTTTAGTAATGGGTAAACACTCTGGCAGACATGCATTTAAAGACAAATTAAGTGATCTTGGATATGCTGATGTAACTGATGATGTTGTTCAAGCGGCTTTTGGGAAGTTCAAAATTTTAGCTGATAAGAAAAAACATATTTATGATGAAGATATTGTTGCTTTAGTTGATGATAGTTTAATAATAGATAATAAAATTAACGCTATCAATCTTAAATCATTAAAAGTTTTTGCAGGAACAGGAGAGCCACAAAGAGCAGATATGACTCTAGATGTTTTCGGGGAAATAAAAAAAACTACACAGACTGGAGATGGTCCTGTTGATGCAATTTTTAAATGTATAAAAGAACTATATCCACATGATGTAAAATTGTCTTTATATCAAGTTCATGCGGTTACAGAGGGAACTGATGCTCAAGCAACTGTAAGTGTAAAAATAGAGGAAAATGATCGAACTACAGTTGGACAATCTGCAGATACTGATACATTAGTAGCTTCGGCAAATGCATACTTAAACGCGTTAAATAAAATGTTAATTAAAAGAGAAAAAAAATCACTTTATAAAAACATTGAACACCAAAAAATTAAGGGAGGAGTATAATGGGAATATTCGAGAGGATTAAAAAAGTCTGGAGCCAAGATATGGCAATTGACTTAGGTACAGCTAACACTTTAGTTGTTGTGAAGGGACAGGGCGTAGTTTTAAATGAACCTTCAGTTGTTGCTATTGTGGAACAAGGAGGAAAAAAACAGGTATTAGCAGTGGGTGATGAAGCTAAGACTATGTTGGGAAGAACGCCTGGAAATATCCAAGCAATAAGACCTTTAAGAGATGGAGTTATCGCAGATTTTATTGTGACTGAAGAGATGATTAAACACTTCATAAAAAAAGTGCATAAAGGGAGCTCTTTTGCAAATCCAAGAATATTAATTTGTGTTCCAACTGGATCAACTCCTGTAGAGCGAAAAGCCATTCAAGATAGTGCGTTAGCTGCAGGCGCGAGAAGAGTTCAATTAATTGAGGAGCCAATTGCTGCTGCAATAGGTGCCAATCTTCCTATATCGGAAGCGACAGGGTCAATGGTTGTTGATATAGGTGGTGGAACAAGTGAAATTGCAGTTATGTCATTAGGAGGATTAGTTTACTCAAAATCATTAAGAGTGGCTGGAGACTCTATGGATGGAGCAATGGTAAACTATATGAGAAAAGAATATAACTTAATGATTGGAGATAGTACTGCAGAGAAAATTAAGAAAGAAATTGGAACAGCAATACCAACAAATAATAATACCTATGCTGTAAAAGGAAGAGATTTAAGGTCAGGGACACCTAAAGAAGTAAATATTACTGAGGAAGACACTGCAGAAGCTTTAAATGATATTTTAAAACAAATGGTTAATGGTATCAAAGATGCATTAGAAAGTACTCCACCAGAATTATCAGCAGACCTTGTAGATATGGGTCTAGTTTTAACTGGAGGTGGAGCTTTATTGAAAAATATTGATAAACGTTTTTCGAAAGAAACTGGTTTACCAGTCCATATAGCTGATGACCCGTTATCATGTGTTGCAGTTGGAACTGGAAAAGCTTTAGATCAAGAACAAACATTTTCTACTATGCTGACTGAATATTAAAAGATGGCCTCTAGCAGAGATGATTTTATAATTGCAATTCGTTCTGCTTTTTTAAAAAAAAGCACTCAACAAAAGTTTTCATTATTAACTTTAGTTTTTATTTCCATTTTTATAATTGTTTTATCTAGTTTTGATTTAAAGTTCATAAGGTATTTAAAGGCAGGAATTAGTGAAGCAGTATACAGGTCTTCCTTTATTGTCTCAATACCTGAAAACTTTTTAAAAAATACTTTTTTTGAAATAAGAGAATATTCAACTTATTTTCAAAATTATAAGACAAACCTAGAAGAGCTCAATGAGTTAAAGTCTAAAAGCATCTCGGATAAAATAACTCAATTTGAGAATGAGGAATTAAAAAAGCTTATTAATAATTACACTTTAAGTTCAGATAAAATATTAGCCAAAATAATTGTTGATCATGACAGTCCATATTTGAGAAGTATTATTATTAACAAAGGTAGTAAGGATAATATTAAAATCGGCACCAATATTTATGACAGGTCATATTTAATTGGTCGAGTAGTTGAGGTAAATTATAAAACCTCAAGAGTTTTATTGTTATCTGATCTTAATTCAAATGTTCCTGTAACGATAGCACCACAAAATATTCAAGCAATAATAACAGGTACTGGTGAGAACTATGGAGAAATAAAATATATTAAAGAGGGTATTTCAGATTTAATTTTAAAGGATAGCATTGTTTATACATCAGGTACGGGTGCAATTTTTAAAAGTGGCATCCCTATTGGGAGAGTGGTTGTTAACGATACAGGGAGTTCAAAAAAATTTAAAGTAGACTTTTACAGTGATTTTAGTCAATTGAAGTACGTTTTCGCCGAATTAGTTACCAAAACTGAAGTTAAGAATGAAGTTCAGCAAGTTGAAATAGAAAATTCACAAAAAAACAATACTGTGGATACAAAATTACAAATATTAGAAGACGAAAAAAAAATTATTGAACAATCCAATTTAAGATTTAAAGATGAGAATGAATTATTAAAAATTACGATTAATAATTTAAATAAACAAATTTTAGACTTTAGAAATGAAGTTTATGATCAAAAACAAATAATTGCTCAGTATAATATTGATTTGGATGAAATTGATTTTTTAAGATTGAATTTAAAATTTGGTCATGAATGTCGTAAGTCTTTTTTAAATAATGACGGTTTTGAAGTAGGAACTTTAGAATATAAAAGTTGTGTAATGAATAAAGGACAGGCTAATGACTAATTTTAAATCAAGAGGTTTTTACTTTAAATTCTACTCTTTTTTGCCAATAATAGTGTTATTCGTTTCTGTATTAAATGAATTTGACCTAAATTATTTGAAATTTAAATACTTCTCGTTCAATTTTCCTTTTATTTTAATTTTTTTCTTTACTTTAAAAGATTTTAAAAATTTTGATTATCTTTTAGTTTTTCTAGCAGGCTTGATAAATGATACGGTTGTTGGATTGCCTCTAGGAATTAGCAGTTTATCTTATATATTAATCTGTACCGCAACCTCTTATTTGAGAAATATTACAATTAGACCTAACCCAATAAAAGATTGGTTTTATTTCTTATTTGTAATAAGTCTGATAAACTCAATAAATTATTCAATTTTGACTTTATTTTTTTCATACGACCTTTTACTTCTGAGTTATCTGGTAAATATTTTTTTTACTTTTGTTTTATATATACTTTTCACTTATTTATTTAAATACTATTTGAAGGGGATAAATGATTAATTCATCAAGTGATAACGTAAAAAAATTAAATTCGATTAATCGTAGAATGTTTATAACGGGATCGCTAAAGTTTTTTATTATGGTTGGAATTATAAGTAGATTGTTTTTTTTACAAGTTAAAGAAAATAAAAAATATCTTACACTATCGGATAAGAACAGAATTAGAGAATGGAAATTAGCTCCTGTTAGAGGCGAGTTTCATGACTACTTTGGTAATGTGATAGCTGGTAACTTTGAAGCATATCAGTTACATGTGATACCCGAGCAAGTAGAAAATTTTAAGTATGTTATCTACAGGCTAAAAGACTTATTAGAGTTATCTGACACAGAGTTTAAAAAAGTTTTAAAGAAGAAAAAAGAAATTAAACCTTGGGAAACTCTAATAGTTTCAAACAACTTAAGTTGGGATAAATTTTCAAAAATAAATAACCATTTGTATGACTTAAATGGAGTAAAACCTGTCATCTCTATTTCAAGAAATTATCCTTTTAATGAAAATTTTACTCATATAATTGGTTATGTTAGTCAGGCAAATGAGCAGGATATTGAAAATACAGAACTAATAAAAAAGAATTTTGTACCTGGTCTTAAAGTTGGAAAAATTGGATTAGAAAAATCTTTTGAGGAAAAATTGATTGGAACTAATGATATTGAGAGATACGAAGTAAATGCATATGGTAGACGAATAAGTCAGCTTGAGTTTCAAAAAGGTAAAAAAGGTCAAACGCTAAAACTTACAGTCGATACAGAAATTCAAAAATTAGCCAACGAACTATTAAAAGAGAAAGCAGGATCTATATGCGTAATGGATATATTTACTGGTGAAGTTATTGCTATGCACTCATCCCCCTCATTTAATCCAAATTTGTTTGTTTTTGGTATTAGTCAAGATAATTGGCAAATAATCCGTAATGATCCAATGAAACCACTATTGAATAAAACTTTGCAAGGTAGATATTCTCCAGGCTCAACATTGAAACCCATTGTAGCCTTATCTGCTTTAGAAAATGGAATTATAAATACGAACTTTACTGTCAGATGTACTGGAAAAACCGAGTTGTATGATCAAACTTATCATTGCTGGAAAGAAGAAGGTCATGGATATGTTAGTCTTAGAAACGCTATGAAGATGTCATGTGATACTTATTTTTATGAGATAGCAAGAAAACTTGGCGTAGATAAGTTAAGTGAAACTGCAAAAAAATTTGGCTTAGGAAAAAAAGTTTTTGATAACTTGTTTGAAATTGAAAAAGATGGACTAATTCCTAATACACAATGGAAAAAAAATGCTTTAGGTAAAGGATGGTTATTAGGAGAAACAATAATTACTGGAATTGGTCAGGGATATATTCAAACTACACCAATTCAACTATGTTTAATGACAGCTCAAATCGCTAATGGAGGATATAAAATTTACCCAAAAATAATTATAGATGATAAAGATAAAATGAAGCCAGATGATTATTACACCCCCCTTTATAAAAATTCTAGAAATATAAGAATCATCCAAGATGCAATGTTTGGTTCTACTAATGAAGTAATGGGAACTTCTTATAGGTCAAGAATTGACAATCCAAAATATCAATTTGCTGGCAAAACAGGAACAGCCCAGGTTAAAAAAATTACTGAAAGAGAAAGAGAGTTAGATCTAAAAACCTCCGAGATTCCTTACGAACAAAGAGATCATGCTTTATATATCGCGTACGGTCCATATGTAAACCCAAGATATGCACTAAGTATTGTGGTGGAGCATGGTGGTAATGGAAGTACAACCGCCGCTCCAATGGCAAAGAAATTATTTAAACTTATTATTGATCGACATCAAATGAGACAGTCAATTAATGAAAAAAAATATTTGGAGATTTAGATGTATCAACATACTAGATTAACAAATAACAATTTTACTTTTTTTCAAAAATTTAGAAATTTTGATTACATTTTACTAATTTGTATTTTGTTGCTTGGTTTTATTAGTTTAGCAACAATGTATTCGACTGATGGAGGTAAGATTTTGTTTCATACAAAAAGTCATTTTATAAAATTGATGATTTTTACAATGATGATGCTTTTTATCTCATTTATTAATATTAAATTTTGGTTTTCTATTGGCTACCTATCTTATTTGGGTGTGGTCGGTCTTTTAGTATGGACATATTTTTTTGGAATAACTTCCTCAGGGTCACAAAGATGGATGAACTTATACTTCATAAATTTACAACCATCAGAACTTATGAAAATATTTATAATTTTATGTTTGGCAAAGTACTTCCACAGGATGAAATTAGAGAATGTTAATTCTGTCTATACAATTTTAACTTCACTCATAATTATTTTATTACCCATGGGTCTTGTGATAGTTCAACCTGATTTGGGTACTTCAGTACTAATAGCTGTTAGCGGAATAGCTGTTTTGTGGTTTGCAGGAATTAATCACAAATATTTTATTTATACTATGTTAGGTTTTGTAATTTCGTTACCATTTGTAATAGCATTTTTAAAACCTTATCAAAAGTTGAGAGTTTTAACTTTTCTAAATCCAGATAAAGATCCTCTTGGTGCGGGTTATCAGATTATTCAATCCAAAATTGCGGTTGGATCTGGAGGTATTTTTGGAAAAGGGTTTTTAAAAGGTACTCAAAGTTATTTAGAATTTTTACCAGAAAAGCATACTGATTTTATATTCACTCTGTTTTCAGAGGAGTTCGGCTTTGTTGGTTCAGTGGTTCTACTAGTAATTTATATTATTATAATTTATCGCATAATTGCTATTGGAGCTAATTCTAGAAGTTATTTTGCTAAACTTTTTTGTTATGGTTTTGGAGCCGCTATTTTTGTTTTTATTACAATAAATATGAGCATGGTTCTAGGCTTGCTACCTATAGTTGGATCTCCATTGCCAATAATGTCATATGGAGGCTCTTCAATGTTAGCTACCATGATTGGCTTTGGAATAGTGATGAGTGCGAGGGTACACAGCCAACAATTAATCGCCTAAGTATAATTTGTCGCTTAAATTTTTTCAGAGAATAATTGTATATTTTTTCAATGAATAAAAATTTAAACATAGGTGTTGTTGGTGCTGGTATTCAAGGTATTTCGAATGCTCTTTTTTTACAAAAAAAAGGTTTCAAAGTAACAATATTTGATCGAGAAAAACCTGGTAGTCCTGTCGCCTCATATGGCAATGCTGGTCACTTTTCACCATACGCATCCTTATCGTTGAATAGAACAGATATTTTAATGGATGTTCCTGCCATGTTATTAAGCTCAACAGGTCCTTTAGCTTTAAAATGGAATTATGTACCAAAAATGATTCCTTGGTTTTTAAAATTTATTTTTAATACGACTGAAAGTAAAATGATGCATACTGCAAAAAATATGCACCAAATTTTAGACTTAGCTCTTCCCGCTTATGATGAACTATTTGAAGAAATTAATCTAGAAAACTTAGTTGAAAATAAAGGAATTCTTTACGTTTGGAATGATAAAAATCTAAAAAGTAGAGAACTAGAAATCAGAGTAAGAGAAGAGTTAGGTGTTAAACAACAACTGGTAGATAAAAAAGATATACATGATTTAGAACCGAATCTTAAAAAATTTTATCATGCGGGAGTTTATTACCCATACGCAAGACATGCCAGAAACCCAAAAAAGATTTTATTAAAACTTTTTGAACTTTTTTTAGCTAAAGGTGGAAAATTTCAAAATAAGAATATTTTAAATATTAATTTTGAAGGAGAGAGACCTATTTTGTTGAGTGAAAATGAAAGTTTCGTTTGTGACAAGATTGTAATAACTTGTGGAGCTTTTTCTAGGAAACTAACCGATAAATTGAATGAAAAAATTCCATTAGATACAGAGAGAGGTTACCATGTTCATTTTAAAGATTGTGATCATCTTTTAAGTAGACCAGTCATATTTCATAATAGAGGTTTCGGTATAACACCAATGGAACAAGGCTTAAGAGTAGTTGGCACTGTGGAATTTGGTGGTTTAGATAATCCTGCTTCAAAATCAAGAATTAATAATTTAATCAATAATGCAAAGTATATGTTGGGGGACCTTCCTGAGCATGAAGATGAGTGGTTAGGCTTTAGGCCAACATTACCAGATTTTTTGCCAGTAATGGGTCCATCTAAAAATTATAAAAACGTGTTTTATTGTTTTGGACATCATCATTTAGGATGGACATTAGGTCCAATATCTGGAAAGATAGTTTCTGGAATGATAGCTAAAGAAAATACAAATTTAAACTTAGATCCTTATAGTTCGACAAGATTTTCTTAATTTCGTGTCAAATAAAAACTATTTAGCATACTTCTTTTTAGTGCTCGCAACATTTTGTTGGTCAGGTAATTTTATAGTTGGAAAATTTGCAACATTATTTGAAATTCCTCCTTTAACTTTAAATGTTTTTAGATGGATCTCCGTTTGGTTTATTCTGATACCTTTTACCTACAAAGAAATTTTCAAAAATCTATCCTATATAAAAAAAAATTGGCTTGTAATTAGTTTTATGGGAGTAATTACAATAAGCACATTTAATTCTGTAGTTTATTTTGCTCTTAATTATACACAAGTAATAAATGCTGTACTTATGCTTTCAGCTATTCCTGCAGCAACAATTGTTCTATCATCATTAATGAAAATTGAAAAAACAAATATTTTTCAGTTGATTGGATTATTAGTTTCAATTATCGGTATAGGCTCAATAATTTCAAATGGAGATTTCCAAAAGATAATTTCTTTAGATTTTAATAAAGGCGATATATGGATGTTAGTTTGTGTAATTACCTGGTCTCTTTATTCAACTTTGCTTAAAAAAAATAAGTTTAAATTTTCACAATTTACCTTGATACAATTAATGGTTTCAGTAGGAATACTTTTTTTAATTCCGCAATTTTTTTACGAAAAATCAATCGGTCTTGAATTAAATTTAAATAAAAATTTTTTTTTAATATTAACTTATGTGGCAATTTTTCCTGCCATAGCAGCTTATTATTTTTGGCAAAAAGGGATTGAAATAATTGGTCCAAATCGAGCCTCTATGTTTATTCAATTGATGCCATTATTTAGTGCCATTATGGCAATTATTATTTTCAAAGAAAAATTTGAGATGTATCATTTTGTAGGAGCATTTTTCATATTGTCTGGCATTTATTTGTCTAATAGAAAAGTTTATGCTTAAAGTTGCAATTTTAGATGACTATCAAAATGTTTCACAACAGTTTGTGGATCTAAAAAAATTATCAGGAAAATATGAAATTAAAATTTTTAGTGAGCCTTTTGTAGATGAAGCTGATGCTATAGAGAAATTAGCAGAGTTTGAGGCTCTTCTTATAATGAGAGAAAGAACTCCTATAACAAAAAATTTGATAGAAAATTTAACTAAATTAAAATTTATAATCACTAGTGGGTTAAGAAATAAATCAATTGATTTAGATGTCGCGAAAAAAAGAAAAATTGTTGTCAGTGGTACTGAGAGCAATACTAATCCAACACCTGAATTAACTTGGGCATTAATACTTGGATTAGCAAGAAACTTAAAAGAGGAAATTGACAATATGTATCAAGGTTATTGGCAAACTTCAGTTGGTGTAGAATTAAAAGGTAAAATTCTTGGTTTGATTGGCCTCGGAAAAGTAGGAACGCAGGTTGCTAAAGTTGGTAAGGCATTCGGTATGCAAGTGATGGCCTGGAGTGAAAATTTAAATTTAGATACTTGTAAAGAATTAGACGTTCTGCCTTGTAGTAAAGAAGATCTAATAAAAAACTCTGACTTTTTATCTATTCATGTACAAGGTGGAGAGAGATATAAAAATTGTATTACTCTTAAAGAAATGGATAAGATGAAAAAGACCTCATTTTTAATTAATACCTCTCGGGGCCCCATAATAAACGAAGACGATTTGATAATTGCATTATCAACAAATGTAATTGCAGGGGCTGGATTAGATGTTTATGAAAAAGAGCCTTTATCAGAAAATAATAAATTAAGATTTTTACCAAATGCTTTATTAACACCTCACATTGGATATGTGACGGCTGAAAATTATCACGTTTATTTTACTCAAATGATCGAGTCACTAGAAGCCTGTGTTAATGGTGAACCAATTCGGGTGATTGAGTAAAATGGATTTACCTGTAGTTAATCATGAAGATTATTTTGCTAAAATTGGTGATGATCATAAATTTCCTATTAATAAATTTGGTGATCTTGCAGATTTTTTAATAAGAAATAAGATAGTAACAAAGTTTCATAAACCATACCCATGTTCAGATGAAACTTTAAAGGGTGCTCACTCTGAAAAATATATTAAAGAAATTAAAAATAAAACACTAGATGAAATTGGAGTTAAAAAAATTGGTTTTCCATTAGTTGATAGCGTAGTTCAAAGGTCGTTAGTTGCAACAGGTGGAACAGTGCTTGCATCTAAACTTGCAATAAATCACGGTATCGCTTGTAATACTGCAGGAGGAAGCCATCATGCGAATTATGATAGTGGTGCAGGATATTGTGTTTTTAACGATGTAGCAGTTGCCTCTCAATTTCTACTAGATAAAGAATTGGCAAAAAGAATATTAATTGTTGATTTGGATGTTCATCAAGGAAACGGTAACTCAGATATATTCAAGGACAATAAAAATGTTTTTACTTTTAGCATGCATTCAAAATCAAATTATCCTGCTAAAAAATCAATTAGTGATTGTGATGTGGAGCTTAAAGACAATACAGAGGATAAGGAATATTTAAATATACTTAAATTTCATTTAAATAAATTAAATAAAGAAAATTTTGATTTTGTTTTCTATATTGCAGGAGTTGATATCCATTTTAATGATCGCTTGGGAAAATTAAAAATTTCGGATGATGGTATAAAAGAAAGAGATAAAATTGTTACAGAAAATTTTTTTTCTAAAAGAATTCCTCTTTGTGGAGTTTTAGGTGGTGGTTACAATAAAAATATTGATAAACTTGTTGAATTACACTCTTTTTTGCACCAGTCATGTGCTAAATTAATTTAGTCGTTATGAATAAAAAAAATCCCAATCTCACAGCTGAACAAAAATTAGTTATGTTTGAAGAAGGCACAGAGCGACCTGGGTCAAGTGAATTAAATAATGAAAAGCGAGAAGGCAGTTACCATTGTGCTAATTGTGGAGAAAAATTATTTGATTCCAAAACAAAATATGAAAGTGGTTCAGGTTGGCCATCTTTTTATGAATCACTACCTGATGTTTTTGAAACAAAAACGGATCACTTATTAGGTTATGCTAGGACTGAATATCATTGTAAAAACTGTAATGCTCATCATGGACATGTCTTTAATGATGGTCCACAACCGACTGGACAAAGATATTGTAATAATGGTATTTGCCTAGTTTTTGAACCAAAGAGTAAACAATGATTATTAAGTATATTAGTTTTTTAATTGGTATTATTTGGTCATATTCAATTATAAAAACACAATCTGTTTTTAGTAAAAAAGCTGGGTTAATTTTTAAAATTCTTATTACAAAAGTTTCTTGGTTTACCTTAATTGCAGCTTGTTACTTTGGTTATAAAAATTTTTCAATTAAACTTACTATAATTGGTATTATTATCGCTATCTTATTAGTTAATATTGGATTTTATTTTTCAAAAAAGTTTATCAATGAAAGGTTTAGTAAAAAACAAATCACAATATTTAAAAGTTTTTTTGAATATACTTTAATTTTTTGGGTTCTTTATTATGTTTTATTTTAAAAGATCTTGTAGTTTATTTTCTTTCTCTAAAGCTCTAACTTCATCATAACCACCAATATGCTGATCATCAAAAAATATTTGTGGTATTGTTTTTTTTCCATTAGCTTTCTTTATCATCTCGTCTTTTGCACCTTCGATTTCAGCTACATTAATTTCTTTATAAGTTACATTATTTCTTGTTAATAATCGTTTTGCTGCATCGCAATAATTACAGTATGGTCCAGTATATATCGTAACATTTTTCATAGACTATAGATAATCACCTTTTTTAATTTTACTAGATATTTGTTTTCGAGAGTATTCAAATTTTTTTCTATGTTTGATACTTTTTTCATGAACTCTTTTTCTCCATAATCTAAATGAGGAGGGTTTGAGTGATCTTCGCATTATTCTTATGACATCAGATTCTGCATAACCTGTTTTTTTTTTAATTTCCTCAAATGTGACCCTATCAGCCCAGGCAGCCCATATGACCCAATCTGGACTTTCAACGCTTGGCTCAGGATTCTTGACTTTAGTGATAGGCCTGTGACCTTTTTTTTTCATAAATCCCTTATATTTCAAAAAAATCTATAATGCATTTTTTTTAAGACCTGATATATTGTGATTTGATAGTCCTTCTTAGCCATCTTTAGCTCCCGGTTTTTAAGGACTATCTTTTTTTTTATGCTCCCCCTAGATTTTATCCTTTTTTTACAGATTATTATTTTTTTATTTATTACACCTGGTACCCCTAGAATAGTAATCATTTCTTATTCAATGAATTATGGAGTTAAAAATTGTATTTGGACAGCCTTTGGAGATGTTACCGCAAATTTACTACAGGCAACTTTAGTAATTTTTGTCATCGGTTCCTTTTTATCTGACAATCCAAATATCCTAAATATTTTTAAATGGATTGGTGTAATTTATTTAATTTATTTAGCTTATGATGTTTATAAGTCTTCACCCAAAGATGTTAATTCAAAAATAATTAGCTCAAAAGGTACTTTTTCTTTTTATAAAGATGGTTTTTTAGTTGCAGGCACAAGTCCTAAGGCTTGGTTGTTCTTTCCTTTAATATTCCCACAATTTATTGACTTTAGTGCCAATTATATCGTCCAATTTTTTATTTTAATTACTACTTATGTAGTTTTAGATTTTATTTCTTTGATTTGTTACGCTCTGTTGGCACAAAAACTTATTACATGGATAAAAGCAAATCCAAAAACAATTAATACAATCTCAGCGAGTGTTTTGGTAATCATTGCCTTAATTATTATTGTTACACAACAGTATTAGCACATATGTAAAGTTTTTTTGCCACTTGCAATACTTTAAAATTATTTATTAAATTAAGTATTAATTAATTAATAACAAAAGGAAATAAAATGAAAATAAGCAAAATAATCTTGAGTTTTATTTCTGCAGTAGCAATTTTACTTTCAACTTCAGTTACATCATTTGCAAAAGTTGTTGGAGATAAGATTGTCTTAGGTGCTGCCATTTCATTAACTGGAAAATACTCATCTAATGGTGTTCATACACAAAACGGTTACAATATGGCTGTTGATAGAATTAACAGCATGGGTGGAGTAAAAGTTGGTGGAAAAACTTATAAGTTTGAAATCATTTATTATGATGATGAATCAAACCCAAAAAGAGCAGCTCAGTTAGCAGAAAGATTAATCTCACAAGATGGTGTTGAGTTTATGCTTGGACCATATAGTTCAGGTTTAACAAAAGCAATTGCACCAGTTACAGAAAAATATGGTGTTCCAATGGTTGAAGCAAATGGTGCTTCTAGATCTTTGTTCACAAAAGGATACAAATATCTATTTGCAGTATTAGCTCCAGCAAACTTATATCTTGATGTTGCTATAGATTTAGCAGTTGAAAAGAATAACGGTAAGCCAGTAACAGTTGCAATGGCATTTGAACAAGATGCATTTTCTCAAGATGTAAGATTGGGAGTGCTTGATGCAATCAAAAGAACAGGCTCTAAGAAAGTAATAGATGATAAGTTACCGAAAGAGTTAAACGATATGGCTGCTACATTAGTTAAAGTAAAACAAATGAAGCCAGATGTTCTTGTAGTATCAGGTCATACAAAAGGTGCACTTACTGCAATTAGACAGATAGCTGAAATGAAGGTAGATGTACCTATGCTAGCGATGACACACTGCGATGCTGCGAAATTATCAAAACAACATGGTAAGAATTCACAGTATGCTTTATGTGCATCACAATGGCATAAGACATTAACTTATAAAGATAATTTCTTTAAAGATGGTATGAAATATGCAGCAGACTTTGAAAAAGAGTTTGGTTATGATCCACCATATCAGTCAGCAGAGTCTTCAGCTGCGCTGTTAGTATTTAAAGATGCATTTGAAAGAGCAAATTCTTTTGATCAGAAAAAAGTACGAGATGCTCTTGCAGCTACTAACATGCAAACATTTTATGGAAATATAAAGTTCGCAGAAGGTGGTCAGAATGTTGACAAGCCGATGGTTCTTTTCCAGGTAATGTGTGATGGCTCAGGAAAATGTGAAAACAAAGTTGTAGCTCCAACTAAATGGGCTTCAGCGAAGTTAATTCACCCAATTCCTAAGTGGTCTGAAAGATAAAAACTAATCTATAAATACCCCCTAAATTCTAGGGGGTATTTTTTTTTAAGAGTTGATTATGGATTTCATGGTTTTCCAATATCCAATGATTACTGTTCAAGCTTGCTTGGACGGGTTACTTCTTGGTATTTTATTTGCTTTGATTGCATACGGTATGGCATTGCAATGGGGTGTCATGAATATTATAAATATTGCTCAAGGTGACCTAGTCATTCTTGGAGGCTATATTGCTTACTTCATGTATCTTTACGGAATACATCCAGCTTGGGGTGTGATTGTTTCTCCAATAATAATGTATTTTATTGGAGTTGGAATTTATAAATTAGTAATTAATAAAGTGGTCGATCGAGATTTATTCATCTCCATTCTTGCAACTTTTGGAATAAGTATTTTATTTATGCAATTAATGAATTTTGCATTTGGCGCAGATGTTGTTCTAGCCAATTCAGGTTATGGAACAACTATGTTATTTGATAACAATGTTACCTTACCTAACTCAAAAATCTTTTCAGCTGTAATCAGTATTGTTTTTGCAATTGGTTTAGTTATTTACATGAAAAAATCAAAATTAGGGAGAGCAATTCGTGCAACAGCACAAAACTCAAGAGCTGCAAAAATCTTGGGTGTTGATACAGAGAAAGTTTATGCAGCTACATTTGGAATTAATGCTGCGCTTTGTGGGGTAGCAGGTGCTTTAATATCCATTACATTTACAATTCATCCATACATGGGATTACCATATACAATAAGGTCTTTTATGATCGTAATTGTTGCAGGACTTGGTAATTTACCAGGAGTAGCAATGTCTGGAATGGGACTTGGAGTTTTTGAAGAATTTGCTGACTATATTTTAGGAACTGAATTTAGAATTGGTGCAGTATTTTTATTATTAGTTTTAATTCTCGTTTACAGAAGATTTAAACTGTCTAGGAAGAGAGAGTATTTAAAATAATGAGTAAAAATATTCTTTTATATTCAGCAATTGTAATCTTTGGATTGGTGGCACCATTTGTTTTTCCTGCATTTAAAGTTCAATTATCCATTCTATGTGTATTGATAGTTTTAGCTACAACTTGGAATATTCAGGGTGGTGAAATGGGATACAATACATTCGGGAATATACTATTTTATGGTTTAGGCATGTATTTATGTGCATCTGTTCAAGTTGGTATGTTTTTCCCTCTTGCAGAATGGACAGAAAGTGGAGGTGAAAAAACTTTTGTTCATACTCCAGCTCAATTTTTTCAAGGTATGGCTGTTGGACTTGTTGTAGCTGCAGTAGTTCCAACAATAGTAGCTGGGTTAATTGGATATGCGATTTTAGGTTTAAGAGGACATTATTTTGCTATTTGTACTTTAGGTTTAGGTGTTGCAGCAGGAGAAATTTCTGGAGGTATAGAAATTATAGGTGCAGGTCAGGGGTTTACTACTCCTCCATTTCCTGAGGTTGGCGGTCTTGAAGCAAGGGGAGAATTTTTTTACTTTTTAAGTTTTGGAGCTCTCATATTAACTTTTGTTGCGGTACGAGCAATCTATTCAACAAGATTTAGATTAATCTTAAATGCGATTAGAGATAATGAGGATAAAGCTGAGGCAATGGGTATTGAAACAATGAAATATAAAATTATTGGTTGGATGGTATCTGCATTCTTTTGTGGTTTAGCAGGTGGTATTATGGGAGGACTAGTTGGATACATCGACTCAACTGATGTTGCTTTTGATGGAAGAGAAATGGGAGTATTCATGGTTTTAATGGCAATCTTAGGAGGCAAAGGAACTTTATGGGGACCAGTTATTGGTGCAACAGTATTTCATATTTTCAAAGAAGGGTTTTGGACATTCTTTTTAGGTTGGCAGTATGTTGCTTTAGGAGTTTTAATTGTTGTAATCGTAATTTATTTTCCTGAAGGGATTATGGGCTGGTTAAGAGAAAAATATCCCGAAAAATTTGGTGAAGTAATTGATGAAAAAGATCGAAAGGCTCAAGTAGAACTTAAATGAGTATTTTAGAAGTAAACAATGTTAGTAAATCTTTTGGTGGAGTAAAAGCTAATGTAGATATTTCAATGTCAGTAGAAAAAGGCAAGATATTTGGACTGATCGGTCCAAATGGATCTGGTAAAACAACACTGTTCAACTCTATTGTTGGAACATATCCAATAGATAATGGTTCAATAAAATTTAATGATAAAGAAGTCTCAGACTTACCCGTGCCTGTTATTGCAAAACTGGGTTTACTTAGAACTTTTCAGCAAACTAGAATTTATGGAAAACTAAATTGCGTAGATAATATGTTAATTAGTCATAAAGGTAGTGATGAAAGTATATTAAAGATATTCTCAAAAATTCCACAAGATTTAACAGAAAAGGCAGAAAATCTTCTGAACTTCGTTGGACTTTATCAAAAAAGAAAATTAAGAGCTGGAGATTTATCTTTTGGTCAACAAAAACTTCTAGAGTTAGCAATGGCTCTGATGAATGAACCTGAAATGTTATTATTAGATGAACCTACTGCAGGGATCAATCCTACTCTTATAAATGGTATCATCGATAGATTAATTAAAGTAAATCAAGATTTTGGTATTACACTTTTGGTAATTGAACATAACATGAGAGTTATCATGCAACTAGCAGAAAGTATTTATTGTTTAGCACATGGTAAGATGCTTGCTAATGGGACGCCTGACGAAATTAAAAATGACAAACGTGTAATAGATGCGTACTTAGGAGCACAATAATGTCAAATCAATATGAAGTTTTAGGAAAAGCTCCAGTAGCAGAAGACTTAAAAAAACTATCTCCAAATAATATTCATCTTACTATTAAAAATATGAATGCTGGTTATGGTAAAATGGAAATTCTTCATAATTTCGATTTATTTGTCAGTAAGGCTCAATCTTTATGCCTGATTGGACCAAACGGAGCTGGTAAATCTACTATTCTTCACTCTATTTATGGGTTTACAAATATTTTTTCAGGGCAAATAGAAATAGATGGAAAAGAAATCACAAATTTAACACCAGCTGAAAAATTGAAAACTGTTGGAATAGCATACATACTTCAGGATAATTCTGTCTTCCCAGATATGACTGTGGAGGAAAATTTATTAATGGGTGGATTTATTAAAGAAAAAACAGAAGAGTCATACGCGGAAGCTGAGCGAATTTTTGAGAAATACGAAAGATTAAGAAACAGAAGAAACCAACCTGCAAAAGTATTATCAGGTGGGGAAAGAAGATTGTTAGAAATTTCAAGAGCATTGGTAATGAAGCCATCAGTTTTATTAGTTGATGAACCATCAATAGGTTTAGAACCAAGGTATATCGATATGGTATTTGAAATTTTAAGAGATCTCCAAGAGAATGAAAAAAAGACAATTATTTTAGTTGAACAAAATGCTAAAAAGGGACTCGAGTTCGCAGATATTGGTTACGTGCTAGTATCTGGTCAGACTGCAATTGCAGGTAAAGGGGATGATCTTTTAAATAATCCAGATGTTGGTCGCCTATTTTTGGGTGGTTAATGATTAGTACAAAATATTTTTTAAAAGGCTTCAGTGCTATAAAGGGTGTTGGTAGTCCTGCCATAGCTTTAGGTGCAAGTTTTATAGCTATAGGCGCACTATTAAAAAATTTAGGTTTCACAATCCAACAAAGTATTTTTTCAACTTTTCTCACATACGCTTTACCTGGCTCACTAGTGATGGCTGAGTCAATGTTAATCGGAGCATCTTTGATAAATATTTTTTTAGCCGTTTGGTTGGTTAATGCGAGATTATATCCAATGACTATCGCGCTAATGCCGTTGTTGATGCACCAAGACCAGCCAAGATGGAAATATTATTTATCCTGTCATTTTATAGCAGTTTCTTCGTGGCTGATAATGAAGGATAATTATGAAAATATAGAAAAAGAAAATAGAATTGATTTTTGGATTGGAATTGGAGTAGCAACCTGGTCAGTTGCGATATTTTCAACAATTATTGGCTATGTAGCTTCTGATTTTTTTAATAAAGACATACTTATTGGTCTAGCAATTATAAATCCAATATATTTTATATGTATGATGGTTGGAGCTATGAAAACTTTTCAAATAAGTTTATCGGTTATTTTAGGTGCAACCCTTGGTCCTATTTTTTATTTTTTATCAGCTGAGTGGTGTATCTTGTTTGGTGGCTTCACGGCTGGAACTATAGCGTTTTTAATTGGAGAAAAAAATGGCAAGTAATATTTTAATTGTTATATTTGTCACATCTCTAGCTACATACTTATCAAGATTTTTAGGAGTTGTTAGTTCAGAAAAAATTAAAGAAACCTCAAAAATGTTCAGATGGTTTAATTGTCTTGCTTATTCAACTCTTGCTGCATTAATTGCTCGAATAGTTATTTTTCCATTAGGATCTTTAGCAGAAGTAGATTTATCAGTCAGAATTTTTGTGGTTTCTTTATGTATAATTATTTTCTTTTTAACTAAAAAAAATTTAGTTTACCCTACAATTTTCTCTGCTATCATACTATCTCTTATTACAAGTTTTGTATGAGCGAAAAGATTGATGGATTTCAAATAGAAAAACACGAACTGTCATCTAGAATTGTCAATATTGACATCAGCGATGAAGTTTTGAGTAAACTCATTTTTCCATTTAATAAGTTCGATATTACTGCTCTAGAATACAAACCTTTTACAAGATTCACTATTGCAAAAAGTTTAGACGACTTGAGTAATAACAAATTATCAAAATTTTTAAATGAAATTTTAAAAGATCGAAATACAGGATGTTTTATTATTAAACCTCAAAATTTAAATTCAAAAATTGATGATAATTTTTTAGTTAAACTATCAACTGCCATCTCTCATTTAGTAGGTATACCTAATTACGATGCTATGGCTGGTAAATATTATGCAAGATTTCATGTAAAGCACGTCGATAAAAGCGACTCTTATTTAAGGAAAGCGTATACAAACATGGATCTTCATACAGATGGCACTTACGTAAAAGAGAAAACTGATTGGTTATTAATGTCAAAATTAGAGGAAAGAAATGCAGAAGGTGGTGAAACTGCCATGTTGCATCTCGATGATTGGGAACATTGTGATGAATTGTTTAATGATCCAACAGGACAGGAAAACTTTCTTTGGGGATCACCAAAAAGTAAAAATATAGACTATAAAGTTGAACATCCTATATTTTCAACAGATCAAAACGGTAGAGCTCAAATTTCTTATATAGATCAGTTTCCAGAACCAAAAAATATGAAACAAGGTATTTTTTTACAAAAGTTATCTGACAACTTAGAAGAGAGTAAAAATAAGATAATCACAAAACTTCCAGTGGGATCTTCAATTGTAGCAAACAACTATTTTTGGCTTCATGGACGAAAACCTTTTAAAGAAAATAAAGATTTAAGTAGAGAATTATTAAGAATAAGGGGTTCTTTTTTTATTAATTAATATAAACAATTCTTTATAAGTATTTAAATTATGAAATTAGGTTTTATTGGAACGGGTAAAATTACATCATCAGTTATAACTGGTATTTGTAATTCATCTATAAAATATAACAGGATATTTGTTTCTTCACGGAATAATAAAATCTCCAAAAATCTCAAAAAAAGATTTAAAAAAATTTCTATCGAAAAAAATAATCAAAAAATAATTGATAGTTGCAGTTGGATATTTCTAGCTGTCACGCCAACTGTAGGTAAAAAAATATTAAAGAATCTTAAATTTAGATCAAATCAAACTGTAATAAGTTTTATTTCAACAATCACGATACCCCAATTGAAAAAAATAATAAAAGTTAAATCAGACATAGTAAGAGCGATACCGTTACCTCCGATTTCTTTAAAAAAAGGACCAGTTCCAATTTGTCCTCCAAATAAAAAAGTAAAAAGTTTTTTTGATAAACTTGGCTCAACTGTAGAGATTAAAAATGAAAAGTTATCAATTAATTTCTGGTCAACATCGGGGATGATGGCTGCTTATTATGAAATTTTAAAGATCATGAGTGATTGGTTGGTAAAAAAAGGAGTAAAGAGACAAGATGCACAGAAATATATTACTTCTCTATTTGTAGCTTTGTCTGAAGATGCAGTCGTAAACTCGAAGAAGGAACTCAAATATTTAGTAAAAGAGTCTCAAACCCCTAAAGGATTAAATGAGCAAGGTCTTAAACTTATGAGAAGTAAAGGTGTTTATAATTCAGTTGTAAAAACTTTGAATGATATACACAAAAGACTAAGCAAATAATTAATGTCACAAAATATTTTAGAAATTAATAATTTGTCAAAATATTTTGGAGGACTAGCAGCAGTATCGGAGTGTTCTCTTAAAGTTAAAAAGGGAACTATTACAGGTATTATTGGACCGAATGGTTCTGGCAAAACCACTTTATTTAACCTTATTGCTGGAAATTTAAAATCCTCTGCTGGCAGTGTGATTTTTAATAATGAGAACATTACTGATGTTCCTTCCTATGAATTATTTTCAAAAGGATTGCTAAGAACTTTTCAAATAGCTCATGAATTTACAAATTTATCTGTTTTAGAAAACTTAATGATGGTTCCAGGAAATCAATCTGGAGAAAAATTGGTTAATGCTTTGTTAAAACCCTCATTAGTTGCAAAAGAAGAAAGTCAAATTAAAGAAAAGGCTATGGAGGTCATTAATTTTCTTAATCTTGGTCATTTGAAAAATGAATTAGCAGGAAATTTATCCGGAGGACAAAAAAAATTATTAGAACTAGGTCGAACAATGATGGTTGATGCAAAATTAGTATTATTAGATGAGGTTGGCGCTGGTGTTAATAGAACTTTACTAAAGGATCTTGGAACAGCTATCGAAAAACTTAATAAAGAAAAAGGTTACACTTTTTGTATGATCGAACATGACATGGATTTTATAGGAAGATTATGTGATCCAGTGATCGTAATGGCAGAAGGTTCAGTCCTTTTCGAAGGTTCAGTTGAGGATGCAAAAAAAGATGAAAAAGTTATTGAAAGTTATTTAGGTAGAGGCTCAAAATTAAAGGATAATTAAATGGCATTTTTTGAAGGGAATAACATGACCGGTGGATATGGAAATGGCCCTGACATAATTAATTCATGTTCAGTAAATGTTGAAAGAGGAGAAATAGTATCGATCCTTGGACCTAATGGAGCTGGAAAATCTACCGCGATGAAAGCAATGTTAGGCTTATTAAATTTAAAATCTGGTTCAGTAATTATCAATGGTAAAGATATTTCAAAACTTTCTCCACAAGACAGAGTAAAAGAAGGCATCTCATTCGTTCCTCAAACAAAAAATGTTTTTGCAGGTATGACGGTGGAGGAAAATTTAGAGATGGGTGCTTTCTTAATAAACACCGAATTTAAAGAGACTATTAATGAAATCTTCGAATTATTTCCAATTCTAAAAGAAAAAAAAAATCAATTAGTTGGTGAGTTATCTGGAGGACAAAGACAACAAGTTGCATTAGGTAGAGCACTTATGATCAAGCCCTCTGTATTAATGTTGGATGAACCAACTGCTGGCGTATCACCTATTGTGATGGATGAATTATTTGATCATATCGTAAAAGTAAAAAGAACGAACGTAGCAATTTTAATGGTTGAACAAAATGCAAAACAAGCATTGAATATTTCTGATAGGGGTTATGTTCTGGTGACTGGGGAGAACCGGCACTCTGGCACTGGAAAAGAACTACTAGAAGACCCAAGAGTAAGAAGCTCTTTTCTAGGTGGTTAATATGGACTTTGTAAATGCAATTATACTTTTATTAAATTATATTTTTGTTCCAGCTTTAGCGTACGGATCTCAACTAGCACTTGGTGCAATTTTTGTAACATTGATTTACGGAATTTTACGGTTTGCAAACTTTGCTACAGGGGACATGATGTCTTTTGGGACAATGTTTGTGATTTTATTCACTTTCTATTTTCAGTCTGTTGGAATTAGTTTTGGGGTTTTACCTACAGCCCTTCTCGCAATTCCTTTTGGTATTATTTTTATGGTTGGCTACATGCTGATAGTAGATAAATTAGTATTTAAATATTACCGAATAAACAAAAGTCCCCCTGTGCAATTAGCGATGGTAAGTATTGGCGTGATGTTTGTTACTCAGGCAGTGGTTCGTATAATTATTGGCCCTTCAGATAGAAGATTTTTTGATGGAGAAAAATTTTTAATTAAAGCTGGTGAATTTAAAGAAATGACAGGATTAAACGAGGGTCTTGCAATAAAATCTACTCAAGTTATTACGATTATTGTTACGTTGATTTTAGTTTCAACTTTGTTTTGGTTTTTAAATAAAACTAAGACTGGAAAAAGTATGAGAGCATACTCTGATAACGAGGATTTAGCATTATTATCAGGTATCGATCCCAAAAAAATTGTCATGATAACTTGGGTCATAGCAGGCATTCTTGCAACAATTGGTGGTGCTTTATATGGTTTAGATAAAAGCTTTAAACCATTCACCTACTTTAATAATATGCTACCAATATTTGCAGCAGCTATAGTGGGCGGCATTGGTAATCCATTTGGAGCCTTTCTCGGTGGATATGTAATTGCCTTCTCTGAAATATTGTTAACTTACGCTTATAGAAAATTTTTCATGTATGTTTTACCTGAAAGTATGGAGCCAGATGGTCTAATTCAATTACTCTCTACAGATTATAAATTTGCAGTATCTTTTTCAATCTTAGTCATCGTCTTACTTTATCGTCCATCAGGTATATTTAAAGGGAAGGTGTTGTGAGAAAAAATTTAAATGTAATTGCTGCATACAGTATAATGATGGGGCTGATTATCCTTGTTGGTATATTCCAGTCTTGGAACATAGCTTTATCAATATTTAATCTTTGTCTAATTTCAGCAGTAATGACAATGGGTGCCAACATTCAATGGGGTTATGCTGGTCTGATTAACTTTGGCATAATGGGTTTTACGGCTTTAGGTGGTTTAGCAGCTGTTTTAATCTCAGTAGATCCTGTTCAAGAAGCATGGAGTGTAGGTGGATTTAATATTTTATTCAGTCTTTTTCTTATAATAGCAATGGTATTAGCTGTCAGGTATATTTTAAAAAATTATAAGAAATCAAAAAACAGAACTTACATAGTAGCTGCAATTATAATTTTAGGAATTATAATCATAAGATTTATTTCTGAACCAGGAATTGAAGCTATTGAGGGAGTTAATCCTGCAAAAACTGGTTTTCTTGGTGGATTAGGTCTTCCAATTATTTTTTCTTGGGTTGTTGGAGCTTTTTTTGCAGGTGGATTAGCTTTTGTTATAGGAAAAGTTGCCTTAGGTTTAAGAGCTGATTATCTTGCTATAGCAACTTTACTAATATCAGAAATTGTTATTGCAATTATAAAACACGAAGATTGGTTAACAAGAGGTGTTAAAAATGTAATTGGATTAAAAAGACCTGCACCTTATGAGGTAAATTTGCAACAAACAGAATGGTTTATAAGTCTTGTTGAAAAATTTAACTCAAGTAAATTAAATCTAATTACTGATTTAACCGAAAGACAAGCTACACTAAATCAACTGGTAATCGAGGGATCATCAGTTTTTGTAAAACTTTGTTACTCTGGATTATTTTTAGTTGTAGTAATTATTTTATTAATCTTAACTCAAAAAGCTCTCTATTCTCCTTGGGGAAGAATGATGCGAGCAATTAGGGATAATGAGGAAGCAGCCAATGCGATGGGCAAAAATGTAGTTAAACAACACCTTTTAATTTTTGTTTTAGGTTCAGCCATTGTTGGTATTGCGGGCGCAATGTTAGTTACTCAAGATGGCTTGTTTACCCCAGGAAGTTATAGACCTTTGAGATATACTTTCTTAATTTGGGTAATGGTTATTATCGGTGGAAGTGGAAATAACTTTGGTGCAATTCTTGGAGGTTTTGTTGTTTGGTTCTTATGGATTGAGGCCGCACCAATTGGTCTTTACTTAGTTAATTTAACTACTGCTGGATTAGACGACACACACTTTTTAAAAGTACACTTAATTGAAAGTGTTCCATATTTTAGATTTTTAATGATGGGAGTAGGTCTCTTGGTCATAATGAGATATAGACCAAAAGGTATACTTCCTGAAAAAATAGAAATAAAATAAGATTATGAAATATATCATTACAGGTGCTGCATTGGCTTGGGCTTTATATATGGCTGATAAATATTTATTTTTTTAAAAAAAAACCCCCAACAATAATGTTAGGGGTTTAAATTTTAAGATAAATTATCTTTGTTTTTTAGTTTTAAATTTTCCGCCTTTAACTTCTTGTTCTAAGAAAGAACCTTCAGCTTCACCGACGCTAGTAAAAGTAACACCAGTTGCACCTTCGTAGTCAACTTTTTTACCTTTAGCTAATAAATCTAAACCTTTTTTTAGTTCACCTGGATAAATTTTTGTTCCAGGGCTGTTAGCAACATCCATCACATTTTTTGCAATTGAAGCTCTATCAGCTGAGTTTCCTGCTTGCATTGCTAAAACGATTAAAGCAGCAGCATCGTACGACTCACCAGTGTATGGACCAGAGCTATCTATGTTTGCAGCACTTGCAACTTTAGAGAATACTCCAGCACCTTTTCCTGTTGATCCTGGCATTGAACCAAAAGATTTTCTTAAGTCTTTTCCAAATGCATCAACTAATGATTGGCCGATCATTCCATCCGATAAAATAAATTTATCAAATGCACCAGAGTCTAAAGAAGCTTGAATAATTCCTTTACCACCTTGGTCTAGATATCCAATTACAGCTACTGCATCCCCGCCTGCTGAGGCAAGAGTTGCTACTTCAGAGGAGTAGTCTGCTTTTCCATCTTCGTGAGCAGTTACAGTAGTAACTTTAATCCCGTGTGCTTCTACAGCTGCCTTATAAACATCTGCTAAACCTTTTCCATAATCATTATTTGTATAAGTAATTGCAACACTTTTAACTTTTCTATCTTTAGTAATATCAGCTAGGATTTGACCACCTCTTGCATCTGATGGTGCAGTTCTAAAGAAATATCCTTTATCATCAAGAGTTGTTAATCCTGGTGATGTTGCCGATGGTGAAATCATTACAACACCATTTGGAACCGCAACGTTTGATGCTATCGCACCAGTTACTCCTGAGCAATCAGCACCCATTATTGCTGCAACTCCTTGTGAAATAACTCCTTCAGCGGCTGCAGTTGCAGCGGCAGAGTCCACACATGTTGAGTCAGCTCTAATCACTGAAATTTTTTTTCCACCTAGTAGAGATCCAGAATCTGAAGCTTCCTTGAAAGCAAGCTCGGCTGACGCAGCCATAGCGGGGGTTAAAGATTCAATAGGGCCAGTGAAACCCAAAATTACACCCATTTTAATTTCTGCCAAAACATTTGTTGAAAAAGTTGAAACAAATATGAAAGCAGCAACAATTAGTCTTTTCATTATTATCCTCTATATTTAGTTAACAATTATTTTATATAAATTTAATTAAATCCGATTTGTAAAGATTTTCAACAAGCAAATTATCTTATTTTATAATGCGTTTAATTAATCTAGACTTACTTCATATTAATTTAGTATGAAATTAACCAAAATAGAACCACGGTTTAAAAAAAACTCTAATCCTAGGATTGGATTAATTGCTTTAGCTACTGATTTTATGATTGAGAAGGATTTTATAAACGTAATTAAAGATAAAGAGATTGATTTTTTTGTTAACAGAATTGAATGTTATAATCCCTTAACAAAAGAAAATTTAATAAAAATGTCAGATAAAGTGACTGAAGTTACAAATAATATTTTACCCAATGAGGATATAGATTGTGTTGTTTATGGATGTACTTCTGGAACAATAGCAACAGGTCATAATGTGATTGAGAAAAAAGTAAAGGCAGCAAAACCTAAGGCTGAGTTAACAACTCCCAGCACAGCTGCGATAAAAGCGTTAAAAAAATTAAAGGTAAAAAAATTAGCGATCTTTACTCCGTATAGTAAAAAACTAAATAATGAGGTTGTTGAATATTTTAAAGAGGAAAAATTTGAAGTGGTCTCCAATTCATATTTAGATATAGCTGCAGATTATGACATTGGAAAAGTTGATCAAGATTTTATCTATGACTCTCTAGTTAATATGAATATTGAAGATGCTGATGCTTTATTCATTTCTTGTACAGCCTTGCCGGTTTTAAGCATTATAGATAGATTGGAAAAAAAATTAAACAAACCTGTTTTATCTAGCAATCAAACATTGATTTGGGATACTTTAGAAAAAATTGGAAAAAATAATGATATCAAAGGTTTTGGAAGTTTGTTTACCAATTATTAATTATGCTTTTTACAAAAGAAGAATACAAACAAAGATTATCTAAAGTTCAAAAAATGATGCAAGAAAAAGGCATTGAACTTTTGATTTCTCATGACACAAATAATATCAATTACCTGACTGGGTATGATGCTTGGTCATTTTATTACGCTCAATGTGCAATGGTTCATATAAATGCTGATGAACCTATATGTTTTGTAAGAGATCAAGATGCTGGAGGGGCTCACATAAAAACATATTTAAAAAAAGAAAACATAATTGTTTATGATGAACATTATATTCATAGTTGGCCAAAACATCCTTACGATTATTTAGTTAAAGTTATTAAAGATAAAAAGTGGGATAAACTTTCTATAGGATTAGAAATGGATGCTCATTATTTTACAGCATTTTGTTATGAAAAAATTAAACAAGGTTTACCAAATGCAAATTTGAAAGATTCAGAGAGACTGGTTAATTGGCCGAGGTTAGTAAAATCTGACGTTGAAATAAATTATATGAAATCTGCAGCAAAAATTTCTGAAATTGGAATGAAAACAGCTTTTGACGTAATTAAACCTGGAGTAAGACAATGTGATGCTGTTGGTGAAATTCAAAAATCTTTATTTTATGGATCGCCCGAATTTGGTGGGGAGTATTCAAGTATCGCTACTTTATTACCAACTGGAAAAGGTACTTCAGCTTCACATTTGACTGCATCACAAGACAAATTTGTTGAGGGTGAGGCGACTATTATTGAATTATCAGGGGTTTTTAAAAGATATCATGCTCCAATGGCTAGAACAGTTTTGTTAGGAAAACCTGATCAATTAAAAATCGATACAATGAAAAAAACTATAGAAGCAATTGATGCAGGTATAAGCGCTACTAAACCAGGTAATACTGCTGATGATGTAGCACAAGCTTTCTGGAAAGTTTTGGATAAGTATGGAATAGAAAAGAAATCAAGAACTGGTTATTCAATTGGTATTGGCTATCCACCAGATTGGGGAGAGCATACATTAAATATTTATAAAGGTGATATGACTGTTCTAAAACCAAATGTTTGTTTTCACATGATTGCTGTAATGCAATTTGGAGATTGGGGCGTTGAAGCTTCAGAAGCTATAAGAGTCACCGACAAAGGATCAGAACTATTTTGTAATATGTCAAAAGAACTTCACGTTAAAAGCTAATTATTTAAGGTTGATATTTTTTCGTACAAATGTTTTATAGTTACTTAATTTATGTCGGTTAATAAAGAATTCGTTAAGTTTGATAAAGTAGATAAAAGTTACGATGGCAAAGTTTTAGTTGTCAAAGACCTTCAATTAGACATTGCTGAGGGTGAGTTCATTACTATGTTAGGTCCCTCTGGATCAGGTAAAACCACTTGTTTAATGATGCTAGCTGGATTTGAAACACCAACTAATGGAGAAATATACCTTGATGGAAATGCGATCTCCAGTATTCCTCCACATAAAAGAGGTATAGGAATGGTTTTCCAAAACTATGCTTTATTTCCTCATATGACAGTATATGAGAATTTGGCTTTCCCATTGAGAGTTAGGAAAATTCCAAAAGATGAAGCGGATAAAAAAATTGATAAAGCTTTATCCATGGTGTCCTTACAAGGATTTGCACAACGAATGCCAGGTCAATTATCAGGTGGACAGCAACAAAGAGTAGCAGTAGCAAGATCTTTGGTTTTTGACCCACAATTAGTTTTGATGGACGAGCCTCTTGGAGCTTTAGATAAAAATTTAAGAGAAAGTATGCAATATGAAATCAAACATATTCATGAAAGTATCGGAGTGACTGTTGTTTATGTAACTCATGATCAAAGTGAAGCATTAACTATGTCTAATCGAATTGCAGTTTTTAATGACGGAAAGGTCCAACAACTTTCAAGTCCAGATGAGTTATATGAAAAACCTGTTAATTCTTTTGTGGCAGAATTTATTGGAGAGAATAATACTTTTGCCGGAGAAGTTTCTGATATTTCAGACGGAAAGTGTAAAGTTAAGTTAGCGAGTGCGGATATATTAGCAAACCCAATTTCCGTTAAAGGAAAAGGTGAGAGAACGACAGTTTCATTAAGACCTGAAAGAGCTTTGATTAATCCAAGTGATAAAATGGATAATATTCATAAAGGAAAAATTGAGGAAGTAATTTATCATGGAGATCACACAAGGGTTAGAATTAATTTATTAGGTAATTCTGAATTTATTCTTAAGGTCCCCAATAGTTCGTCTAATCTTGATATTAAATTAGGAAATGAAATTAAGATTGGTTGGAATAGTGAAGATGCAAGAGCACTAGATCCAAAATAAACACCAGAAATATCTCAATTAAACAAGTAAAAAAGGGCTGTTGACTCTCATTATCGATCTTGTTGTAATAGTGTTTATACAAAACGTTTAAACGGAGGAAAAATGAAAAAAATTAGTAAATTATTACTATCCCTATCTTTTTTGTTTTCTATAACTACATCAGCATTCGCAGTAACAGTTGCGTCTTGGGGTGGAGCTTATACAGAAAGTCAAAAGTTAGGTTATGGTGATCCTACTGCTAAAAAGTTAGGTATTCCGATCAATTGGGTCGACTACTCAGGTGGATTATCAGAAATTAAAGCACAGAAAGAAGCTGGCAAAATTACGTGGGATATAATGGACGTATTTGCTATGGATACTATCAATGGCTGTGATGAAGGTTTATTTGTTAAATTTGATTTTGACAAAGACTTCCCAGCAGCTCCAGATGGAACTCCTGCAAGTAAAGATTTCTTTACTAGCATGCCTAGTGAATGTGCTGTAGGAAATATTTTATACTCTTGGAACTACGCTTATAACTCAGATAACGTTAAAGGTACTCCTAAGACTATCAAAGATTTCTTTAACACTAAAAAATTCCCTGGAAAAAGAGCTATCTACAAAGGCGCTCTAACAAACTTAGAGATTGCTTTAGCTGCAGATGGTATCAAACCAGGTAAAGGTGGAGCAAAAATCTATAAAGCTTTAAACACTGACAAAGGTGTTCAAAGAGCTATGGATAAGATCAAAAAACTTTGCACAGACCCACAAGGTGGATGTGTATTTTGGTCTGCAGGTGCTCAACCACCAGAACTATTAATGAGTGGTGAAGTTGTTATGGCAACTGGCTGGAATGGTAGATTCTTTAATGCTGCTGTTGGAGAAGGTGCTCCAATCGTACAAGTATGGGATGCTCAAGGTCTAGACTATGAGTATTTCGTACTAGTTAAAGGTTCGCCAAACGAAGCTGATGCTAAAAAAGCTTTAGCTGAGATGACAAGTACAGAAGGTCTAGCAGGAAGTGCAAAATATATTGCATATGCACCTTGGAGAAAATCATCTATTGCTGTAATGGAAAAAGGTGAGCCATGGTACAAAGATGGTAAGACAAACATGGTACCTAATATGCCAACTGCACCAGCAAACACTAAAAATTACTTCTTAGTAGATCCACTTTACTGGGCTGATAACGGAACAGAACTTGGTGAAAAATGGGAAGCAATGAAAGCAGGATTTTAATTTTAAGTTTTAAAGATTAAAATTTTATAATATATTGAGAGGGCGGTTATTTGATAACCGCCCTTTTTATTTATGAGCTCAGAAACAAAACAAATTTTAACAACTGACGGAATTCCTTTAGAAGTAAGCCTTAAAAAAGCAGAAAAGAAAAACAAGATTAAAGCTTTTTTACTTGTTGCTCCGTTATTGTTGTTCATAATTATTACATATGTGTTTCCAATAGGCGATATGCTTATGAGAAGCGTTGACGATAAAATGGTAACTGAAATGCTTCCTAAAACTTTTAAATCCATGGAAAAATGGGACGGACAGGATCTTCCTCCTGAAGAAGTATTTGAAGCTTTCTATTTTGATTTTCAAAAATTGATTGAAGAGGAACGAGAAGGAAAACTTTCAACACAACTAAATTATACAAAAAATGGTTTTAAAAGTATTATTAAAAAATTAAGAAGAAAGTCCAAATCTTTTGAAGAGGGTAACTATAAAGAACAAATTATGTCTGTTCATCGAAGATGGGCTGATGTTGAATATTGGAGAGCAATTAAAAGAAGAGCTCCTGCATATACTTATCAAAAATATTTAAAGGGGATTGATATGTATGAAAATGAAAAAGGAGAAATAATTAATGTTCCTGAAGATAGGAGAGTTCATAGAATTTTATGGATGAGGACTTTAGAGATTGCATTCTTTGTTACAGTGTTTTGTTTTTTAATGGCATATCCAATTGCACACTTACTGGCAACATTACCAATGAAGTATAGTAACCTGTTAATGATTTGTGTCTTACTTCCTTTTTGGACCTCATTATTAGTTAGAACTGCTAGTTGGATGATACTTCTACAACAGCAAGGAATAGTAAATGATTTCTTTGTTATGATAGGCCTGGTTAGTGATGATAACCGGCTAGAAATGATGTTTAATAAAACAGGTAGTTATGTTGCAATGACGCAAATTTTACTGCCTTTTATGGTTCTGCCACTTTACAGCGTGATGAAAACAATCTCTCCAAGTTTAATGAGAGCTGGTAAGTCATTAGGTGGAACACCATTTGTGGCTTTTTGGAAGGTCTATTTCCCTTTAACTATCCCAGGTATTGGAGCGGGATGTTTATTAGTTTTTATTTTAGCAATTGGTTATTACATTACTCCAGCTTTAGTTGGTGGAGCTTCAGGTACGTTAATAAGTAACCAGATAGCATTTCATATGAAAAGTACTCTTGATTGGAGTTTTGCTTCAGCAATGGGACTTATGTTGTTAAGTGGAGTATTAGTCATTTATTGGCTGTACAATAAATTAGTTGGAATAGATAACATTAAATTAGGATAAACAAAATGGCTTTACCCAAATATACAGAACCACATTATAGAATTTGGCACTACGTTTATTTGACAATTTGTGCAGCAGTATTCTTTTTTCTTGTTGCACCATTGTTTGTTATTTTTCCATTATCTTTTAATGCCGAGGAATTTTTAGTTTTTTCTGATGGAATGAAACGTTTAGATCCTGATGCGTTTTCTTTAAGATGGTATCAAGATATGATTTATGGGACTAAAAATCCTTGGGGACTAGCTGCAAAAAATAGTTTTATCATTGCTATCTTTGCAACAATAGGCTCGGTAATACTTGGAACAGTTGCGGCTTTGGGCTTGAGTAGCAGGCATATGCCTTACAAAGGTTTAATTATGGCAGTATTAATTTCACCTATGATAGTTCCTTTAATTATTTCGGGTGTAGCGATATTTTTCTTCATGGCTAAAGTTGGATTAGCAGCCACTCACACAGGAATAGTACTTGCACATATTATTTTAGGAACACCATTTGTAGTTATTACAGTAACCGCAACTCTATCAGGGTTCGATCATAGTGTCACAAGAGCTGCAGCCAGTTTAGGTAGTGACCCAGTAAATACATTTATGAAAATCACTTTACCACTTATTTTACCAGGAGTGATATCTGGAGGGCTATTTGCTTTTGTAACATCATTTGATGAAGTTGTAGTAGTTCTATTTTTAGCAGGATTAGAAAACACAACTATACCAATTCAAATGTGGACAGGTTTGAGGGAACAACTAAGTCCAACAATTCTTGCGGTTGCAACTTGTCTAATTATTTTATCAACATTAATATTAGTTACCGCTGAACTTTTAAGAAGAAGATCTGAAAGACTCAGAGGTATAAATCGATAGAAATTTCATTACATGAATATAAAAAATGTTGTGGTGATTGGATCTGGTACGATGGGAAGTGGTATAGCAGCTCATCTATGTAATGCAAATATCCCAGTTACATTATTAGATTTAAAAACTGAAATTAGCGAAAAGGCTAGGGAAAGAATTCATAAATCTAGACCTCCATTATTAATCGATAAATCCAAAATAAATAATATTAAAGTTGGAAATATATCTGATAATTTTGATGTTGTAAAAAATGCTGATTGGATTGTCGAGGCGGTAGTTGAAAGAATAGATGTAAAACACCAAATTTATGAAAAAATATTTAAATCAAGAAAAGCAGGCGCAATTGTTTCATCTAATACTTCTTCGATACCTATAAAAGTTTTATCTCAAAACTTAACAGATACAGAAAAAAAAGATTTCTGTATAACTCATTTTTTTAATCCTGTTAGATATATGGGGCTATTAGAAATTGTTAAAAATGAGAACAACGATCTAAATAAAATAAATCAATTAAAAGAATTTTGTGAAACTGAGCTAGGTAAAGGCGCAATTGTTTGCAACGATACACCAGGATTTTTAGGAAATAGAGTGGGAGTTTATGCAATGCAAATTGCAATGACAGAAGCTTTTAAAATGAAGTTATCAGTTGAGGAGGCAGACGCTATTTTTGGAAGGCCGATGGGAATTCCAAAAACAGGTGTTTTTGGTCTCTATGACTTGATTGGGATCGATTTAATGGCTGATGTATTAAAAAGTTTTATTAAAGAGCTGCCAGAAACAGATGAATTTCATGAAGTTGCTAAAGAAATACCATTGGTAAAAAAGTTAATTGAGACGGGTTATACGGGAAGAAAAGGTAAGGGTGGTTTTTATAGAATGAATAAATCTGGAACTACTAAAGTTATGGAGGCAATTAACCTTGAAACAGGTGATTATTCGCCAAGTAAAAAAATTGATATTAAGTCTGACAAAGTAGATCTTAAAGGATTAATTAACAGAAAAGATAAATACGGTGAGTATGCATGGTCCGTGATTTCAAAAATAATAAAATATGCATCATCACTAGTTCCAGGGATTACTAATCAATTTAATGATATTGATGAGGCAATGCGATTAGGTTTTAACTGGGCCAAAGGACCATTTGAAATGCTTGAGGAAATTGGTGTTCAAAACTTTTTTAATAAAGTTGATGATTTTAGTGGGAACAATTTTTTAGAGGAATTAAATAAAAATAAAAATGAAGATTTCTATGGAGAAAGACAGAAATACACCAATATTGAAACATTAGGTAAAGTTAAAAAAACAGCAATTAGTTTAGATGGCAATGAATCTGCGAGGATATATAGATTTAAAGATTATAATATTGTTGAGTTTACCACTAAAGCTAATGCTTTAGATTATGACTCAATGGATGCGCTTAAAAAAGCAACAGACAAACCTTTAATCATAATAAACGAGAGTATGCAATTCTCTGCTGGTGTAAACTTAACTTATACCATGCAGTTTGCAGATAAAAATGATTTTAAATCAATTGAAAAATTTATTAAATATTTTCAAGAGACGTGTAAGCATTTAAAATACTCAAAATATCCTGTGATCTCTGCTCCATCAGGTTTAACGCTTGGTGGTGGTTTTGAGGTTATGGTTCAAAGTAATTTTGTAGCATCCCACACAAATATTGTTGTAGGACTTGTTGAGACCATTGTTGGATTAATTCCTGCAGGTGGTGGATGTAAGGAAATGTTAGGCAGATGGTTAGAGACAGAACAAGCAAAAAAAGATCCAAATTTTGCTCCACTGAAAGTTTTTGATATTATTGGCTATGGAAAGACAGCTACCTCACCTGTAGAAGCTGAACCGTTGAAATATCTAAGACCTGAAGATGAAAAGATTATGAATAGAAACAGTTTATTAGAAATCTCAAAAAAAATCCTTAATGAAAATAAAAATTTTAAAGCACCTGAGGAGCTTGTATTTAAGCTTCCTGGGGAGAGTGTCAGAGGTGAAATGAATAAGATTATAGAAAAACTTTATAATGAAAAAGTGATATTAGACCATGGTGTACAAGTTGCAAAAGAATTGGCAAATGTTTTAAGTGGTGGGGACACAACAATAGACAAAACATTAACCGAAGATGATTTGTTTAAGTTAGAGCTAGATGCATTTATGAGATTAATCGAAACAAAAAAAACACAAGACAGAATAAAACACACCTTAGCTACTGGTAAGCCATTAGTTAATTAGCATTCTAACAGAATTAATAAAATCTGGTCTTAGCACATACTGAGATTTATCAAGGTACTTAATTTTTTTTAGCGCCTCTAAACCGTAAATTACTTTACCAATAGGAGTGTATTCAGATTCATACAGCGGTTCATCTCTTAAAATTATAAAAAACTGACTATCTTCCGTATTGTAACTTTTTGATCTTGCTAATCCCACACTCCCTTTTTTGAAATCAAATGGAGTGTCTATCTCTGAATTTATTGTTCCTAAACCAGACTTGCCAGTGCCAATTTTTGCATAATTCAAGCTTCCTTTTTTACCAAATTCTAAATCACCTGCTTGTACAAGTGTATCTTTTATTACTCTATGAAAGGCTGAATTGTCATAGGCTTTAGACTCAACTAGTTTCTTAAATCTTTGAACAGCATTTGGAGAAATTTGAGGATAAAGTTCAATTATAACATTCCCACAGGGAACATTTAAAATTGCGATATTTGAAGGATTTTCAAAAGTAATTTTTGTTGGATCATAATTTTTTACAAATAAACATTTATTCTTTATTAAAAAAAAAGAACCAAAAGAAAATATTGCCAAGGATAGTAAAAATATAAGAATTATTTTTTCTGATCTTGTTGCCTTAATTTTTTTGATCATAGGATAAAATTAGGATCAATTCTTAATAAATTTTTTTTTATAAAATTTATTTTTTTTTCTAAAATGGGGTCTTTATTTTTTAAATTGGTTCCAATCATCAAATGAGAAAAAACTTCTGCCATATCCTCAGATGCAGTAGATTGCGAGTATTCTGAGAAAAATCCCTTAGTATTACTATAGGTTTCTAAACCTAATTTATCGGTACAGGTGGAACATTCTGCATACTTAAAATCTGTTAAGTTGAAGTTCGACCAAGTGTTTTCATTAAATATATCTTTAAAACTGTCGTTAATTATATGAAAAACTTCATGATGAATTACTCTTTCGAAATATTTTTCATTAAACTTTATATCGAGAATTAATGTTTTCATTACATTATCTGGAATACCTGCTGTATTGATATTTGAGATTGATAAATCTTCACATAAAACAATGTATTTTAAATTTATTTTTTTTAAGAAAACTTGATTGTATCTGCTCAAATTTTTCTGAATAACTTTATACTTTTTATCTAAAGTTTTTTTTTCAGGGTCATAACAATTTATATTATTATCAACTCCTAGTGTGAAAGGTTGTTTAGCATACAAGTATCTAAGCTTATTTGGAGTTTTAATATCATATATTTCTAAATTTGGTATCTTGATGAGATTGTAAATGGTATCTGCTTGTGCTGAATTCAAAACTATAAAAAATAATATTATATATCTAAAATAAATCATAAATCTTTATATAGAAGATATTCCAAATTAAAAGAATGTGATACAGTTTTTACTGTGAAAAAAAAAACTAATAAAGATCCAATTCAACCAGTTAGTGGAACAAAAGTTCCTAGGTTTGCAGGGCCTTCAACATTTGCTAGATTGCCAGAGCTTAGAGATGTAGAGAGTTGTGATGTTGCAATTGTTGGAGTTCCATTTGATGCTGGTACAAGTTTCAGACCTGGAGCGAGATTTGGACCTCAAAGTATAAGACAGGCCTCAAGACACTTAAGAACAAATTATCATCCAAGTTATGATGTTGAGCCGTTTAAAATACAACAAGTGGCTGATGCAGGGGATATTACCTGCAATCCATTTAATATTAATGAAGCAATAAAACAGATAGAGATAGGAGCTGAGGAGTTATTAAAAAAGGTTGGAGGTATTATTTGTTTAGGTGGAGATCATACAATTGCTTTTCCTCTCTTAAAAGCAGTGAATAAAATTAACAATGGACCAGTCGCGTTAGTACATTTTGATGCTCATCTTGATACTTGGGATACATACTTTGGAGCTCCCTACACTCATGGAACTCCTTTTAGAAGAGCGAGGGAAGAAAATTTATTTTTAGACGATGCATCAATGCATGTTGGAATTAGAGGTCCTTTATATAGCAGAGATGATATTAAGAATGACGAGAGTTTTGGATTTAAAATTATTCATTGTGATGAATTTCAATCAGAGGGCACGGATAATATCGCTGAGAGAATAAAGAAAAGAGTAGGTAAAAATCCTTTATATTTATCTATAGATATAGACGTATTAGACCCAGCTTTCGCACCAGGTACAGGAACACCAGAAATTGCTGGAATGACCTCAAGGGAAATGGTGAATGTTTTAAGAGGCTTATCAGGCTTAAATCTTATATCAGCAGACGTAGTTGAAGTTTCACCAGCATATGATCATGCTGAAGTAACATCGCTCGCCGCTGCTACAATTGTTTACGAATTAACTAATTTATTTGCAAAAAAATAACAAAGAGTTAGTAAAAATTATGAAAGATAAAAAAAATTTTTATATAAATGGAAAATGGCAGGCTCCAAAAAGCAAACAACAAATTAAAGTTGTTAATCCTTCCACAGAAGAAAAATGTGCGATTATAACTCTTGGTAACAAAGAAGATGTTGATATTGCAGTAAGTTCTGCCAAAGAAGCTTATAACACCTGGGCTTTTTCAACTAAAGAGGAAAGAATAAAATTATTAGAAAAACTTTATGAAAATTATAAAAAAAGGTGGGCAGATTTTTCTGAAGCGATTACTACTGAAATGGGTTCACCAAAAGACTTTGCATCAAAACTTCATGTAGGCACAGGAGCTGCTCACATAAAATCGTTCATTAGACATCTTAAAAATTTTGAATTTGAAAAACCTTTAGGAAGTCATGCACCCAATCAAAGACTTTTATATGAGCCTAAAGGTGTCTGTGCATTGATAACACCATGGAATTGGCCAATGAATCAGGTTTGCCTCAAGGTCATACCTGCCCTAGCATCAGGGTGTACAATGGTATTAAAACCTTCAGAACTTGCTCCATTGTCATCGATAATTCTCACCGAAATTATTGATGAAACAAATTTCCCCTCAGGAGTTTTTAATTTAGTAAATGGTGATGGAAATACAACCGGTGATGCTCTTATAAGACATCCAGACATTGATATGATTTCTTTTACTGGGTCAACTAAAATTGGGGCTTTGATTTCAAGAAATACAGCTAACGATTTTAAAAGAGTAAGTTTAGAATTAGGTGGCAAAGGAGCAAATATAATTTTTAAAGATGCCGATCCGAAAGCTATTGAATGGGGTGCTTTAAGATGTTTTAAAAATTCAGGTCAATCATGTAATGCACCAACAAGAATGTTAATTGAAAAATCGAATTATTCTGAAGCAATAAAAAAACTTAAAGCATTCACAGACAGTATAGAAGTAGGAGATCCTAAAAAAGAAGGAGAACATATTGGGCCAGTTGTATCAGAGTCTCAATATAATAAGATTCAGGATTTAATTAAAAAAGGCATTGATGAGGGAGCAAAATTAATTGCTGGAGGATTGGGAAAACCCGAAGGTATTGAAAAAGGATATTTTGTAAAACCAACTGTGTTTGTTGATGTAGATAACAGTATGGAAATTGCTAGAACTGAAATCTTTGGACCTGTATTGTCTGTTATACCTTTTGAGTCAGAGGAAGAAGCAATCAAAATCGCAAATGATACTTCTTATGGATTAACAAATTATATTCAAACCCAAGATCAAGAAAAAGCTAGACGAGTTGCAAAAAAACTCAGATCAGGAATGGTTGATGTAAATTGTGCAGGACTATCAATAGACACACCTTTTGGAGGTTTTAAACATTCAGGAATTGGCAGAGAAGGTGGTGAGCACGGTCTTCAAGAATTTTTAGAAGTTAAATCTGTTAGTGGATGGACTAATTAAGAGTAGATTTTTTTTTAATTCCCTCAAGAAATTTCAAACATTTTTTAAGTTCATTTAGTTCTATAAACTCATCAACTTTGTGAGCTTGTTCTATAGAACCTGGACCACAAACAACAGTACTGATACCTATTTCTTGAAATAATCCCGCTTCAGTTCCAAAAGAAACAACTTCCCTAGAATTATCACCAGTTAAACTTGAGACCAATTCACACGCTTCTGAATTATTTACTCGATCGAAACCTGTAACTTCACCAATTATTTCCTTTGTTATTTTTGAATTAGGAAAAATTTTTTTCATTTCTGGTAATAAAATATCTTTTGCATATTCGTCTATTTGTTGATTTAGAAAAATGCCATCTTCTTTGACAACTGGTCTTGTCTCCCATTCAACACGACATTTGTCAGCTATTACATTATGAGCTATACCTCCAAATATACCTCCAACTTGTAATGTTGAAAAAGGAGGATCAAATATTGAGTCTATAGGTGCTCTTTTTTTTAATTCTTCTCTAAGCTCTATTAATTTGTTAGCATACCTTGATGCAAATTCAACAGCGCTGACACCTTTGTGTGGCATTGAGCTATGTCCAGCTAGTCCCTCAAAATAAGTAGTGTATTCGTAACATCCTTTGTGTGCATCTATAATTTTCATATTTGTAGGCTCACCAACTATACAAATTCCGTTTTGAATTTTTCTTTTTTTAAGTTCTTTAATTAATATTGGTGCACCTAAGCAAGCAGTTTCTTCGTCAAAAGTAAAAGAAAAATGAATATCTCTATTCAGATTAACTTTAGAAAAAATTGGAGCAAATGCTAAAGTGCATGCGATAAATCCCTTCATATCACAGGAACCTCTCCCATAAAGTTTATCTTCTTTAATTGTTGCTTTGAAAGGGTCTGTACTCCAACTCTTTGAAACAGGCACTGTATCAGTATGACCAGATAAAATTATAGGTTTAACGCCATTTGATTTTTTTGCTTTTATTGTTGCAAAAAGATTTACTCTTTTTTTTTCATCATCATATGTTTTAAATGAAGTTGCACCTAAATCATTTAGATATTTCTCACAATAATTAATTAAATCATTGTTATCCTCTCCAGAAATAGTTTTAAATCCAATTAAATCAGATAAAATCCTAATAGAATTTTCGTATAATTTATCTAAATTTACTTCTGTACTCATTAGTAATAATTAATATAAATATCTCATTTATGAAAGAACAAATTACTTACGACATTTTTGAGAAGATAGATATTAGACTTGGGACAGTACTTTCAGTCAAAAAAAATGAAAAAGCCAGAAAACCATCTTTAGTTGTTGAAGTCGATTTTGGAAAAGAAATAGGTGTTAAAACATCTTCCGCCCAAATTACTCATTTTTATAATGAGGAAAATTTAGTTGGTAAACAAGTGATTGGTGTTTGTAATTTTCCAGAAAAAAACATTGCTGGTATAAAATCTCAGTTTTTACTTTTAGGATCAATAGACTTTGAGGGAAAAGTGACACTGGTACATCCATCACAAAAAGCAGATAACGGTTTACCTATAGCATAAATATGCACCCAGAGTTTTTATCAATGGCACTCTTTTGGATTGTGGCTGCTTATACCCCAGGACCAAATAACGTTGTTGCATCTTACTCTGGTTTTAATTTTGGAATCAAAAAAACAATCCCACATATTTTTGGAGTTACCTTTGGGTTTACTTCTGTAGTATTTGCTTTAACAATCGGCTTGGTTAATGTTTTTAAACTGTTTCCAATTATACAAACAGTCTTAAAATATTTAGGAAGTTTATTTTTAATTTATCTAGCTTATAAAATTAGTTTTTCAAAACCATCTGATGAAAAAAAAAACGAAAACCCGATTTCCTTTTTGGATACTTTTATTTTTCAGTTTTTGAATCCAAAAGGCGTTTTAATTGGAATTATTATAGTCTCGACATATGTTGAATACGGAGAAAATTATCTTAATTATGCGACTCAAGTGGTTTTATTTGCTTTTATAGTATCTTTATCAAGCATCACCTTTTGGACTTTTGTTGGCAAATATTTAAGAAAATTTGCGACAAATGAGAAATTTATTAAATACTTTAATTATGTTATGTCAGGGCTTCTTCTTTTGAGCATAATTACATTTTATATATAAGATATGAAACCAGGAAATAAAAATTCTTACAATTCTTTATCTCACTTAGAGATTAATGGTAAAGATTTTAAATATTATTCTTTAAAAAAAGCTGAGTTGAATGGATTACAAGGTATTTCAAAATTACCGAAGTCATTAAAAGTTTTATTGGAAAATCTACTTAGGTACGAGGACGATGTATCAGTTAATAAGAGCCAAATTGAAGCTATAAAAAAATGGCTTGATACAAAAAAATCAAAAACAGAAATAGCTTATAGGCCAGCCAGAGTTTTGCTTCAAGATTATACAGGAATACCAGCAGTAGCTGATTTGGCTGCTATGCGAGAGGCTGTAAAAGAGAAAAATAAAGATCCAAACACAATTAACCCTTTGTCTGCAGTTGACTTAGTCATTGATCATTCCGTTCAAGTTGACCAATCTGCAAAAAAAGACTCGTTTGAAAAAAATGTAGATATTGAATTTAAAAGAAATGGTGAAAGATATTCTTTTTTGAAATGGGGTCAAAGTGCCTTTAACAATTTTAGGATTGTTCCTCCAGGAACTGGTATTTGTCATCAGGTAAACTTAGAATATTTATCAAAAGTAGTTTGGTCAGAGGAGTATAAAGGTGACAAATATTTATTCCCAGATACACTTGTTGGAACAGACAGCCACACAACAATGGTTAATGGTTTATCAGTTCTAGGTTGGGGTGTTGGTGGAATTGAAGCTGAAGCAGGGATGCTTGGACAACCTATTTCGATGTTAATCCCTGAAGTAATTGGGTTTGAAGTTACAAAAAAAATGCCAGAGGGTACAACTGCTACAGACTTAGTATTAACAGTGGTTAAAATGCTCAGAGACAAAGGTGTAGTTGGAAAATTCGTTGAATTTTATGGTGAGGGTTTAAAAAATTTAACTTTAGCTGATAGAGCGACAATAGCTAACATGGCTCCTGAATATGGAGCAACATGTGGATTTTTTCCGATAGATGAAGAAACTTTAAAGTATTTAGAATTTTCTGGACGAGATAAAGAAACAGTGGCAATTGTTGAAAAGTACGCAAAAGACCAAGGTTTATGGTCAAGTGACGAAATCGAGTTCACTGATAAAATTTCTTTAGATATGTCAACTGTAGTTCCAACTATATCGGGTCCTAAAAGACCACAAGACAAAGTTCTTTTAACTGACGCATCAAGTAATTTTAAAAAAGTATTTAAAGAGGCTACAGATAAAAAGGATTACAAAATTTCCAAGGTAAAAGACACAGATTATGAAATTAAGGATGGTTCAATATTAATTGCAGCAATCACATCATGTACCAACACTTCTAATCCAAATGTTCTAATTGGAGCTGGCCTTTTAGCAAAAAAAGCTGTTGAGTCAGGATTAAATGTTAAACCATGGGTTAAAACCTCTTTAGCCCCGGGATCTCAAGTAGTAACAGATTATTTAGAGAAAGCCGGTCTGAATACTTACTTAGATCAATTAGGATTTAATTTAGTCGGTTATGGTTGCACAACTTGTATCGGTAATTCAGGTCCCTTGGCAGAAAATATAGTAGAGGCTATTCAAAAAGATAATTTATACGCCGTATCGGTTTTGTCAGGTAATAGAAACTTTGAAGGAAGAATTTCACCTCATATCAAAGCAAATTATTTAGCTTCTCCACCACTTGTTGTTGCTTATGCTCTTGCAGGGCACATGGAATTTGATTTATTTGAAGACTCATTTGGAAAAGATAAAAACGGTAAAGATATATTTTTAAAAGATATCTGGCCTTCAAATAAAGAAATAGAGGATACTTTGAAAAATTCCTTAAATGCAGATATGTTTGTTAAACGATATTCAAATGTATCTGAGGGACCAAAACAATGGCAAGAAATCAAAACAGAAAAAAGCAGCATTTACAATTGGGATGAAAATTCCACTTATGTAAAAAAACCTCCATTTTTTGAAAATCTTAGCGATGAGCCAGAGGGCTTTAAAGAGATTAAAAATGCAAGACCATTACTGATATTAGGGGATATGGTTACCACTGATCATATTTCTCCAGCTGGCAATATTCAAAAAGATAGTCCAACAGGTGAATATTTTATGAATTATCAAATTCTTCCTAAGGACTATAATTCATATGGCTCTAGACGTGGAAATCATGAGGTAATGATGAGAGGAACATTTGCTAATATAAGAATTAAAAATGAAATGGCTCCAGGAACTGAAGGGGGTTTTACAAAATTGTATCCAGAAGAAAAAGTAATGTCAGTTTATGATGCAGTCGTGGAATATAAAAAAAGAGGAACTGATTTAGTTGTAATCGGTGGCAAAGAGTATGGCACAGGTTCCTCTCGAGACTGGGCTGCAAAAGGTACCAAACTTCTAGGAGTTAAGGTAGTAATTGCAGAGAGTTTTGAGAGAATACATAGATCTAATTTAATCGGAATGGGGATTTTGCCATTACAATTTACAGAAAATATGAATAGAAAAAATTTAAATTTATTGGGCTCAGAATTAATAAGTGTAGTAGACATTGAAAAAGGAATTAAACCATCTGATAAAGTTAAAATTGAGATTAAGTATGTATCAGGTGACATTAGAATAATAGATACCCTATGCAGAATTGATACTAAAAATGAATTAGAGTATTATAAAAATGGTGGAATACTTCAATATGTTTTAAGAAATATGATTTAGATATGGATGAGGATATATCAATAATTAATTCAAATACGAGAAACGAAAAAATAAAAAATTTTTTTTTAAATAATAAAAAAAAATTATTAGCTTTTTTGTTAGTTGTCGTAATCATGTTGATATTTTTTTTTAGCTATGGGGAGTTTAAAGATTATCAGAGACAAAAAGTTTCAAATTTATTTTATTCAACAATAATAGATTATGAGGAAAGCAAAAAAGAAAAAACTGTCAAAAAATTAACAGAAATTATTGAATTAAAAGATCCAACTTATTCTCCGCTTTCCTTATATTATATTTTAGATAATGATTTAATTTCTAATACTGATCGAATTAATGGTTTGTTTAATATTTTGATTAATAAAACTTCTTTGGAAAAAGAGATTAAAAATTTAATAATTTATAAAAAAGGTTTGTATAATGCTGATCAAGTATCAGAAAATGAATTATTAGAAATTTTAAATCCAATTATTAAGTCTGAAAGTGTATGGAGTTCCCATGCATTGTATTTATTAGGAGAATATTTCTATTCAAAAAATCAAAAGCAAAAATCTAAAGAATTTTTTAGTCAGATTATCAATTCAAAAAAACCGAATCCAGATATAATTACAGAGGCACAAAAGAGATTAAATAGAGATTTAAGTGATTAGAATTTTTATATTTTTTTTGATATCTTTAATTTTAGTGAATTGCTCTCTAAATGAAAATTCAAAGATTTGGGGCAAGAAAAAAAAAAATATAGTTAATAAGAATATTGAAATTGTATTTGATAAAAAAAAAATTTCCTATAAAGAACTAAATCCTAACATTAATTTAAATTTATCAAAAGTTAATATTAAAAATAATATTTTCGATAAAAAGAATAATTTTGGTATGCAAAATTATCCTGGGGAATTAAAAAAAATAAAAAACTTTAAATTTTCTAAGTTTAATAATGAGAATGAGTCAGATCTTGCCCCTTTATTCTTAAAAAATGGAGTAGTTTTTTTTGACAACAAAGGTTCGGTGATCAGATTTGATGATAAGCAAAAAATTATCTGGAAAAAAAATTATTACTCTAAGTTTGAAAAAAAAAATAATCCCAAACTTTCTTTTGCACTATCAGATAAAACACTTGTGGTTGTTGATAATTTATCTAATCTATTTTCAATAAATTTAGAAACTGGAGATTTGATTTGGAAAAATAAAAGTGATTATCCCTTTAACTCAGAAATTAAAACATTTAACGATAAGTTTTTCGCCATCGATATCAAAAATGTTTTAAGGTGTTATTTCATAAAGGATGGTTCAGAATGCTGGAATATTGAAACTGAAAAAACTCTGACAATAACAAGTTCAAAAAATTCTTTATTAATTGGAGACAATATAGTCTATTTTATTAATAATTTAGGAGACCTGACAGCTGTAGAAATTTCCTCAGGAGATTTATTATGGCAACTTCCCACTCAAAGTAGAGATATTATAAATGTCACTTATAATTTTAAAAATTCGAGGCTTGTTTCTGACAGCAAAAGTATTTTTTTTTCAAATAACAAAAACGAATTTTACTCGATAGATTTAAAAAATGGTTCCATAAATTGGATTAATAATATCAGCTCAAGCTTAACTCCAATTTTAGTTGATAACTTGATTATTACAGTTTCAGATAATGGTTATTTATTTGTAGTTGATAAAGAAAAAGGAAATATAATTAAGATTAAAGATATTTATAAAATTTATAAAGATAAAAAAAGAAAAAAAAAAATTAAACCAATAGGATTTTCAATAAGTCAGGATAAAATTTATATATCTGGTAATGACGGTAAATTAATTATTTTAGAACTTAAAACCGGTAACGTTTTGAACGTAGAAAAAATCGCTCGAAATATAATGTCAAAACCCTTTTTATACAATAATCATTTATTTATGATTAAAAATGGTGCTGTTATACAATACAAATAAAAAATGTTTTTAAAATTTTTAGAAAAAATAGGTAGAAAAAAAATTGTTTTAGATAGGGGACCTTCTCATCCTGAATTTCATAAAGCAAAACCATGGATGAATAGATATTATGTCTTAATGCGACATAGACCAAAGTGGTTTCCCTTTAATATTTTAATCCATGAAATGTTAGCAGATGATCATGGTAAGGGAGTCCATAACCATACATTTCCTTATATAACAATAATACTAAGAGATGGTTATTGGGAAACACTAAGTACTGGAAAATTTTGGAGACCACCTGGATATATTGGGTTTAGATCAGCAAATAATCTTCATAGAGTTGATATTAAACCAGGTACAAAACCTCTAACAATATTTATATCTGGTCCTTTTGGACTTAGAAGGGGGCCAAGATCTGAATATGGCATTGATTTCAAGACCAAAAAAGATTAATGCCAAAGGATCTTGAAGAAAAATTCAAACTGCATTGTGAGTCTGAAAGTTTAGAAGTTAATCAAAACCAGATTAAAGTAATCAAAAAATTACAAAATTATTTTAATCAAAATTTTACATCCTCTTTACTCAAAACTTTATTTGTTAAAAATTCAAAAAAAGCTTTCTATCTACATGGTGGAGTTGGTGTTGGTAAAACAATGATCTTAAATTTTTTCTTTGATTTAATTAATCAAGAAAAAAAAAGACTTCACTTTAATGAGTTTATGTTGGAGTTTCACGATTATGTACACAGTAAAAAATATAAAAATCAAGAGAACGTAGTAACTACTTTCGTTAAAAATTTAAAGTCAAAAGCATCACTTATTTATTTTGATGAATTTCAAGTTACTAATATTGTAGATGCTATGATTTTAGGAAAGCTCTTTGAGGAAATCTTTAAGGAAAATATTAAGATAATACTAACTTCAAATATTGAAATTTCTGAATTATATAAAGATGGCTTACAGAGAGATCAGTTTCTACCATTTATAGACATAATGAAAAAAAACTCTATCAATCACGAACTAACTATTGAAGATGATTATCGAAAATCAAAAGAAAATCAAAAACAAAGATATTTTTTTCCCTTAAATCAAGAAACTAATTTTAAGATAAACAAATTTTTTAGAATTATTACGAAAGAAAAAAAAAATTCTCGTAAGGTTTTGAAAATAAAGGGTAGAGATTTTATAATAAAAAATTTTTACGAAAATATTTGCAGATTTAATTTCGATGAGCTTTGTGATCGAAATTTAGGAGCGGAGGATTATCTAGAGATAGTTAAAAATTCAAAATTTATTTTTATTGATGGAATACCACAATTTAACGATATCAATTCTAATCAACAGCAAAGGTTTATAACTTTAATAGATATTATATATGATAAAAATTTACCTATAGCAGTAACTGCAAATCAAGATGCAAGTAAGTTTACCTCTTCGAGATCATTAAAGGAGCCATTTAAACGTACAATTAGTAGATTATATCAATTAACCTCCATGAAATATAATTTATGAGACAAAAATTTTATGATTTAAAAATATATACTAATGGTCAGAAATTATATGATTTTACTGATCAAACCATTGAATGGATTAAAAAAAATGACTTTAAAAATGGTATGATAAATTTAAGTATTCAGCATACTAGTGCATCATTAATTGTACAAGAAAATGCAGATCCAGATGTTCAAAAAGATTTGATCAATTATTTCAATAATTTAGTTCCAATGGATAATAAATTGTATATTCATACTACAGAGGGTAAAGATGATATGCCTGCACACATAAAATCATCAATAACAAATAACCAAATATCTTTAAGTATCAAAAACAGGAAGTTGTTACTTGGAACTTGGCAAGGAATCTATTTGTTTGAACATAGAATAAATCCTCAAACAAGATCTATCATTCATCATTTTTTAGGTGAGATTTAATTTTTTTTTAAGGTTTGGAAAGCCTCTAGAGCAGCTTTACGTGCCTCTTCATGGACAACTATTGGTTTTGGATAATTTTTTCCTATAACTGTTTTAATCGCTTCTTGATATTTTATTTCCATCTCCCAGGGCTTATGTATAAATTTTTTTGGAACATTAGTTAGTTCGGGAACCCATTTTTTAACATATGTGCCCTCTTTATCAAATTTCTCTCCCTGTAGAATAGGATTAAATATTCTGAAATAGGGTGCTGCATCAGCGCCACAACCAGCAACCCATTGCCATTGAGCTACATTATTAGCTTTATTAAAATCTAATAAACAATTTCTAAAATGTTTTTCACCTTCAGTCCAATTTATTCTTAGATGTTTTACCAGAAACGAACCCACAACCATTCTTATACGGTTATGCATCCAACCAGTTTCATAAAGTTCTCTCATCCCAGCATCAACAATCGGATAACCCGTCATACCTGATTGCCACGCTTTTAAAAATTTTTCATTTTTGACCCAAGGAAACTTATCAAATTCTTTTCTATAATTTCCTTTCAAAAATTCTGGAAAATAATTGATTAAACTATGTGAAAATTCACGCCAACCTAGCTCATTAATATATTTTCTGTAACCAATTCCTTTCGATTTAATCTCACTGCACTTTTTCCAAATAGTATTTACGTGAATTTGCCCATGTTTGATATAAGGAGACAATTTCGATGTACCCTCGACAGAAGGATAATCTCTTGCAGTTCCGTAATCTTTAATTTTGCCATCAATTAGATTTTTTAGAATTTTTTTAGACTCTTCCTCAGAAACCTTCCAATATTTTTCAAACTTTTTATACCAATTTTTTCTTGGAAGAATATCTTTTGGCTCTATACAACCTTTAAAGAATGATAATGACTTTGTTTTTTTTTTGATACTATAATTTTTACTCGGCGGTGATCCTAAAAATTTTTGTTCAGCATTTCTCCAAAATGGAGTGAATACTTTAAAAGGTGTTCCATCATTTTTAGTTACTTCTTGAAACTCATTTAAAATATTTCCTTTAAAATATTTGTAATTAATCTGATTTTTAACAAAAATATCTCTAATTTTTTTTCCTTTTGCAATTACGTCTGGTTCGTAAATTTTATTCCAATATATCGAAATATTGTCTTTTTTTTTAATCTTTGAAAATATATCCAGCTCATCACCTGCTAATATTTGAAGATTGATCTTAAATTTAGATAATTCAGACTTAAAGATTTCCAATGATTTTGAAAGCCACCATTTTTGTGCCTCTCTTTTGGTATCAAAGTCGTTTTTGTTGTAAATGTATAGGGCAAGTACGCTATCATGATTTTGGGTTGCGTAAGAAAGGGCAGGGTTATTTTCAATTCTAAAATCCTCTCTTATCCAAGTGATCGCGTTTTTTGTCATAAAAATTATTTTCTTCCCTTAGATAGCAGTTGTTTGTAAAGTTTAACATCTGCATTACCTTCGCATCCAATAACTAAAACATTTGAATTTTCATTAAGGTTTATCAATCTTCTAGCTTTTTGGTTGTTGCAAATTCCAATTAAAGCAATAATCCCTGGAGTAGCGCATTCACCACCTACAATTGAAGTTTTGCTGAACTTTTTATCTTTTAGACCAGCTACTGTTTTTGCAACATTTTTATCTGAAATTGAGACACAACAATTACTAGCTTTTTTTAATATTTGCCAGGGCACAAGAGACATTTCATTACAAGACATACCACCCATAATGCTCTCTTTTCTTATCTTTATTTTCTTTAACTTGTTATTTTTGACACTTTGAAGAACGCAATCGGCTCTATCTGGTTCGACAATAATGATTTTTGGAATTTTTTTAAAATATTTTGCCACTCCAGCAACTAACCCTGCAGCTAAACCACCAACACCAGCTTGAAGAAATATATGAGTAATATACTGATTAGTTTGTTTAGAAATTTCTTTAATTAAAATAGAGTAACCTGCCATTGTTAATTGAGGAATATACTTGTAATTTTTTGTAGATACATCTTGAATAATTTTCCAGTTATTTTTTTTTGAGAGTAATTGGCATTCTTTTAAGGATGCTTCATAATTTCCCCTTACTCTTATTACTTCAGCACCAAATTTTTTAATTTCTTTTACTCTTGTTTCACTTACGTATTGACTAACAAAGATTTTACATTTCAATTTTAGTCTTTTTGCTCCCCATGCCACAGATCTCCCATGATTACCAGCTGTTGCTGATGAAACGATTATTTTGTGTGCTTTTTTTGAAATTTTTTCTACTGCATAAGCACCACCAAGTGCTTTAAAGGATTTTAAGTGAAATCGTTTAGATTCGTCTTTATAAAATATATTTTTAAGCTGAAGTTTTTTATTTAATTTGTTTAATTTCAATAGAGGAGTTGGATTATATCCTTTCCATTTAGATATATTTTTATGAGAATTAACCAATAAATTTGATGGTAAATATTTTAAAACATAATTTCTACTAAATTGAAAGTTTTTATTTATTAAGAATTTGGAGTATTTCCATTTAAGATTTTGCATTATAAATTTTTTTTATATTCAAACTATAAATAAACCTATATTAATATTTATACAAAGAAAAACTAAATGAAAAAAATATTAATCATCGGTGGTGGTGCAATGGGTTCTGCTTTTTCAATCCCATGTTTAGAAAATAATAATAAAGTTACAATAACAGAACCATATAATAAAGTTTTCATTAAGAATTTATCCTCAAAAAAAAAATTTCATTCCTCTTTAAAAACTAATTTGCCAAAAAAGTTAAAATTTAAGAATTATTCAAAAGATATATTCAGAGAAAAGTTTGATTTGATTGTAATAGCATTGAGTCTTGCCGGAATTAATTTTATCGGAAAGGAATTGAAAGACTTAAAAATAAAAACACCATTATTAGTTCTTACTAAAGGACTAAAATATGATAAAAAAAGAAAAAAACTCTTAACTATTTCAGGGTTACTCAAAAATAATTATAATGTTGCAAATGTGTCAGTTTTAAAAGGACCTTGTTTGGCTAAAGAATTAGCAAGAAAAAATAAGACAAGTGTAGTAATAGCAAATAAGAATATAAAAATAGCTAAATGGATTGGAAAACAAATATCTACTAAATACTATCTAACTGAATTTTCTAAAGATGTTATTGGAGTAGAAATTTGCTCAGCAATTAAGAATATATATGCAATGGTTATAGGTTCAGGTCAAAATTTAAATGCTTCATCAGATTTATTTCAAAAAAGTGTAAATGAGATGAAATTTTTAATAAAACATTTCAAAGGAGATGAGACGACGATACTTGGACTTGCTGGTATTGGTGACTTATATGTAAGTGCTGTGGGAGGACGAAACAGCAAAATGGGAGATTTTTTGGGCAAAGGTTTTACATTCACAACAGCTAAAAAAAAGTTTATGCCAAAAGATACAGTGGAAGGTGAGCAATTAGCTAGAGAAATTGCTCCTTATATCTTAAAAAAAATTAATAAAAAAAACATACCGCTGATGGCTCATTTGCTAAAGACGATACTATATAATAGAAAAATTTAGCCGATTAGAAAGTTATTTTCTACAAGCAGTCCGATGATAATTCCTACTATCAACGCGAGAATTAATTTTTTTTTATCCACTTCCTAAGTTTTTTTACCAAAAGACTTTAAATTTGTAGATGATGGGATTTTTGTCTTCCATTTCTGTTTTATATTTTCCCATAATTTTGCCATTCCTAAAGGTTCATAGATCATGAAAATAATCATCAATCCACCAAATATTACCTGTTCAATTGAGGATATAATTGTAGCATCAATGGCACCATGAAAAACATTATTACCAATAGCATTAAGAAGAACTGGGAAAAGTAAAATAAATGCTGCTCCTATAAAAGCACCATTTATTGTACCAAGTCCACCCAAAATGCACATAAATAATATTTTAAAAGATAATTTAATATCAAATGCAACTGGTTCTAAAGATTTTAAATAACAAAATGCAAAGAGTGCACCTGCAACTCCACAATAAAATGCACTGATTGCAAAGGCTTGTACTTTTGTTCGTAATAATGACACTCCCATCGACTCCGCAGCGATATCCATGTCTCTAACTGCCATCCAATTCCTACCTGTACTACCTCTAGCCATATTCATCGCTAGTAAAGTTAAAACTGTTGTAACAGCCAGACATACAAAATACATTGCTAATGGTGTTGTAAATGGTTTTCCTAAGATAACTATGTCTTGTGCAGTTATAATTCCTGATGAGTCGTAGTTTTTAAACCAACCAAATTTATCTATCATCCATATAATAAAGAACTGTGAGGCTAATGTAGCAACCATCAGATAAATTCCTCTTACTTTTAAACTTGGCAGACCAAACAAAATTCCAAAAGCTGCAGCAATTAAACCTGACACTATTAGTGAGCCTACGAAACCTAAATCAGGCACTCTTAAAATAAGGTTAAACATTGCAAAAGCACCTGCCGCCATGAAGCCAGCAGCACCTAAAGCTAATTGTCCTGTGTAACCCATAACAATTTGCTGTCCAATTGTAGCTAAAGCTAAGCAAAGCCAAGGTATCAATATAGAAGTGTACCAATATTCTGTTGTAATAAATGTAGGTATTACTAATACACTCAGAACCATACAAACAGCTAAGTTAATCAGGTCTTTTTTTGTATAAGTCATAAATACTGGTTTCATCATAAATTAAACTCTCCTAATAATTTTTTCTCCAAATAAACCTTCCGGTCTATATAATAAAAAGAATATTGCTAAGACGTAAGGAGCCCAACCTTCAATTGCGCCACCAAAAAACGGTCCAATGTATACTTCTAAAACTTTCTCTACTGCACCAATGATTAAGCCACCAATAATTGCGCCTGGAATAGATGAAAAGCCACCTATAATTAAAACTGGCAAAGCTTTTAACGCTAAATCAACAAGAGCAAATTGAACACCAGCTCTTGCACCCCACATACATCCTGCAACTAATGCCACAACTCCAGCAGCAGACCAAACTAGTAACATAATGTGTTTTAAAGGAATTCCTATTGAACTAGCGGCACCTGCATCATCTGCAACAGCTCTCAGACCCAGACCAATTTTTGTATATTTAAATAGAAGGAATAAACCGATAATCATTATAGCTGCAACAAGTCCTGCAGTAATATCAAGAGCACTAATAAATAATTTTAAGTTATCAGCAATCCACGGCACTGGAAAATCTCCTATACCTAAATCTAATCTTCTTACTTCTACTCCCCATGCTGCTTGAGCCAAGCCTTCTAAAACATATCCTAGACCAATTGTGGCCATTAGCACCGTGTCCTCACTGGCATTCATGAGAGGTCTTAAAACAAATCTTTCGGTACACAAACCAACAACTACCATTAGAAGAGCAGCTAAAATAAAGGCAAGTACAAAAGGTATGTTAAAATCTTGCATGAAACCACAAAAAGCAAGCACTGAGAAAAAAACCATAGCTCCTTGTGAAAAGTTAAAGGTTGCTGAAGCTTTAAAAATTAGAACAAATCCTAAAGCTACCAATGAGTACATAGTTCCAGCAAGCAAACCGCCAACTAAAACTTCCATAAAAAATAATAATTCTTCAACCATATTTTTATCCTAGTGTTCTACTCCTAAATAAGCATCTATTACTTTTTGATTTGATCTTACTTCATCAGGCGTACCATCGCCAATAACTTTACCATAATCAAGCACTACAACTCTGTCTGATATATCCATAACTACTCCCATATCATGCTCAATAAGAACCATAGTTGTGCCGAGTTCATCATTTACTTTTAAAATGAACCTACACATGTCCCTTTTTTCTTCAACATTCATTCCAGCCATAGGCTCATCTAATAAAATTACAGATGAGTCTGTTGCAAGAGCACGACCTAATTCCACTTTCTTTTGTAATCCATATGGAAGTTTTCCAACTGGTGTGTCTTTAATATCCTCAATTTCTAAAAAGCTAATTATTTCTTCAGATCTATCTCTGTTTTCTTTCTCTTCTTTTTTTACCTTAGGTAGTTGAAATGCGACTTCAAGAAAATTTGTTTTTGTGTGAAGCTTTCGGCCTACTAAAATATTATCTAGGACTGACATTCTTTTAAATAGAGCTAAGTTTTGAAAAGTTCTAGATAAACCCATTTGAGCCATGATATTTGGTGTTATATTTGTTATTTGTTGTCCCTTAAACGAGACAGTTCCTTGTTGAGGCTTATAAATCCCGTTTATACAATTCAGCATTGAGCTTTTACCTGCTCCATTAGGTCCGATTATAGCTCTAACTTCATGCTCAAGAACATCAAACGAGGTGTCAGTTATTGCTTTAACACCACCAAAAGAAAGAGAAATATTTTTTACTTCTAATATTGGTTTACCTATTTTAAATTTTCTTTCTTGTGCCATCTTTAGTTAATTTTTTTCTTTGTTAAACTTTCTTCCTTAAGTACGTCTCTGAAATTTTTTCTGCCTTTCTTTGAAATACCTAAATATAATTCTTTTACTTGGTCATTACTCAATAAACTCTTAGCTGTCCCATCTAACATCACTCTTCCTGTTTCAATAATATAACCATAATCGGAATTTTTTAGTGCAACGTTAGTATTCTGTTCAGCAAGTAAAATACTAACTCCTTCTTTGGTATTTAATTCTTTCACAATATTAAAAATCTCAGCAACTAATTGAGGTGCAAGGCCCATTGTTGGCTCATCCAATAATAGCATTTTAGGTTTAGCCATCATCGCTCTTGCGACCGCTATCATTTGTTGCTCTCCACCTGATGTAAATGCAGCTTGGCTTTTTCTTCTTTCCTTTAATCTTATGAAATAAGTATATATTTTTTCTAATTCTTGATTGATATCACCTTTTGATAATTTTCTTGAGTATGCCCCAGCAATAATATTTTCTTCAACAGTGAGGTGGCCAAAACATCTTCTGCCCTCTAATACTTGAACCATGCCAAGCCCAACCATTTGTGAGGGATTTTGTTTTTCAATTAAGGTACCATCATATTCTATAGTGCCTTTTGTTACTTTACCTCTTTCTGAGGCTAGCATAGTTGAAACCGCTTTTAATGTTGTACTCTTACCCGCTCCATTTGCTCCAAGTAGTGCTACTACTTTTCCCTTTGGCACTTTTAATGAAACATCATGTAGAGCTAAAATAACATTATCATATGTTACTTCGATATTTTTAATATCAAGTATGTTGGTTGAAGTGCTCATTAATTTTTTTCAATTATATTTATATTAAATTTTATTTAAAGGGGAGTTAGAATAACTTGATTATCTAAACTCCCCCTTTAGTAGATATTAATTTATTTCTAAATTAATTATCCACATTTTTTCGGTGTAATGTTGTTTTCTTTAGCAAATTTCGCTGCAGATGCCTCTACAAGACCTCTAATAAATGCAGGATCACCTGGAGCTTCCCAACCAGTTACCTGATTGAATTTAGTTCCATCCCACTGCATTACAGCAAATTTACCGGCACCTTCATGGTTTGCGCATGAAATAGCAAATGGAGCTAACATTCCTCCAACTCCAAGTTCAGTAAGTCTAGCTTCAGTCATGTTTAAATTTTCATAACCATCTCTAAACTCAGCACCAGTTACTGCTTTACCAACTTTGTTATGCATTTTTTGAGCAATTCTTAACGCCTCAATCCACATAACGGCAGCACCTAGTCCTCTATTCCAGTAAACGGAACCAATCCTATTTGGATCAGCTAAGTTACCTTTTCCGGCACCATATACTTTATCTTTAATGTCTTTAACTAATGGATATTCACCTGGTAAAGCATTTGCAACAGCATAAGTTCCCTTAGCTGCATCACCTGCTGGATACATATCCTCTTCGGCAGCACCGAATGTTACATACATCATTCTATCTCTTGGGAAATTAATTCTAGCAGCGTTAGTCATTGCTGTTGAATTCATTCCAGAACCTGCTCCCCAGAAAGTAACCCAATCAGGTTTTTCTTTTCTGATTTGCAGCCATTGAGATTGTTGCTCTAATCCTGGAGGTGGAATTGAGATTTCAATTAATTTCATTCCCCAATCAGAAGTTATTTTTCTCATTGCTGGAAGTGGTTCTCTTCCGTAAGCAGAGTCGATGTGTAAGTGAACGATTTTTTTACCTTTCATTTTATCTATACCGCCCTCTACTTGAGCCATAAACTTCAGTTTAACCGCTATTTGTGACCAGTAGTGACTTGCAGCATTAAATACCCAAGGCCATACTCTTCCATCAGCACCGTCAGTTCTTCCATAACCATATTGAGCTAAAACAACATTATCTTTAGCCATACGGTTAATCACAGCGTATGCTCCTGGTGTTCCTAAAGTATCAAACACTACTATTCTTTGACCATCTTTTTCTAAAAGTCTTTGGTAACATTCTACCGTTTTAACAGCGTTATATTCCGTCTCACACTCTTGCCATGTAAGCATTACTCCGTTTACTCCACCCGTCATGTTTACATAGTTCATGTAATCAATTTGAGCCCCGTAGTAACCAGTACCCATTGCTGAGTAAGGTCCAACACGACTACTTGCTACTGGAAAATATTGTGTCTCAGCAGCAGATACACTTTGAGGTAAAGTAAGTGAAGAAAATAAAGCGATAACTACTGTTAGAGTAGAAGTTAGCCTTTTAATTATTTTTGCTAACATTATTCCTCCCTTATGTTTAGTTATGTTAAACATTCTAATAAGCTATAATCTAACCACATAGCTAGGGTTTCTGCAATTGATAATCATTATAAATTTAAAAAATATAATTCTTCTAGTAATGCAAAATTATACAACTTTTGATTGAAGAAAATTTTTCGTCTTAACTTTGATGATTATGATTGCATATCAACTAATTATAAAGTTTGAAGATAAGCTAGATTACGATTATGAAAAAAATTTTGATAGTTGAGGGAAATTTAGAGGAAGAAAATAATACTTTTACTAAGGCTGGAATCCAAACTCACACCCAAAGTTTAAAAGAAAGTTTAGATTATTTATCGAAAGAGATAATGCTAGATATAGTTAATCCATCGTCAGATAAAAATGTTGATAGTTTCAACGATAAGTTGCACATTTACGATGGTTTAATCTGGGGAGGAAGCAGTTTGAATATTTATAACGATACTCCAGAAATAAAAAGACAAATTGAATTTATGAAAAATTGTCAAAAAAAGGTTAAAAATATTCTAGGGATTTGCTGGGGCATGCAAGTAGCTGTGACTGCTGCTGGTGGCCAAGTTAAAAAAGCAAATGTATCTCATGTTGGGATCGCAAAAGAAATTGAGTTAAATGAAGAGGGCCTAAAGCATCCACTTTACAAAGATAAAGAAAAAAAATTTAATTCTGCAGCTTTTAATTATGATGAAGTAGTAAAAATTCCTGAAAACGGTATTTGTCTAGCGTCTAATAAAGTTAATAAAGTCCAAGGTTTATATTTTGAGGTAAATAAAACTAGAGTATGGGGTCTGCAATACCATCCTGAAATAACTTATGAAAAAATGATAAGTCTAATTAATTTTAGAAGAAAAAGATTAATCGAAGATAGAAAAGTATTCGAAAATGAGAATGATCTCGAAAAGCATATCTCTTTTATCGAGAAAGAAATTCAGGTTACTGTTAAAGAAAAAAAAATGTTAGAGCTTAAAAATTGGCTTAAAGAGTTAAATTAAAATAATCCCTCAATTTGGCCTTTTTGATTTAACTTTATATTATCAGCTGCTGGCACTCTTGGTAATCCTGGCATTGTCATTATGGAACCACAAACAACCACCACAAATTCTGCTCCTGATGATAATCTCACTTCTCTTATTGGTATTTCGTGATTTGATGGAGCACCCTTAAGTTTTGGATCTGTTGAAAAACTAAACTGAGTTTTTGCAATACAAACTGGTAAATTTCCATGACCATTATTTTCAAAAACTTTTAATTGTTCTTTAACTTTTTCATCAGCTGTTATTCTATCAGCTTTATAGATTTGTTTGGCAATCAACTCAATTTTATCCCAAAGTTTAAGATTATTGTTATATAAAAATTTAAATTTATTTTTCTTGTTTTTGCAAACTTTAACAACTTTTTTTGCAAGGTCTTTCGTACCATTTCCACCTTTAGCCCAATGTTTACATTCACTGACCTCTACTTTATTTTTTTTACAAAAATTTAAAACAGTATTCACTTCGTCTTTGGTATCAAGTGCGAAATGATTTATAGCTACTATTGGCTCTAAATCAAACTTTTTTATGTTTGATATATGCCTTTCTAAATTAATTAGTCCTTTCTCTAACGCAGTAATATCCTCTTTTTTTAAGTTTTCCTTTTCAACACCTCCATGCATTTTTAATGCTCTTATCGTTGCAACTATAACTACACAGCTAGGAGTTAGGCCTGCTTTTCTACATTTTATGTTTAAAAATTTTTCCGCACCAAGATCTGCGCCAAATCCTGCCTCGGTGACCACATAATCGGATAATTTTAAAGCAGTTTTGGTTGCAATCACTGAATTACATCCGTGAGCAATATTTGCAAATGGGCCTCCATGAATAATTGCTGGATTATTTTCTAACGTTTGAGTTACATTTGGTCTAATTGCTTCCTTAAGTAAAACAGTCATGGGACCGTGAGCATTTATATCTCTAGCATAAAGTGGTTTTCCATTTTTGTCATATGCAAAAGTAATGTTACCAATTCTTTTTTCTAAATCTTTTAAATCATTAGATAGACAAAAAATTGCCATTACCTCTGATGCAACTGTTATATCGAAACCATCAACTCTTTTGAAGTCTTTAGCAACCCCACTCGTATTGATATCAACAAATCTAAGAGCACGATCATTCATATCCATCACGCGCTTCCAAACTATTTTATTTTCATCAATATTTAGTTTGTTCCCCCAATAAATATGGTTATCTATCATTGCTGAAAGTAAATTATGCGCTGAAGTAATTGCATGAAAGTCACCTGTAAAATGTAAATTTATTTGTTCCATAGGAACTACTTGAGCATAACCACCTCCTGCAGCACCGCCCTTCATACCAAAAGATGGACCAAGACTAGGTTCTCTAAGACAAACGATAGATTTTTTACCAATTTTATTTAAACCATCACTTAGACCAACCGAAGTCGTTGTTTTTCCTTCACCAGCTGGTGTAGGCGTTATTGCAGTGACTAAAATTAATTTACCATCTTTTTTTTTCTTAAGTTTATCTAAAAACTCAAAATTAATTTTTGCTATATGTCTACCCATTGGACTGAAAGCACTACTCTCATCTGGAACTTTAATCTTTGCTAAAATTTTACCTATTGGTTTCATTTTAGCTTTTCTTGCTATTTCTATATCTGATTTTACTTTAGCCATTATATTAAATTACAATTTGT
>CACBOA010000005.1 GCA_902540785.1 uncultured Pelagibacteraceae bacterium
ATGACTATACAAATACTCCTAAAACAGCATTAATTAAGATCAAAGATCCTAGAGAATATTATCAAAAATTAGTAATACATAATAATTTAAAAACCTATAAAGATTACTTAAGTTAATGATTAAGATATACACAGACGGTTCTTGTATAGAAAACCCAGGTAGGGGTGGTTGGGCGGCAATAATATTAGATGATGGAAAAAAAATTGAAATAAAAGGAAATAAAAAAGATACTACGAATAATCAGATGGAATTGTTAGCACCTATACAAGCTCTTAAAAAAATTACAAAAGGTAGTAAAGTTCAAATTTTTACAGATTCCAAGTACGTGAAATCTGGAATAACAGAATGGGTTCACAATTGGAAAAAAAATGGATGGAAAACAGCAAGCAAACAAGATGTAAAAAATAAAGAACTTTGGTTAGAGTTAGATCTTTTAAATAATGAATTTGAAATAAGTTGGAATTGGGTAAAAGCACATTCTACTGATGAGTTAAATAATGAAGTAGATTTACTTGCAAGATCGGCAGCAAATAATTAAAGCATGCGCTTTCCAAGCGCATAACTTATAGTAAATTATTTAATAAATTTTCCGCGGAAGTTAAACCACACTCTTTAGTCTCTTTTTCTTCGTGAATATTAACAACTGTGAAATTTTCAATTACTATTAAATAACGATTTGATCTAATTCCCATTCCTTTTGCATTACGATCAACTTCTGCACCAATTGCTTTTGTGAATAACAAATAAGGATCAGATAACATTTTTATTTTACCTGTAGTATTATTTATCTCTCCCCAACCATTCATTACATAAGGATCGTTGACAGATAGACAAAATATTTGTTCTATTCCTTTTGCTTTGATTTTATCCGCATTTGCCACAAAGCCTGGAAGATGAAGTTTAGAGCAAGTTGATGTAAATGCCCCAGGTAAACCAAACAAAATAATTTTACCATTACCAATAATTTCTCTTAATTTGTTTTTTTGTGGTTCTCCATCAACAAGTTGAAAAACTTCTGTGTCTGGTAGTTGGTCTTTTATTTTAAGTTTCATATTGAATTCATCACATATTTTTTAACTTTTTCAATATCATTTGATAGAAGTTCAAATTTTTCTTTTCTGTCATTGACGTATTTCAGACTATCTGGTAAATTTTCAGTTTTTGAAATTGCATCTTCTATTGCTTTTGGAAATTTACATGGGTGTGCAGTTGATAATACAACACAATTTTTTTCCAATCTCAATTTTCGCACAGCACCAATACCCACTGCAGTATGCGGATCAACTACCATCTGATGTTCATTATTGATAGTTTTTATCATTTCAACAGTTTCGTTTTCATCAAGCATTTCAGATATAAAATTCTTTTTGATTTTATCTAAGTCATTTTTATCAATTTTATAAGTGTTATTTTTTATTTCAGCCATTACATCTTTTGTAACATCCGAGTTACAATCTTTTACGTCGTATAAAAGTCTTTCGAAATTACTTGCTATCTGTATATCCATGCTTGGTGTATTTGTTTCCTCAACTTTCTTTTGACTATAATCACCACTAGATATAGCTCTATGCAGTATGTCATTTTTATTTGTAGCTACGATTAGTTTATCAATTGGAAGACCTAATTTTTTTGCTAAATAGCCAGCGTAAATATCACCGAAGTTTCCTGTTGGGACAGAAAAGGACAAAGGTTGACCATTTCCAACTTTAAAGTAAGCGTAAAAATAATACACTGATTGAGCAATAATTCTTGCCCAATTAATTGAATTTACACCCGACATATTGATTGCTTTAGAAAATTTTTCGTCATTAAACATTGCTTTTACTAAATTTTGGCAATCGTCAAAATTACCCTCCACCGCAATGTTAAATACATTACTCTCCTCATGTATTGTCATTAGTTTTCTTTGCACTGGCGAAATTTTATTGTTAGGGTGTAGCACAAAAACATTTAAATTATTTTTTCCCTTTAAAGCGTCTATGGCAGCAGCACCTGTATCACCTGAAGTTGCTACTATTATATTAATTTTTTTTTGATCACGGCCTAAATGATATTGATAAAAATTACCTATTAGTTGCATTGCAATATCTTTAAAAGCAAGTGTAGGTCCATGAAACAATTCTAATACTTTTAAATCTCCTAGATTTGATATTTTAACAACGTCGTTGGATCTGAAATTTGAATATGATTTTGAGATCAAAGAGATTAGATCATCTTTAGACATGAAATCTCCTATAAATGGATAAATTATTTCAGCTGCTAAATCATTGTAACTAAGGTTTTTTAGATTATTTAATTCTTCCTTTTTAAAGGGTTTAATTGACTTGGGAACAAATAGTCCCCCATCGTCAGCCAAACCTTTTAGGAAAACGTCTTTAAAAGTAAAGTTTTTATGATTGTTTCTTGTACTTATGTAATTCATTAATAATTCTTTTTTCTAAAATATAGATATAGCAAAAGAATTGAAATCGCTAATGAAAACCATGTCATTGCGTACTTTTTGTGATTATTAGAAATATTAGCGGTAATTTTTTTTGGTCTAGGAAATTGATAATTTCCATCAAGATAAATTATATATTTAGAAAAATTCTTACCTGTAAATGTAAATATATCTTCCCTATCTAAACTAAACCAATAATTTTTATTTAGATCATTATCAGGTTTAAAAATATTTTTTCTGCCCTGAATTCTCAATGTACCTATTATGTTATTTTGATCAAATACGTTTATTTCTGGAGTATCTTTTTTTTCAAATGGTATCCAACCCCGGTTAATTAAATAATTTTCCTGTCCAATAAAAATTGGATTTATTACCTCAAAACCTGGGGTACCTGACTCATTCAGGTTATATAAATAAATTTGTTTTTCAAAATTTATTAATCCAGACGTTTTAATTTTTAAAAAATTTTCTTTATTCGATTGGGATAGTTCAACTGGAGGTTTTTTGAGTGAATTTTCAATTTCCAAAATAAAATTATTTTTCCAATTTAAACGGATCATTTGCCAAACACCTAAGGCAATAAAAACTAAAATAAAAAAAATTATAAAAACAGAGAATAAAAACTTATATTTCAATGATACAGATCTAACTTCCCCAGATGTATATTGCTGCAAACAAAAATAACCATACAACGTCAACAAAATGCCAATACCATGCAGCAGCTTCGAAACCAAAGTGATGATCTTTGTTAAAGTGACCTAACTTTCCTCTCCAAAGACATACTGCTAAGAAAATTGTTCCTACAATAACATGAAAACCATGAAACCCTGTGGCCATATAAAATACCGATCCATATATATGATCTGAAAAGCTAAATGTTGCGTGATGATATTCGTAAGCTTGTAGAGCAGTAAAACATACTCCAAGAATAACAGTTGCAACTAATCCTTGTATAAAACCTTTTCTATCATCTTCCAAAAGTGCGTGGTGAGACCAAGTTACAGTCGTTCCTGACAAGAGTAACACTAAGGTATTTATTAATGGAATATCCCAAGGATCAAAAGTTTTAATATCTTTGGGAGGCCATACATTTCCTACAAATTCATTAGGAAAAAGACTGATGTCAAAGTATGCCCAAAACCAAGCAACAAAAAACATAACCTCAGAGGCTATAAACAATGTCATGCCATAACGATGATGAATTTGTACAACGGGTGTATGATGACCTTGATGCTCTGCCTCTATAACAACATCTCTAAACCACATGTATGCACCGTAAATTAAAAGAGCAAAACCCAAATACATTCCCCACGAAACATCGGAGTGCATATAATAAACGGTACCCAGAGCTAAAACCAAACAGGAAAATGAAACGTAAATTGGCCAAGGGCTTGGGTCAACTAAATGATAATCGTGTTTTTTTTCACCTGACATATATTAATTATGATTGTTTATAGTAATCTGTCGAGAAAAAAGTATACGACATTGTTACATCCTCAAGATTTTTAACAGTTACATCATTAACCATCTCAGGATCTAAATAAAAAGTCATCACATACGTAGCTTTTTCTCCAGCTTTCAACTCTTGCTTTTCAAAACAAAAACAGCCTAATTTGCTATAGTACTTTCCAAAACTTGATGGTGAAACATTAAAACTCGCTACACCAGCCGTTGGCTCATTACTATAATTTGTTACTTCAAACTCAATTTTATTAACTTGACCAACTTTTACATCCATCACATTAGACTTAGCCTTAAAATCCCAAGGCAAATTGTTCACATTTGTGTCAAATCTCACACTAACAACTTTATCTAAAACAATCTTTGGAGCTTTATTTGCAACCTGAGTAGTTCCCCCAAAACCTGTCACTTTACAGAAAATTTCATACAAGGGTACTGAAGCATATGAAAGACCCAACATTAAAACAAATATTCCAGCAAGAACTAGTGGTGTTAATTTTTTTTTCTCAATCATATAGCCCTGTCAAATACTCCTGTGTTATATAAAGTAAAAAAGAAAAGAAAAATCATAAAAGCAATAATGGCTAATGCAGTAATAATGTTTTTTCTTTTTGTTTTTTTATCGGGTGTTATCATACAATTTTATCTATCAAAAATAGGACGAAAATCAAAAATAAATAAAGTATTGAATATCCAAATATAGTTTTAGCTATTTTGGGATTAAACCTATCTTTTTTGAAATTAAATAGCTGATAACATAAATAATTATAGTAAAAAGTAAGCATCAATGATGGTATTAAAAATGCTAAACCAACAAAATCTATTAAAAATGGGAAAATTATTACAGGCACCATTAACAAAGAGTAAATGAATATATTCAATTTAGTTGACTCAACTCCATTAGTTAATGGAAGCATCGGTAACTTAGCTTTTTTATAATCATCAGATTTATACAGACTCAAAGCCCAAAAGTGTGAAGGAGTCCAAAAAAAAATTATAAGAAAAAAGGTAAGGGGTTCTAACGAAAGCGAACCTGTAGAGATAGTCCATCCTATAACTGGTGGAAATGCACCTGCAGCCCCACCAATAACAATATTTTGGGGCGTTCTTCTCTTAAGCCAGATTGTATAAACAAATACATAGAACAATATTGTTAAAAGTAATATTGCAGCTGAAATCCTATTTGTAAAATAATCTAAGGCTACTACCGAAACAATTGATAGGGTAATGCCAAATATTAAAGCTTGATTCTTATTTACCTTTCCAGTCGGAATTGGCCTTAAACAAGTCCTTGTCATTAGAGCATCGAGATCAGACTCGTACCACATATTTAATGCCCCCGCTGCACCGGCACCTAATGAAACTAACAAAATACCAATTACAGCCTCTTTAGTTGAAACAAGACTTGGTGCTGTTAATAGACCGACGGCACAAGTAAAAATAACGAGAGACATTACTCTAGGCTTCATTAGTTTAAATAGCTCCGAGAAATTAAATAAATCCTCTTGGCTTAAACTTCTTTTTTTTAGCCTAATATCGTTCATCAATTTTTTGTACTCTTACTACCCGTGTGATTTTTGTGTATCTTGATCATCCTCAAACTTTGGAAGTTCATCAAAAGTATGAAAGTTTGGTGGTGATGGCACAGTCCACTCTAAAGTTGTAGCTCCTTCTCCCCAAGGATTTTTTGCTGCTGCTTTCTTTTTAGCAAATGCATAAATAAGGTTAATAAAAAAAACAGCTAGTCCAGCTACTGCTACATAAGACCCTATGGATGATATATAATTCCATCCTGCAAATGCATCTGGATAATCTGCATACCTTCTAGGCATACCTGCCAAACCTAGAAAATGTTGTGGAAAAAATATTAAGTTTACTCCAACAAAAGTTAACCAAAAATGTAATTGTCCTAACCACTCTGAATATTCATAACCACTCATCTTTGAAAACCAATAATAAAATCCTGCAAATATTGCGAAAACAGCACCTAAAGAAAGTACATAATGAAAATGAGCCACCACATAATATGTATCATGCATTGCTGTATCTACTCCTGCATTGGCTAACACTACTCCTGTCACGCCACCAACTGTAAACATAAATATAAATCCTAGTGCCCAAACCATTGGCGTTTTAAAAGATATAGATCCACCCCACATTGTGGCAATCCATGAAAAAATTTTTATTCCAGTTGGAACAGCAATAATCATTGTTGCTGCTAAAAAATAAGCTTTAGTATCGGTACTTAGTCCAACTGTATACATATGGTGCGCCCAAACAACAAATCCAACTATTCCAATAGCTACCATTGCGTAAGCCATACCTAGATATCCAAAGACAGGTTTTCTTGAAAATGTTGAGACGATGTGGCTAATCATTCCGAAACCTGGGAGAATTAAAATATAAACCTCTGGATGACCAAAAAACCAAAATAAGTGTTGGAACAATACTGGATCACCTCCAGTTTGAGCCTCAAAAAAAGCAGTTCCAAAATTTCTATCTGTCAACAACATTGTAATTGCTCCAGCTAAAACTGGTAAAGATAAAAGTAATAAAAATGCAGTAACTAAAATTGACCAAGCAAACAAAGGCATCTTATGTAATGTCATACCTGGGGTTCTCATGTTTAAAATTGTAGTTATAAAATTAACAGCGCCCAGAATTGACGAGGCTCCTGCCAAATGTAAACTCAATATTGCTAAGTCCATTGCTGGACCTGGTTGACCTGCTTTTGATGATAATGGAGGATAAATAGTCCATCCACCACCGACACCTGTTTGTCCCGGCGGGCCATCTACAAAAATTGATAAAATTAATAATGTTAAAGAAACGGGTAACAACCAGAAAGAAATGTTATTCATTCTTGGAAATGCCATGTCAGGTGCACCAATCATTATTGGAACAAACCAATTACCAAAACCACCAATCATAGCAGGCATCACCATAAAAAAAATCATGATTAACCCGTGACCAGTAACTAAAACATTATATAAGTGATAGTTTCCACCCAAAATACCGTCTCCTGGATGCATCAGTTCCATTCTCATTAAAACTGAAAATGCGGTTCCAATAACTCCTGCAACAATTGCAAAAATTAAATACATTGTTCCTATATCTTTATGGTTTGTAGAATAAGCCCAACGTTTCCAACCAGTAGGTGTATGATGATCGTCATGTGAAGATGTTTGTGTGTACATATTTATTTACTCGCTAATTTAAGTTTATCGTTTTTAATTTCTTCTTTTGCAAATTTTACTCGTGCCTCCGATAACCACTCTTGATATTCCTCTTCACTAACAACTTTTACCGCTATTGGCATGAAAGCGTGTTTAATACCACAAAGTTCAGAGCATTGTCCATAATAAGTGCCGACTTTTTCTGCCTTAAACCAAGTTTCATTAATTCTGCCAGGTACCGCATCTCTTTTAACTCCAAAAGATGGTAAGGCCCATGCGTGAAGAACATCATTAGCAGTGATTAGTACTTTTATTACTTTTCCAACCGGAACAACAACTTCATTATCAACAGCAAGTAATCTAGGTTGATCTGGCTTCAAATCTTTTTCTTCTATCATGTAAGAATCAAATATTAAATTTTCATCTGGGTATTCGTAACCCCAGTACCATTGATATCCAATTGCTTTAATTGTTAAATCTGCTTTTGGAATTGAGTCTTGTTTATACAAAATCTTAAAAGATGGAACTGCCATTACAATTAAAATCAAACAAGGTATTAATGTCCACAACACCTCAACGGTAACATTATGTGTTCTTTTTGAAGGATTGGGATTTGCTGAGGCTCTAAATCTTACACATGCATAAAGCATTAAGAATAAAACAAAGACACTAATTGCAATGATAATTGGTAATAATAAATTATTATGAAAAGATACAATATCTCTCATAGACTCTGAGGCAGCCTTTTGGAACCCAAATTGCCAATCAGTTGGTTGATTTGCAAAAGCTACGGTTGTTATTAAAAAGCTAGTAAATATAAATAAAATTTTTTTCATATTAAATAGCTATATAAAGCTCTTTTTTAAAAATTACACTTTAGTTTTCGCGACAATTTATCAATTAATTGCATAATTTACGATTGAAATTGCTGATATCACAGCTGTTTCAGACCTTAAAATATTTTCATTAATCTTAATTGTTTGAACTCCCTTAAAAGTAAGAATCTTTTCTCTTTCTAACTCTGAAAAATCTCCCTCCGGACCCACAATTATACAAGTTGGTTTATTCGTTAACTTGGATTTATCAATTTTTTTATTGGTCGAATTTAAATCTGTAAATATCAAATCTACTAAATTCAAATTCAAAAAACTTTCGAGGTTTTGAGTTTGCTCAATTGATGGAATATTAATACGATTTGATTGCTCACTGGCTTCTATTGCAATTTTTTTTAATCTCTCAACATTTATACTTCTAACAACTGTTCTCTCAAAAATTATAGGTAAAAATTTTGTTACCCCAAGTTCAGTTGCTTTTTGAATCATAAAATTTTGATAATTAGATTTAATGGGAGAGAATGCTAACCACAAATCTTTCGTATTTTCTTTTTGTCGTAATTGCTTGATTATTTCAAATTCAACTATCCCTTTAGAGATTTTTAAGATCTTTGCTTCCCACTCACCTTTATTATTGAACAGAGAAAAAAACTCATTTTCTTTTACTCTCATAACTTTGTTTAAATAATGAGATTGAGATTTATCTAACATATCGGTCATACCAATGGTTATGGAATTTGAAAAAAATAATCTAATATTGCCCATATATGATAGGTTAATTTATGAAAAATATTAAAGCAATAATTTTTGATGCCTACGGAACATTGTTTGATGTGAATTCTGCTGCTGAAAAATGTAAAGATAAGATAGGAGACAAATGGGAAAAATTTTCAAATTACTGGAGGACAACTCAATTAGAATATACTTGGCTTAGAAGTTTGATGGGAAGACATAAAGATTTTTGGGAAATCACTGAGGATAGCTTAGAAAAATCGATGGAAAATTTTAAGATAAGTCATTTAATGAAAGATGAATTATTAGATCTTTACAAATCTCTATCTGCTTTTGAGGAAGTGCCAGAAACTTTAAAAATTTTGAAAGAAAAAAATTACAAGTTAGCTATCTTATCAAATGGAACACCGCATCTATTAAATAGATTGGTAAAAAGTAACAAACTAGAGAATTTATTTGATGATTTATTCTCTATTGAGGAGGTTGGGATTTACAAACCAGATGCAAAAGTTTACGGAATGCCAACTAAAAAATATAATATTAAAGAAAATGAAGTCGCTTTCTTAAGTGCAAATACCTGGGATGTTTCTGGTGGAGGAAATTACGGTTACAATGCTATTTGGGTAAACAGAAATAAAAATATTTTTGACAAGCTTGATTTTAAACCAAAGCATGTAATTAAAAATCTGAAAGAACTATTAAATATAATCTAATAATATAAATTTCATGATTGTAATTAAAAATATTTATAATAATAATAAAATATACTTATGAACAATTTTGATAAAAAAATTGATAATTATCTACAAAATTTTGAAGCATTAGCTTCGCTTTCGCTTAGATTTATTCTTGGTATAGCTTTCATAATTTATGGATCTAGAAAATTTCCTCTCCCTCCTGAAGGTCTTGTAGAATACTATGATTTACACCCAATCTTAGCATCTACTGTAGCCTTATCAGAATTATTATCAGGAATAATTATTGTAATAGCCGCTTTTATAAAAAATCCTTTAGGAAATATATTAACAAGATTAGCTGGACTTAATATAGTTTTATTAATGTCTAGTATTTTAGTAGTAGCTCATTCTGATTGGTTTATAACAACAAAATTATTTTCTAGTGTGCAAATATTTCTACTTGTAAGTGGATTATTCTTTTTTATAAAAGGTAATAATAAATAAAATAATTATGAGTTCAATTGAAATTCAGAAAATTATAAAACCAATTAATTCATCGGACGGTGCAGGAGTGAAACTCAAAAGAAGCATTGGAGTGGAGCCTAATTATTTCGATCCATTCTTAATGTTAGATGAATTTGGCTCTGAGAACAGTGAGGACTATATTGCTGGTTTTCCTCCACATCCTCATAGAGGTATCGAAACAGTAACATATATGCTTGCAGGTGACTTTGAACATAAAGATAGTACAGGTGGTGAGGGAAAAATGTCGGCAGGAGATGTTCAATGGATGAAAACTGGAAGCGGAATAATTCACTCGGAAATGCCTGCAATGAAAGAAGGTAAATTACATGGTTTTCAATTATGGATTAATATGCCAGCAAAACTAAAAATGAGTAAACCTGAATATATTTATATTGATGCTGACAAAATGAAAATTCATAAAGATCAAGATAAACAAATTAAAGTCATAGCTGGTAAATTTGAAAAAGCAGAGGGTCCTGTAAAAGGCCATAATGTTGAACCTATTTATTTTGATGTTGAACTAAATAAAGATAAAAAATTTGATTTTAAAATTCCTTCTACTCACAATTCATTTATATATTTAATAAATGGTGAAATAGAGATTGGTGAAAAAAAACATACTAAAGTTAAAGACAGTACTCTGGTATTGTTATCACGAGGTGAAAATTTAAAAGTATCTGCAAAAATTAATGCTAAATTCTTAGTCATTTCAGGAAAACCTATCAATGAAGAAATAGCACGAGGTGGACCATTTGTAATGAATACTAAATCAGAGATTTTACAAGCTGTGCAAGACTATCATAGTGGTAATTTTGTAAAATAATTAATGAAATCAATCAAAATAGAGAAATTTGGCGGACCTGAGGTTTTAACATTAAAAGATTCAGAAATAGGAAAACCAGGACCAAAAGAAGTCTTGATTAAAAATTTATCTATCGGCTTAAACTATATAGACGTTTATCATAGAACTGGTCTTTATCCAATTCCATTACCAAGTGGTATAGGTCTTGAGTCTTGTGGAATAATTGAAGAAGTCGGGTCAGACATAAAATTTTTTAAAATTGGTGATAGGGTAACTCATGCATCAATGCCTATCGGTGCTTATTCAGAAAAGCAAATAATGCCAGAAGAAAAATTAGTTATAGTTCCAGATGGAGTTTCTGACGAAGTAGCCTCATGCATAACATTAAAAGGAATTACTGCAGAGTATTTGATACATAGAGCATATCCTTTAAAAAAGGGTGATAAAGTTTTATATCATGCCGCAGCAGGAGGTCTTGGTCAAATTTTATGCCAATGGGCAAATTCATTAGGTGCTGAGGTGATTGGAACTGTGGGTTCAAAAAGTAAAGAAGAAATTGCAAAAAAAAATGGCTGCCACCATGTAATAAATTACTCAGAAAAAGATTTTGTATCTGAAGTAGAGAAAATTGTTGGCAAAAATGGTATCGATGTAGTCTATGATGGTGTCGGTATTAAAACTTTCAAAGGTTCAATCGAAACACTAAAGATTAGGGGTATGATGGTAGCTTTTGGAAATGCGTCAGGGTACGTTGATACAATCGATGTTAAAAAAGATATCAATGCCAAAGGTTTGTTTTTTACAAGACCTTCGATTGCTCATTATACAGTTAAAAGAGAAGAGCTTGTTCAGTCTGCGGAAAAAGTATTTGATGCTTTACTAAAAAATAAATTTAAAGTTAATGTTTCAAAAAAGTATACTCTAAAAGATGCTGCACAAGCTCATAAGGATTTAGAAGCAAGATTATTGACGGGTCCTGCAGTTATAATTCCCTAGTCTACGTTTACATCCATATCAGACATATGAAGTTTTAAAGCATTCGTAGATATATGTATTTCTCTAATAAAAAATATTATTGATATTATCATTGAAAGACAACATGAACCAAAAATAATTCTTGCCAGTAGAAGCTCATCCATATAAAGCGCAAAAACAGTTAACATGTTGAATAAAAATCCGAACGCCGCAAACAAAATTGTCCATCTTAGAAGTGTTATTCTATTACTCAAATTGAGAAATTGTTTTTTCCACTCAGGTGGAATATGTTTCTCATAAACATGTTCATCATGTAATTTTCTAATTAAATTACTTAAAGTGTGAAATCTATTACTATAAACTCCCATCAATAATGGAATAGCTGGAAACATTAGTGCTGTAACAGTGTAATCTATATTCATACGAATCAATTTGATTATCAATCTTGCCCCTGTTATTTACAAGTAAAAATTTATGAACCAATTAAATATTTTTATTGAAATAACTAGACTAAAAAAACCTATTGGTTACATGTTGTTATTTTGGCCTTGTGCATGGGGTCTAACTCTAGCCTATGATTTTAAAGATAGTTTAAATGATTATTTTTTTTACTTAACTCTATTTTTTTTAGGATCCGTATTAATGAGATCGGCTGGATGCATTGTTAATGATATACTTGACAAAGAATTTGATAAAAAAGTTGAGAGAACAAAAGATAGACCTTTACCTTCAGGAAAAATATCTTGGAAATTAGCTTTAAGTTATGCATTGATATTATGTTTAATTGCTTTGATTGTTTTACTTAATTTTAATTTATTCACAATTATTTTAGCTTTGGGCTCAATGCCTTTAGCATTTACTTATCCCTTAATGAAAAGATTCACATATTGGCCACAACTATTTTTAGGAATTACGTTCAACTATGGCTTGGTACTTGGCTGGACATCTTTTACTGAGCAAATAAGTTTAATTCCTTTATTATTTTACTTTGGAGCCATATTTTGGACACTCGGATACGACACAATATATGGATATCAGGATATCAAAGATGATGAAATAATAGGATTAAAGTCGACTTCAATTAAATTTAAAAAAAACTCAAAGTTATTTTTATTCCTATGTTATTTAATATTCATTCTTAGTTTTATATTGGGAGGATATATTTTAAAATTTAATCTTATGTATTTCTTATTATTAGTTTTTCCAATGATTCACTTATTTGGGTATCAAATTAAATCATTTAAACCAGATAATTCAGAAAAATGTCTCGCAATATTTAAGAGTAATAATTATTTTGGTCTGATTATTTTATTAACTATCCTAGTGGGAAAACTTTTTTAATGAAAAATACAGAAATTTATAAAAGACTTTATAAGGATTACTCAAGAAAGTACCTTAATAAAATTCTTTTATCAGCCTTTTTTTCTATTTTGGTTGCTGGTAGCACTTCAGCTATTGCTTGGTTATTGGATCCTGCAATTAAAAAGTTATTTATTGAGAAGGATCAATCTTTAATCTTATTAATTCCATTTATGATAATAATTGCCTTTTCTCTCAAAGGGCTCTCGTTGTATTTTGCTAAAACTACGATGATAGGGGTTGGTGAAGAAGTTAAAAAAAAATTACAATATGACATGACTAAGTCTTTAATAAAAGCAGATACTCAAACTATCGATAAAAAACACTCTGGAAGTTTTATCTCTAATCTTACCTACGATGTCACACATATAACAAATTTACTTAGCCATGCGTTGTTAACTCTATTCAAAGATTCACTCACACTAATCGGTTTGTTGTTTGTTATGTTTACTCAAAATTGGAAATTGGCTTTAATATCGATTGTAATGATACCTTTGGCTGGTTTATCTGCTAAAACTCTAGGTAAAAGAGTTGGAAAAGTTACTACTCAGGCTCAGGAAAAATCAGGTTTTTTAACAACTTATTTAGTAGAACTATTCAAAAATCATAAAATAATTAAAATTTTTCAAAAAGAAAATTACGAAAATTTAAGAGCTGATCGTCATCTTGAACAATTAAAAGATAAAAACAAAAAGATGCAGGAAGTTTTTTTGAGAATATCGCCAATTATGGAAACTTTAACTGGATTTATGATTGCAATTTTAATTATTTATTCTGGTAAATTAATGATGCGAAATGAACTTGATATAAATAATTTTTTCTCATTTTTAGCTGCAATGATGTTGGCCTATCAACCAGTTAGGTCTTTATCCACCCTTAATATGGTTTTAAATCAAGGTTTGTCTGCAGCTTCAAGGATTTTACCGATTATTGATAATGAAAATAAGATTAAAGATAAAAAAGAGGCTGAAGCTCTAAGGTTAAAAGAGGCAAAAATTAACTTTAAAAACGTTAATTTTTCTTATGATGTTGATCAAAATAGTAAAGTGCTTAAAGAAATTAACCTAGAGTTTATCGGAGGTAAGATGACTTCATTAGTTGGACATAGTGGTTCGGGTAAATCTACAATTTTAAATTTAATTCCAAGATTTTATGACATCAATTCTGGTGACATCACAATAGATAATCAATCAATATATAAAATAAAAATTGAGTCCTTAAGAAACCATATATCTTTAGTTAGTCAAGAAACGACATTGTTTGACGACACAATTAAAAATAATATTAAATATGCGAATGTAGATGCTTCAGATGAGGAGATTTTTCAAGCTGCTAAGCTTTCTTATTGTGATGAATTTATTAATTTACTACCACAAAAATATGACACTCTGATTGGTGAAAATGGGGTAAGATTGTCAGGGGGAGAAAAACAAAGAATTTCAATTGCAAGGGCAATGATGAAAAAAAGTCCAATTATTCTTCTAGACGAAGCTACATCATCTCTTGACAGTGAAACAGAGTCAAAAATTCAAGATGCCTTATCTATTTTAACCAAAAATAAAACTACGATTGTTATTGCTCACCGATTATCAACAATATTGAACTCAAGCAATATTTACGTAATTGATTCAGGGAATATGGTTGCAAGTGGTAGCCATGAGGAATTGTTGAAAAATTCTGACCTTTATAAAAACTTTTATGAAAAACAAATACAAAAATAAATATGTTTTTAATTTATCAATTATTAATAACTTTAATAATTTTATTTTCACCAATAATAATCTTAATAAGAATCTTTAAAGGCAAGGAGGATATATTAAGGTTTAGAGAAAAATTTTGTATTTTTTCGAAAAAAAGATGCTCTGGAAAATTATTGTGGATTCATGGATCGAGTGTGGGGGAATTAATGAGTGTTTTACCTGTTCTTAGTAAATATGATAGAGAAAATTCTTTTGATCAAATTCTTGTAACTTCAAGCACATTAAGTTCATCAAAAATTCTTCAAAAATATAAATTTAAAAAAGTAGTCCATCAATTTTTTCCAATAGATCATATTTTTTTTTCTAATTTTTTTCTTAATTATTGGAGACCAAATTCATCGATTTTTTTAGAGTCTGAAATTTGGCCAAGTATTTATAGATCACTTAAAAAAAGGAGTATTCCTTTAATTCTTCTAAATGCAAGAATAACAAAAAAAACTTTTGAAAGATGGATGAAATTAAAAAGATTTTCATTAAAAATTTTTAATCAGATAAATTTTGCTTATCCCCAAAACAAAGAAACGATAAGTTATCTTAAAAAATTAGGAGTGAAAAACATTAATTATATTGGAAATTTAAAATTTTTTGAGGATAAAAAAACTGTCCACAAAAAATTTGATAATCAGATAAAAAATAAATTTAAAAAATACAAAATATGTATTGCTGCAAGCACCCACGCAGACGAGGAGATATTTGCAGCACGAACTCATATTTTATTAAAAAAGAAATATAAAAACTTAATTACAATAATCATCCCAAGACATGTTCATCGGGTTGATGAAATCAACCATGAATTAAGAAAACTTAATTTGAAAACCTCCTATCACAGTGCAAAATTAAGAAATTTAAAAGATACAGATATTTATATTGTTGATACTTTTGGTGAATCTAAAAGATTTTATAAAATAGCGACTACAGTATTTTTGGGAGGATCTATAACTAATAAAGGTGGTCAAAACCCAATAGAACCAGCACGTTATGGTGCAAAAATACTTCACGGCCCGAATATTAGTAATTTTAGAGAGGTATATGCATTCCTTAAATCCTTAAGCATATCCAAAGAAATAAGAAGTCCTTTACAATTTTCTAACGAAGTAATTTTTAGAAAAAAGATGGAAAAGGTAAAAAAAATACAAAAATTGGGTAATGTTATATTTAAAAATACATTAAATAAACTGAGTAAATCAATAAATTATGAAAATTAATAAACCCAAATTTTGGGATAATAAAAACTCGAAAATTTTACCTTATCTTCTTTCACCTTTGTCACTGATTTTAATTGGCGTAAATTTACTTAAAAAAACTATTGCAAAAAAAGAAAAAATAAAAAAAATTAAAACAATATGTGTTGGCAACATTTATGTGGGTGGCACAGGTAAAACATCTTTGAGTTTGAAAATACACGAAATGCTTAATCAAAAAAGTATCGAGTCATGTTTTATAAAAAAAGATTATTCTAACCAAATAGATGAACAAAAAATATTGGAAAATAAGGGAAAACTATTTAAATCAAAAAGAAGACTAAACTCTTTGATGGATGCTGTTGATCAAGGATATAAAGTTGCAATTTTTGATGATGGTTTACAAGATTACTCTATAGACTATGATATAATTTTTGTTTGTTTCAATGATGTTAATTGGATTGGAAATGGTTTCACGATACCTTCAGGACCTTTGAGAGAAAACTTTAAAAACATAAAATATTATAAAAATATTTTCATAAATGGTAATATGGAAAATTTAGAAAATATTAAAAACCAAATTTTTAAAGTAAATCCTAAAGCAAAGATTTTTGTTACAACTTACGCACCTATTAATTTGAATGATTTTATTAAAAAAGACAATTACTTAGTGTTTTCTGGAATTGGAAATCATCAATCTTTCATATCTATGTTAAAAAAAAATAATATAAATATTTTAAAAGAAATTGAATATCCAGATCATTATACTTATTCAGATAAAGATATAAACAACATCATTAAAGAAGCTGAAAATATCAATTGCAAAATAATTACAACTGAAAAAGATTATTATAGGTTAGATGATAAGTACACTAATAAAATTAAATTTGTTAAATCAGTGCTTCAGATTCAAAATGAAAGTGAATTCTTAGATATAATTCTTAATTGATATGAGAAATATAAAATATTTTTTACAATTCATTCTTGTAATTATATTTTTCTTTATATTCAAAATTTTAGGGATTAAATTAGCATCTAACTTAAGTGGTAAAATTTTTCAAATAATTGGTCCAATCTTTAGATCAAAGAAATTAATTTATTCTAATATTAAAAAGGCGTTCCCAAATATTAATCAAAATGAATTAAAAGAAATTTATATTTCCATGTGGAATAATTATGGAAGAGTGTTTGCAGAATATATATTTATTAAAAAATTTAGACACGATCAATTAAATAATAACATCATTGTAAATGGTGGGGAAATTCTTGAAAATATCAAACGTAATAAACAGAGAGTAGTATTTATCTCGGGTCATTTTAGTAATTTTGAATTGATGGCAATGCAAATAGAAAAAATGGGTATCCAAGTTGCTGCAATATATAGACCATTAAATAATATTTTTTTAAATAAAATAATGGAGAAAATAAGAAGAGATCATATTTGTAAATTTCAAATTAAAAAAGGAATTGGAGGAACTAAAGAACTTGTTAAATTAATAAAAAATGGGTTTTCGACTGCACTAATGATCGATCAAAGAGTTTCTGAAGGAATACACTCAAATTTTTTTAATGAAAAAGCCTCCACGACAACCATTCCTGCTCAATTAGTAAAAAAATACAGAATACCAGTTGTGCCAATTTTTATTGAGAGATTTGATGGCATTAAGTTTAGAATGACTGTTAATAAGCCCATTAATTTTGAGGAAAGTAAATCAATTGAAGAGATTACAAACGAGCTAAACAAATTACTTGAAAATATGATATTAAAAAAACCAAATCATTGGATTTGGTCTCATAATCGGTGGAAATAAATTATTTTTTTTCTATTTTTTCTCTTTTTTTATTTGCTTCAACATATGAATAATAAGGCTCTTGTAAATCAACATTCCAATAATTTAAATTTTCTAAACTTATAGATTTACCAGAAACTGCACAGATAACATGATCGCCCGGTTCGATAACTTGAAAATTATTTGGTAAATATTTTATTTTTGCTAATTTTTTACTCATTTTTAGTTTATATACTTATACATGATCGTAGGTGTAATAGGAAGTGGTGGCAGAGAACACGCAATATGTGAACTGCTCAAGCGTTCAAAGAAAGTAAATAAAATCTATTGTTTCCCTGGAAACGCTGGAACTTCCAAAATAGCGGACAATGTTAATATAGACACAAATAATTTTGAAATCTTTAAAGACTATATCTTAAAAAATAAAATTGAATTAGTGGTGGTGGGACCTGAAAAACCACTAGTAGATGGTTTAGTAGATTACTTGCAAAAATTTAAAATTAAAGTTTTTGGTCCAAATAAATTAGCATCTCAGCTTGAGGGTTCCAAGATTTTTACAAAAAAGATTTGCGAAGAATATAATATTCCTTCAGCAAAATTTGGAGTATTCCATAACATTGATGATGCCAACAATTTTTTAAAGAAGTCTAGTCATCCTATAGTTATCAAAGCTGATAATTTAGCCTCAGGAAAAGGAGTTTACATTTGTGATAGTGTTGAAGAGTCTTCTAAAGCAGTTAAAGAAGTTTTTGAAGGGAAATTTGGTAAAACGAATAAAGTTTTAATTGAAGAATTCTTAAAAGGTGAGGAAATGAGTTTTTTTATAATAAGTGATGGAATTTCAATTCAAAACTTTGGAACAGCTCAAGATCATAAAAGAGTTTTGGAGGGTGATAAAGGGAAAAATACAGGTGGCATGGGTGCATACTCTCCCTCTAGATTGATAGGAGAACAATTAGAAAAAAAAATATTAAATAAAATTATAAACCCAACCTTAAGAGCATTAAAGGATCTTGGGGCAGAATATAGAGGTTTCTTATATGCAGGACTAATGATCATCGATAATGAACCCTACCTTATAGAATATAATGTAAGAATGGGAGATCCAGAGTGTCAAACAATTCTTCCAAAATTAAATACAGATTTATTTGAGATATTTTTAGCTTGTTGCAATCAAAATTTGAAAGAAATAAAAATAAATTGGAATAATAAAAAAAGTTTGTGTGTTGTATTATGCTCAAAAGGTTATCCAGAGAAATACGAAAAAAATGTTGAAATAAAAAATCTGAATAAAATTGAACTAAATTCACAAGATTTCTTATTCCATGCAGGAACTATTGAAAAAGGAGGAAAGTTTTTCTCCGTTGGAGGAAGAGTGTTAAATTTTATTTCATTATCAGATGAATTCTTAAAAGCTAGGGAAAATATAAATAAATATTTAAAAAAATTAAATTGGACTGGTGGTTTTTATCGTAAGGATATTGGTTATAAAGTAATAAATAAATGAGGATTATAACTGGAAATTTTAAAGGCAGAAAACTATTAACTCCCAACGATATTAAAACTAGACCCCTTAAAGATCTGACAAAAGAATCAATATTCAATATTCTTAAACATTCCAACAAGTTTAAAGTTGAAATTAAGAATTCAGTGATTTTGGATTTGTTCGCAGGCGTTGGATCGTTTGGAATTGAATGTTTATCGAATGAAGCAAAATACGTCACTTTTGTCGAAAATTATAATGGTGTTCTGCCTATACTAAAGAAAAACTTATCAAATCTTAAATTAGATAAAAAATATGAGGTAATAGAGCAAAATATTTTTACCGGGCTTAAATTAACAAAAATTAATTATGATATCATATTTTTAGATCCACCATATAAGGATAAGAATATATCAGAATTAATTGACAAGATTTTTAAAATAAACTTACTAAACAAAAATGGAATAATAATTACTCACCGAAGCAAGAACATAAAAGAGGAATATTCAAAAAATTTTCGTATTTTAGAGGAAAAAACCTATGGTATTTCAAAGATTTTGTTCGCCAATTTAAGCTAAAATTTTTTTAGTCTCTTTTTTAATTAATTCCACAGCTGGTTGATCATATGGATTTACTTTAATAGCGTTACCTAATAAAATTGTTTCTAATATAAAAAAATTAAATAGTTCACCAAGAGTTTTTTCATCTCTCTTTAATATTTCAAAACTTCTAAAAGGTATTCCCTTTCTTCTAAAAACATTCTCGGTAGCTCTTTTTTGAGCATATGTCATATCTAATAATCTTTTATTTCTAAGAAATTTTTTTGAGCTTAGAATATCTTTGTTTACAATTTTTTGTGAATCTTTCTCATGAACGAAAAAAAATGTAAAAAAATTATTTGTAAAGCCATCCAAATAAAGTTGCATTACACTATGATTATCTTTTGGCATATTGGAAACGATAGGCATTAAACCTTTTTTTTTTTTACCTAAACTTTCCGCTATTAGTTGCTGATACCAAAAAAATAAGTTTTCAGATTTTTTGTCATAATTTATTATAACTGAATTATGTTTTTTCTTTTTTAGAAAAAAAATAGTTGAACTAACGTTAGAAATTAAAGCGTTTAAATATTTTTTGTTTTTAACTAAACTATTTAATTGTCTAAATTTTTTTGAGTCTAATCCCATTAACTCTGCAGGTAACATTCCTGTTTCAGATAGAACTGAATATCTTCCACCAATAAAATTATTGTGATGTATCACTTCAGCTTTTAAACTTTGAGCTAATTTATAAAGATAGTTATTTTTATTTTCTGTTATAATTAAATTTTTATCTTGTTTATTTATTATGAGATTGGTGTTAACTATAGTTTCTAAAGTTTCTCCTGATTTAGACACAACTAAATTTAAACAATTTTTATTTTTTTTATTTTTATTGCTCACATCTAAATCATTTATAAAAGAAAAATTTTTTTTTATTTTTTTCCTTAAAAAATCATATATAGCCTCAGTACCCAAAGAGGATCCTCCCATACCTATCACTCGAAAGTTTTTAAAATTTTTATATTTATTCAACTTTTTAATATCAAAACTGTTTTTGTAATTGGCACTTAAGGATTGAATAACGTGGTTTTTTTTCTTGAGAATAAGATTTAAATCTTTAGATACTTGTTTAAATTTTTTTTTTATCAGAAAATTTTTGAAAATTATGCCATTAGTAATCATCAATTTTGTTTAATTTTTTCTATAATTGAATTTTCAAAATTCTTATCTTGTACTCCAGAACTTTCTGAAGAATTGTTATTTGATATCAATTTTTCAATATTATTTTCAGGCTCATTTTCTTCAATATTTTCAGATATTTTGGGTAATGGTAGCTCATTAAAATCTGGTGGCATAACTAAGGGAGATTTTTTTTCTACTAAAAATTCATCTGTACTTTTTTTCTTTTGAGATGTGAATCCTTCTTTAACAGTCTGACAGCTTTGAAAAGTAAAGAATACTATTACCAAAAACAATATTGATCTAATTTTTTTCATTTAAAGACTCTTCCTTGTTAGAGATAATTTCTAAAATAATCATAGATAAAACACCTAAACAAATAAATATATCTGAAACATTAAAAATAAACCAATGAAAATTTTCTACATGAAAATCTATGAAATCTGGCACAGCCTCAAAAATAATTCGATCATAAAAATTGCCTAAAGCCCCACCTAATATCATTAAAAGAGAATATTTTTTTAATCCTTCACTTCTATTAAGCATTACAAAAATAATCAATATTACTATTCCTATGAGAAAACTCAAAATATGATAAAAAAATTTATCACTAAAAGAAAATAAACCAAAAGCTATGCCTTCATTCCATATTAAACTTATATTTAGAAATTTTGAATTATATAAATCAGAACCATAATTTTTCTCGTGAAAACTGATCACATAAATTTTTGAAAATCTATCAACACAAAAGATACTAAGGATTATTAAAAAGTTTATCAGAAAATTTTTATTTATGTTATTTGACATTTAGGATGCCTCTCACATGGATCTTTTCTTATTTTCCAACAAACAGAACATTTGTTTCCAGACGCTTTTTTTGTCTCAACTAAAATGTCTAATTGATTATCAAAATTAACATTAGCTTTGGAAACTATACATAATTCTGATAAATCCATACTTCCAACTATATCCTTATATTTTTGATTAAGTTGAATATTAAGATCTGCCTCTAGACTTGAACCAATTTCTTTACTAGCTCTTTGTTCTTCAATGCTTATGTTGCATATATCTCTTATTTTCATTAATTGAGACCATTTCTCTGCCAGTTTATCATTTTTGAATTTTTCTGGAAATTTTAAAAATTTTTCTAAATGAATGCTTTTACTGTTCTTTGATATTAGCTGATAAATTTCTTCAGTGGTGAAAGATAAAATAGGAGCGAACCATCTAAGCAAAGATTTCAGCAGAATATTTAAAACAGTAACACATGACTTTCTTTTCTCAGAATTAATTGGATCACAATATAAAGTATCCTTTCTAATATCAAAATAAAATGCTGATAAGTCTACGGTGCAAAAACTTAACAGTTCTTTATAAAGATTATGAAAATCATATTTATTAAAACAAGTTTCAAATTTTTGATTCAATATATATATCTTATTTAACAGAAACCTTTCTAGTTCTGGCAAGCTTTCGATATCAATTTCATCAAAATTAACATCCTCAAATTTATCGTTTATATTTCCTAGTAAATATCTGAATGTATTTCTTATTTTACGATAAGACTCCGAATGCTGATCTAATATTGAATAATCAATTCTTAAGTCTTCTGCATAATTTGATGCTGCCACCCAAATCCTTAAAATATCGGCACCATACTTTTTTAAAATATCATCTGGTGCAATTACATTTCCTAGAGATTTTGACATTTTAAGACCCTTTCCATCTACAACAAACCCATGTGATAGTATAGACTCAAAAGGTGCTCTGCCTCTTGTTCCACACGACTCTAATAAAGAAGAATGAAACCAACCTCTATGCTGATCCGAACCTTCCAAATACATTGATGCAGGCCACTTTAGATCTTTTCTTTTCTCTAGAACAAAAGAATGAGTTGATCCACTATCAAACCAAACTTCAACGATGTCGCTGAGCTTTTCGAAATCTTCTGCTTTATATTTATTGCTTAAAAATTTTTGAGGATCATCTTCAAACCAACAATCCGAACCCTCTTTCTCATAAATTTTTGCAATATTTTCAAACACTTCATCATCTATCAAAATTTCATTAGATTTTTTATTTACGAAAATTGGAAGAGGTACACCCCAAACTCTCTGTCTTGACACACACCAATCTGGTCTTGTCTCAATCATTGATTTTAATCTTTCTTTGCCTTTACTTGGATAAAAAGTTGTATCATCAATTGCTTTTAAAGCTTTACTTCTTAGTTTATGACTTTCCATAGAAATAAACCATTGTGGTGTTGCTCTATGAACTAAAGGTGCTTTTGACCTCCAAGAATGAGGGTAGGAATGGACCAATTTACCATTTGAAAGAAGTTTATTTTGTTCTTTTAATTTTTCAATAACAATTGGATTGGCCTTGAAAATATGTAGACCTTCAAACAAAGAAACATTTTTTGTATATTTTCCATCATCATCGACTGTCTCAATGGCTTTTATTCCGTTATTTAAACAAAGATTAAAATCATCAGGTCCATGACTTGGTGCACAATGAACAATTCCTGTTCCTTGCTCAGTGGTAACGAAACGGGCCTCTAACATAGGAATATCGTAGTCATAACCCAAATTAACAAATGGATGCTTGCAGATAGTATCCTTTAAATCTTTACCTTTAAATTTTTTTAGACTTTTAAATTCTTTTAACTCACAATTTTTTAAAACCGAGTCTAGTAATGCTTCTGCAACAATGATCTTTTTATTTTTAAAATTTCCCTCATCACTAATTTGAATTACCAAATAATCTAAGCTTTCGTTGTAAGCTAGAGCCTTATTAGCTGGTATGGTCCAGGGAGTAGTTGTCCATATTACAATATCACAATCATTAAGCTCTTTAATTTTGGATGATTTTACCGGAAAGCAAGCATAAATTGTATCAGATTTATGATCTTGATATTCAACTTCAGCATCAGCTAAGGCTGTTTTTTCCACTGTTGACCATAAGACTGGTTTAAATCCCCTATAAAGACTTCCCTCTTTTAAAAATTTACCTAACTCTCTTACAATTTGTGCCTCTGCGTCATAACTCATTGTTGAATAATAATTTTCCCAATCACCAACAACACCCAGTCTTTTAAACTGGTCTTTATGAACCTCTATCCACTTTTCTGCAAATGATCGACATTCTTTTCTGAATTCAACAATTGGAACATCATTTTTATTTTTTTTATTTTTTTTGTATTGCTCTTCAATTTTCCACTCAATAGGTAAACCATGACAATCCCAACCTGGCACATAAACAGAGTCTTTACCGTCCATTTGATGAAATTTCACAATAATATCCTTTAATATTTTATTCAAAGCAGTCCCCATATGAATATTTCCATTTGCATATGGAGGACCATCGTGAAGAACAAATTTTTCTTCTCCTTTTCTTGAGTTTCTTAATTCTTTATAAAGGTCAATTTTTTTCCAAAGTTCCAATATTTCTGGCTCTCTTATCGGTAAATTTGCCTTCATTGAAAAAGCTGTTTTAGGTAAATTTATTTGACTTTTACTCATTTCATTTTTTTTGCAATTAAAAGATCGATATTAATTTGATTCTTTAATTGTTCTACATTTTTGAATTTTTTTTCTTCTCTTATAAATTTTAAGAATTCAACTCTTAAATACTTATTATATAAATTTCCAGAAAAATTAAATAAATGTACCTCTAATAGTATTTTCTTTCCATTAAATGTGGGTCGATATCCTAAATTTGCTATACCGGTAATATAATTTGATTGATTCATTTTTCTAGCTTTAACACCATAAACACCGGGTTTAGCCAAAACGTAATCATTGATATCAATGTTAGCTGTTGGAAAACCAATCTTTTTTCCTAGCTGTTTACCTTTTTGAACCTTTCCATCAATGGACCAGTTTCTTTTTAAAAGTTTGTTCACATCCTTAAGCTTTCCATTTTGCAAATATTTTCTTATCAGAGAAGATGAAATAATTTTTTTTTTAACTATTAAAGGTTGAGGTTTAATTATCTTATATTTGTATAACTTTTCATACTTTATCAATTGTTTTACATCTCCCTCTCTTTTATTCCCAAACTTAAAATTATTACTTACAAAAATAAATTTTGGATTAATTCTTTTTCCTAGAGTTTCTTTTATAAATGAAATTGATTTTGTTTTTGAAAATTTATTATTAAATTTTTTAATTATGACAAAATCAACATTAAGCTTACTTAAATTTTCAATTTTCTGATTTAAATTAGATATTCTGAAATTTTTTAATTGTGGATTAAAAAACATCTTTGGCATTGGCTCAAAAGTTAAAACACCAATCTTCGATGAATATCTTTTTTTATACTTTTTTGCGAGCTTAAATAATTTTTGATGCCCCAAGTGAAGTCCATCAAAATTACCAATTAAGATAATCGAGTTTTTATATTTTTTAGAAATATTAAAACTATTATATAATTTCATCTTCACCATTTTAATTCAGATTGAATATAATTACAGATTGTTTCGTAGGATCTTGCTGTCTCCTCAATTCCTTTATTTTCAATTTCTTTTTTATGTATACCATTCGAAATGATTAGAGAGTCGTAATTGAGAAGGTTTGCACCTTTTATATCTGTATTTAAATTATCACCGACTGAAAGAGTTTTTTTACCTTTATTATCAATGGATAAATTATAAACTTCAGGGTAAGGTTTACCAAAGTATACAACTTTACCCCCCATTTTTTCAAAAACCATAGCAACTGAACCTGCGCAAAGTTCTCTCTTGTTTCCTCTGTCCACAATTAAGTCTGGATTAGTGCAAATCATTTCTTTATCTAAATTTTTCTCAAATAATTCTTTATAATAATTTAAATCTTTATCAAATTTTTCAAACAATCCAGTGCATAAGATATATTCTCCTTCATCAATGTTGCCCGACTTCATTTTAACAAAGTCATTAAACAAATCAAAATCACGTGGAGGCCCAACGTGAAAAAAATTTTTCTCAGATAAATTTTTTTTAAGATAATTTAATGATGCTTGGCCAGATGTAAAAACATGATCTCTAATTTCTTTTTCCATGCCCATTTTTTCTAAAAAGGATTTAACTACATCATTAGGTCTTGGAGCATTAGTAAGCAGAATGTATTCTTTGCCTTTTTTTGTGATTTCTTTTAAAACGTTAATTGCCTCTTTGTGAAGGTTTATTCCATTATGAATAACACCCCATAAATCGATATAAAAAAGCTGATAATTATCAACGATGGAGCAGAAACCATCTTTGTCTAAATTTTTAGTCATCAAAATAATCTATAACCCAAAAAATCCACAATTTCCTACCTTTTTTAATAAACTAAATATCAAGTATATCTTGAAATAGTATTACCAATCTCTATATGAACTCCATATTTATTTAGGAGAATATATGAAATTTAGACCTTTACATGACAGAGTTTTAATAGAAGTTTTAGATAGCAGCGAAAAGACTGCTGGAGGAATAATCATACCAGATACTGCACAAGAGAAGCCCCAAGAGGGAAAAGTTGTTGCTGTTGGTGGTGGTGCAAAAACTGAAGATGGAAAAAAAATTCCAATGGATGTTAAAGTTGGAGACAAAGTTTTATTTGGCAAATGGTCAGGAACTGAAGTCAAAATTGATGGTAAGGAATACAGCATAATGAAAGAATCAGACATTATGGGTATTTCAAGTAAATAACATAAGATAAAGGAGAAAGTATAATGGCAAAAGTTGTTAAATTTGACGCTGAAGCAAGATCAGCAATGATAAGAGGAGTAAATATCTTAGCTGATACTGTTAAGGTAACGTTGGGTCCTAAGGGCAGAAACGTTGTGATGGACAAATCTTATGGTGCTCCAAGAATTACCAAAGATGGTGTTTCAGTTGCAAAAGAAATCGACCTTGAAGATAAGTTTGAAAATATGGGTGCTCAAATGGTTAAGGAAGTTGCTAGCAAGACAAATGATGAAGCTGGTGACGGAACTACAACTGCAACTATTTTAGCTCAAGCGATTGTTAAAGAAGGTGTAAAATATGTTACAGCTGGAATGAACCCAATGGATGTAAAAAGAGGTATTGATGCAGCAGTAGATGTTGTAAAACAAAACTTGGTTTCTTCAGCCAAAAAAGTAAAAGATAGTGATGAAATTGCTCAAGTAGGAACTATTTCCGCAAATGGTGATAAAGAGATCGGAAGTATGATTTCAAAAGCAATGCAAAAAGTCGGTAATGAAGGTGTCATTACAGTTGAGGAAAATAAAGGAATTGAAACAGAACTTGATGTCGTTGAGGGTATGCAGTTTGATAGAGGATATTTATCACCATACTTTATTACGAACAGTGACAAGATGACGACAGAGTTAGACAATCCTTTTATTCTTTTACATGAAAAAAAATTAACAAATCTACAACCAATGGTTCCACTTTTAGAGGCAGTGGTACAGGCTGGTAGACCATTAATGATTATATCTGAGGATGTTGAAGGTGAAGCTTTAGCAACGTTAGTTGTAAACAAGTTAAGAGGTGGTTTAAAAGTAGTAGCTGTAAAAGCTCCAGGTTTTGGTGACAGAAGAAAAGCTATGCTTGAAGATATTGCAATCTTAACTGGTGGAAGTGTAATTTCTGAAGATTTAGGAATTAAACTTGAAAACGTTAAATTAGATGATCTTGGATCATGTAAAAAGGTTAAAGTTGATAAAGACAATAGTACTATCGTAAATGGTAGTGGTAAAAAATCTGATATCGAAGCTAGATGTTCTTCAATCAAACAACAAATTGATGAAACGACTTCTGATTACGATAAAGAAAAACTTCAAGAAAGATTAGCTAAACTAGCTGGTGGTGTTGCTGTAATTAAAGTTGGTGGTGCTACAGAAGTTGAGGTTAAAGAAAGAAAAGATAGAGTTGAAGATGCACTTAATGCAACAAGAGCTGCAGTTGAAGAGGGTATTGTAACAGGTGGTGGATGTGCTTTGTTATATGCTGCTCAAGATCTTGAAAAAGTTAAAGCTAAAGGTGAAGATCAAAAAGCTGGTGTTGATTTAGTTCGAAGAGCTTTAGAGGCTCCAATAAGACAGATTACAAAAAACGCTGGGGTAGATGGTTCAGTTGTAGTCGGTAAATTGTTAGAACAGAATAAAAAAACTCACGGCTATGATGCACAAAATGAAGAATATTGTGACATGTTTGCTAAGGGTATTATTGATCCAGTCAAAGTTGTTAGAACTGCACTTCAAGATGCAGCATCAATTTCTGGATTATTAGTAACAACAGAAGCAATGATAGCTGACAAGCCAGAAGAAAAAGATGCAGCTCCTGCTGGTATGCCTGGTGGAATGGGCGGCATGGGTGGCATGGGAGGAATGGGCGGCATGGGTATGTAATCCCCATTGTTCTCAAACAAAAATTCAAAAAGGGCAGTTTTTACTGCCCTTTTTTTTTATTTGTATCAAAATCATTAGTGATGAAGGAATGATGAAGGAATGATGAAGGATTTTTAAATAATCATTTATAAAACTTAATACTCTAAATTTTTTGCTACGTGAAAAGCATCAAACAACTTAAAAGGTTTACAAACTTTAAAATCAGGAGCATTTAATAATTCACGTTTGCCTTTTAGTTTTAGTGGATTTTCTTTATCGATATCATGGTACTGTTGATTATAATTGTTTAATTCTTTTAAAGTTTCATTTAAATCAAATTTTTTTTTTGTAGATATTAATTCAATGTGGTCTTGACCAGGATGAGCGCCGTAGTGAGCAAGGATTAATCTATATTTTTTATCAATTTTGTTAAATAAAATATATGCTTCATTCCAAAGAGTGTCTTCAACTACAATACTATCAAAGTATTTTTCAACTTTAAAATATTTTTTAAACTGTAAAAAAAACACTCCAGTTTTTAATAATTCACCTAAATATTCTAAGAATATTGTTTCATCATCTTCATGCTCATCACCAGTTCTGATATATTTTGGATTATATTTATCAACACACTTAAGTATTAAATGGCAGAAATCATCAACCATACCTTCTTTATATGAATCGATTATTTTATTAAATTTTTTAATATTAAAGTTTTTGAAAACATAATCTATTACTTTTGGTTTTGATTTATCATATAACTTATAGACAGCATCAATTTGCTTCGAATCTTCTTTCTTCATTATATTTTTACAAATCTGACATTTCTGCTTACCAATTAGAATTTTTGGAACTTTGAGTGGTTTATACTTATTTACACAAGTTTTTTTTTCACACCTTACATATCCATATATTATTTTTTTGTTTAAAATCTTTTTTTTCACAACTTATTTCTTTAATACAAAGATTAAACCACCTCCATTGTATTCAGGTCTGTAAACATCATAAGTACCATTATCAACAGCATATTTGACTATAGAACCGTGTTCTTTCTTTTTTTTTTGTTTTTTAAGTTTATTCAATTCCTTTTGAAAAGACTTTACTTTTTCTTTATCAAACTCTTCGAAAGGTTTTATAATTCTTTTTCCATCAGACTGCATTGGGTGGTCATAAAATATTGAAGACAGTTCGGAGTCACATAAAGGTGCAAAACACATACTTTTTGAAGTGATCTTAATTGTTTTTTTTAGGTATTTTTTCTTAGTAAAATTAAAAAAATTATCATAAAGATCAAAATCTCTTCTATGAATTGCAGTTGTATCATGAATTAAAAAAAAACCAGTAGGAGCATGATTATTTTTTTTCAAAATATCACTTATACCTGAACCTTTAATCTTAATATCTATAAGGGGGTAAATTGTATAATCACAATAACCAGCAAGATATTCCTCTTCTCCATCACCTACAATACTTGAACATGATAAATTTTTAATATCATTAACTTTTTTAACCGAGTCAAATTCATCATTGGTTACGAAATACGTTTGAATTAAATATTGATTTTTTATATCTAAAACATCTTTGGTATCACCAATTATAAAATCATTATTTTTATAACAGGAATTAGAAACTTCTAATCTAGAATTTGACATAAAATTAGGTCTTTTTTTCTTCATTACAAAACCTAACTCAACACTAAAATGAAGTCATCTTTTGAATTGCTTTGAAATTGCTTTAAATAGTGATGAAGAGTGATGAAGGAATTTTCAAAATGTTAAGTAAATCAAGTATTATTAGAAACCAGTATGAGAATGTAACCCAATAACTCCTAATCAAAATTCTAAAAGGGCAGTTTTTACTGCCCTTTTTTTTGCTTAAAAAAATTTGTAATATAGAATTATTATTATGTCGAAAAGATATAGTGGAAAATCGTTTAAAGACTCTAGTGTCAAAAAAAAACCTAAATTAAGTTTTAAAGAAAAAAGAAAAATTAAACGTGAAAAGCGAAAAAAATAAAAATTAAAAAAAAATCCTTAATTTATCTAAGCCTAGTGTAGTTTTTTTTGAGTTTTCAAAAGTGTTTAAATATGTATAAGAACCCAGATTTATGAATAATACGATAAGAAACATCACCATAATTGCTCATGTTGATCATGGCAAAACAACCCTAATTGATAACTTAATGAAACAAAGTGGCTCATTTAGAGAAAATGAGATTGTTGATGAAAGGCTGATGGACTCTGGAGAATTAGAAAAAGAAAGAGGAATTACAATATTAGCTAAACCTGCCTCGATTAATTGGAAAGATTCTAGAATAAATATAATTGATACCCCCGGCCACAGAGATTTTGCTGCTGAAGTTGAAAGAGTACTTAGTATGGCTGATGGAGCATTATTACTAATAGACTCTGCTGAAGGTGTGATGCCTCAAACAAAATTCGTTTTAGCAAAAGCTTTAAAACAAGGTTTAAAGCCGATTGTGGTTATAAATAAATTAGATAAATCAGATCAAAGAGCTAATGAAGTTCTAGATGAAACATTCGACTTATTTGTAAGTTTAGATGCTAATGAAGACCAACTAGATTTCCCAGTTTTATATGCTAGTGGAAGATCTGGATGGGCTGATCATGAAGTTGATGGTCCAAGAGAGAATCTTAATCCACTTTTAGATAAAATCGTTGACCATGTTAAACCAGCTGAATTAGACAAATCAAAACCTTTCGCTATGCTTTCTACACTTCTTTATGCTGATAGTTTCTTAGGAAGAAGTTTAGTAGGTCGAATTTCACAAGGAACAGCAAAAGCTAATCAAGCAATTAAGGCAATCAACTTAAAAGGAGAGAAAGTTGATGAAGGAAGATTAACTAAAATTTTTAGATACGAAGGTACCAAAAAAGTTCCAATTGAGGTTGGTGAAGCTGGAGATATTGTAGTTGTTGCAGGTTTAGAAAAAGCTAATGTTGCAGATACTATTTGTGATCTTGAAGTTAACGAACCAATAGAAGCTACTCCTATTGATCCTCCAACTATGTCAATTACAATAACAGTAAATACATCTCCTTTGGCTGGTACAGAAGGTAAAAAATTAACAAGCACACAAATTAGAGATCGATTGGTTCAAGAGGCACAAAATAATGTTGGAATTACATTCACTGAAAATGAGGGAAATGATTCTTTTGTAGTAAGTGGTCGTGGTGAATTAATGTTGGAAATTTTACTTACTCAAATGAGAAGAGAAGGTTTTGAAATGACTGTGAGCCCTCCAAAAGTACTCTATAAAAAAGATGAAAATGGTAACAAGCTTGAGCCAATAGAGGAAATTACTATGGATCTTGATGAGGAGCATTCATCAAAAATAATTGATTCAATGAATAGAAGAAAAGGTAAATTAATAGAATTAAAAGACACTGGTAAAAATAAAAAGAGACTTGTATTTCATGCACCAACAAGAGGTTTAATGGGATATACAAGTAGATTTTTAACGCTTACAAAAGGAAATGGTGTTATTAATAGAATTTTTCATGAATATGGTCCATTTGAAGGGGAAATGGAGGGCAGAAGAAATGGTGCTCTAATTTCTATGGAACAAGGAAAGGCAGTTGCTTTTGCAATCTTTAATTTACAGGCTAGAGGAGAAATGTTTGTAACTCATAACGATCCTGTTTATCCAGGAATGATTGTAGGTCTATCACCTAAGCCGGGAGATATGATTATTAATGTCATGAAGGGAAAAAAATTAACTAATATGAGAACGCAAGGTACTGATGAAAATGTTGTCTTAACTCCTGTTAGAAAAATGTCGATTGCTGAACAATTAAGTATGTTAAATACAGATGAAGCTTTAGAGATTACTCCAGAGTCTTGTAGATTAAGAAAAGCTATTCTTGATCCTCATGAAAGAAAAAGAAGTGAAAAATCGGGCGCTGCTGCCTAATCAAAAATTTTATCAACTAAAAACAAACCTAGTGCAACGCACGGACCAATACCAAAAGCGAATAAAAGAGTTCCGACACCTACTGTTCCACCCAAATACCAGCCAATACTTACAACTGAAATTTCTAAAAAAGCTCTAACGGCTGCCACTGGTAAATTGGTTACTTTTTGCAAACCAATCATTAATCCATCTCTTGGTCCTGCGCCTAGGTTAGAAACTAAATAAATGGCCCCACCTATTCCAACCATTATTACAGAAATTACTGCTAAGATTATTTGATTAAAATAATCAGATGGAGTTGGTACAAACTTTATACAAAGATCAATCATAAAGGCTATTATTAAGGCATTAAATATTGTGCCCATTCCTGGTTTTTGGCTGAGAGGTATCCACAAAATTAAGACTGCAATACTTATTAAAAGAGTAATTGTTCCAATACTTAAATTAACATTTAAAGAAATACCTTGAGCTAAAACACTCCATGGAGAAGCACCCGTAAAAGAAACAATTAATAAACCTTCGCCAAGACCAAATAAAGTCAGACCAAAACATAAAAAAAAGAAAGTGGAAAATTTTGGTTTAAAATTATATGGCCTATCAGAACTCCAATTAACTTTAGGTATTTTCTTTATTTTTAGAAACATTTTAATAAATTATTTCTATTATAGATAAAGTCCACTAATGTAATTGCTAAATGAGAAAATTTATAGCCATTTTGTTTATTGTAGTTTTTCCAGTTATTTCTATGGCACATATGGGTCACTACAATAAATATAACAAAATTGAAATGGAGATTTTTAGAAATGGTGAACTAATTGGATACAATTATTATTTTTTTGAGAGAAATGGTGAAGAAACTATAATTACAAATCAATTTAAATTTTCTGTTGATTTATTAGGGACTCCAATTTTTCAAGTTGAGTCCTATGGTGAAGAAAAATATATAAAAAATCATTTGATATCATATGATTCTAGAACTCTTCAAAATGAAAAAGAAAAATTTGTAAATTTAAAATTAAATAAAGATAGTAAAAAATTTGATATTAAAGGCTCCTCATTCAATGGGGAGGCGACCCTTAACAACGTTATTGGAAATTGGTGGAATCATAAAATTTTACAAGCAGAATCTCAAATAAGTCCAATATCAGGGAGCATTAAAGAACAGGTTGTTACTTTTGTAGGTAAAGAAAAAATAGAGCTTTATGGAAAGATTTATGATGCTGATCATTTTACACTTAAATCTAAAGATATGAATATTCCAAAAGATAAACGATTAGACTTTGACATTTGGTATGATCAAAAAAATTTAAGAATTTTAAAAGTGTCTTACTCAAGAATGGGAAATTGGGAATACAGATTGAAAAGCTTTGAATAATTTATTTTGAAATTTTTTTATATAAGTCCTGTGCACTTATCCATCCCGACTCCAGTCTTGGTCCGACAAACCAATCAGCACAAACACCTATTTTTTTCTTTGGATCCCAAAAACTTTTAATTTTGAAAGGTTTTGAATTCGAAGAGTATTTCCAGCCATGATTAAGAGAGAAATTGATTTTTGTTTTTTTAATATTTGAAAGTTGAAAGAACTTGTCGATCATAATTTTTGAATTCTTTTTCTTATTATTTTTATTTTGATTAATATTTTTATTTGCCCACTTGAATGTACTTTGTAGAGTCCATAAATCATATTTTGATTTAAATCTTTTTTTTGAATTTTCATTACCAGCCCAGCCAAGAATTGAGTCTTCGAAAAGGTAGCTGCTATTAGATTTTTTGTTTTTTTTTATAGCAATCATGGTAGTTATATTTGCATCCATTTTTATTGATTTTTTTACAAAAGAATTATTTATGAATTTTTTAGAAAGTTTTTTTAATTGTGGAAATGGACAGGTCAAAATAATACTTTTAAAAGATCTCAATTTTCCATCAGCAAATGATAAGTGCCAAAGTTTGTTTTTATAATGAATTTTTTTTAATTCACTTTGATAGTTGCACTTAATTTTTTTTAATAAATACTTGCTAATATCATTGTTTCCATTTTTACCTATAATTTTAAGATGTTTTTTATCTTCTTTTTTTTTGGAGTTAAGAAAAATGTGTTTACCACCCCAAACCTTTAAAATTTTTTTTTTAATTAAATGTTTAGTAAACTTTTTAAATCCTGGGGTTTTTGGTGAAAAGTATTGAGTGCCATGATCAAAGCCTATATTACCTCTTATTCTTTTGAAAGATGCACGACCTCCTGGACCTCTCGCTTTATCAAATAGGATTACTGTATTTTTTTTATTAAGAAGATTAGCAATTGTAGCTCCAGAAATACCTGAACCGATTACGCAGAATTCACTCATTTACCAGCAACAACCATTCCCTCAATCATCATGGTTGGTGAATTGGTTGCATATTTAAACTCTAAATCATTTGCCAGAGTAATATGCTGAAACATGTCTTTAAAATTGCCTGCAATGGTAATTTCGTTTATAGGATACTTAAACTCTCCGTTTTCCACTAAAAACCCTGTCGCACCAACAGAATAATCACCGGTTACTATATTACTTCCGTGACCTATAGTTTCTGTAATATAGAGACTTTTTGATTTTGAATTCAACAAATCTTTAAAACTTATATTTCCATTTTCAAAATAGAGATTACTTGTCCCTCCGAATCTTCCATTTGATTTTAGGTTAAGTTTTTTTCCATTGTAAGTATCAATCAAATAATGTTTTAAGACTCCTTGTTCAACTAATTTAAGGGTATCAGTTTTAACCCCCTCTTTATCAAAATTTCTTGAACCCAAACCTTTAATTATGTCTGGTTTATCTAAGACATTAATTGAGTCGGAAAATATTTTTTGGTTAACTTTATCTTTTAAAAAAGAGGTTCCTCTTGATATCGCTGATGATGAAATCGCACTTGCAAAAGTGCTTAATATTCCCTTGGCTATTCGTTTATCAAAAATTATAGCAATTTTTTCGCTGCCTATTTTTTTAGGGCTTAATTTTCTAATGGTTTGATAGGCAGCTTGTTTGCCTAACTCTCCTGCATCGTCCAAGTCTTTAAAAAAACATTTGCTAGAATACTCATAATCTCTCTCCATGCTTTTTTCATCTTTTGCGACTATAACGCTCGAAGCTGTAAATGAGGATGTTTTGTAACCAGCACAAAAACCTTCAGTATTAGCTAAAATAAAATTTGATTTATTTTGAGTAAAACTAGACTCAGTATTAACAATTTTTTTATCATTAGAGGCAGCGAGTTCTAATTTTTTCAAATAATCTATTTTTTGATCATTTTCTATATGCGTATCATCATAGAGAGACAAATCTTTAACTTCTTTAGCTAACAAATCTTTATCTGGTAATGAATTAAATTCATCTTCAGGAGTATTTTTTGTTGCCTCAACACATTTTTCAATCAAAATGTTTAGGTTATCATCAAGTAAATTAGACGAAGATATTGATGATTTTTTTTTTCCAATGTAAGTGGTAATGCTTATTCCAAGATCATCTGACCTATTAGACTCATCTAGTTTTTTATTTCTAAAATTAACAGTTTCAGATACAGAGTTGTTAACAATCACACTAGACTCAGTTGCGCCTAATTTCTTGGCTAAACCTAGACAATAAGATGCCTTTTTTTCTAAAAATTCTTGATCTTTGACCATTTAAAGTTTTGTGCCGCCAACAGTCATCTTATTAATTAGAATAGATGGTTGAGCAACACCAACGGGAACACCTTGGCCAGCTTTTCCACATGTTCCAATTCCCGGATCCATCATCATATCATTACCTACCATAGAAACTTCTTTTAAACTCGAAGGACCATCTCCGATAAGAGTAGCACCTTTTATTGGAGATCCAATTTTGCCATTAACAATCTCATAAGCTTCGGTGCAATTAAATACAAATTTCCCAGAGGTAATGTCAACTTGTCCTCCACCAAAACTTACTGCAAATATACCTTTGTCTACAGCTTTAATCATCTCATCTTGGGTCTGATTACCACTTAACATCATTGTGTTTCTCATTCTTGGAAGGACGATATGTCTATAATTTTCTCTTCTTCCACTACCGGTAGATCTCGTTTTCATCAAACGTGCATTCAGACGATCTTGCATAAAGTTTTTTAAAATTCCATTCTCAATTAAAACTGTTTTTTCTGTTGGTGTCCCTTCATCATCAATAGTAAGACTGCCTCTCCTATTGTCGATGGTACCATCATCAACTATCGTAACTCCTTCACTAGCAACTTTTTGGCCCATTAAATTATGAAAAGCAGAAGTTTTCTTTCTATTAAAATCCCCCTCTAAACCATGACCAACAGCCTCATGAATTAATATTGCTGGCCAACCAGGTCCTAGTACAACTTTCATTTCACCAGCTGGTGCAGGTTTACTCTCTAAATTTACTGAAGCTATTCTCAAAGCCTCATCACAAACACTTTTCCAATTTTCATCTTTTAAATAAAAATCGTAGGATTGTCTTCCTCCAACACCATACACACCTGACTCTTTCCTTCCATTTTTCTCAAGCATGACTGATACATTGAATCTTATTAAAGGACGGACATCAGTTAAAGACTCTCCGCCAGATCTAATTATTTCAACTGATTTTTGTTCACCTAAAAAATTGGCTGTGACCTGTTTAATGTTATTATCTTTAGAGCGTAAGTAGTTATTTACTTCATTAAGTATTTTAATCTTTTCATTAAGGGATTTTTGTTCAATAGGATTTATATTATCATAATACTTTTTATTAGATTTAGGAATTTCATGATTATAAGTGCCTTTAACAGATTTTAACGTTGATTTTAAATTTTCTGAAGATTGCCTTAATGAATTTTTTGATATTTCATTAGAGTGAGAATATGCAACTATTTCATCAGAGATAGCTCTAAATCCAAAACCTAAATCAGAATTATAACTCGAGTTTTTAATTTTATTATCATCTAATAATAATGTCTCTGATTTTGTATTTTCTAGATATAGTTCTCCATCATCACACTTACTAAGTGTATCTGATACAATGTTTTCTGCTTCTGATCTAGATATGTCAGATTTTTCAAAAAAATTATTCATAGAAAGCATTATTTAGAAGTTTTATCTACTATTTTCAATATGAGTATTTTACGCATATACATTATTTGAATAAATAGTAATAAATCTACTTATATGAAAGTTTATTTTAATAATTCATGCAAAATCTGCAAAGCTGAAATTGATTTATATAAAAAAGAGAAGATTCAAGAAATAGATTGGATTGATATTACGGGTAATGAGATAGCTGAAAAAGAGACCTCTAAAAGTAATAAAGAACTTTTGCGAAGGCTACATGTTAAAGAAGATGAAAAAATTTTAAAAGGAGCTGAAGCTTTTCTAGCTGTGTGGAAAAAAATTCCCAAATATAATTTTTTATACAAGTTTTTTAAACTACCAATAATTTTTACGTTATTTTCTTTTTTTTATGAAATAGTTGCATTCTTCTTATATCTAAAAAATAAAAAACAATTAAAAAACTAACTAAAAAAAAACAGTAAAATTTCACTCAACAAAGACATAGAAGTTATAAACATAATGAGAACTATTGAATACATTAATAAAATAATCTTATTTTTTTTTCTTCTTAACCTTACAAAATCTTTATCATCTAAATCGGAGATATCTCTTTCACCTAAAACAGGGTAATCATAAGTAAATCGCCAAGTACTGTCGCCAAGTCTTGGATCTAATTTGTTGTAATAGATAATCCATGCCAATACATACTTTAAAATTAAAAAAAGCATTATCATAATGATTGATCCAAAAAACATATTAAAGTTCTACCTTGTTATTTAGAAAAAATTAATTGTTATTTTGTGATCTTTTGCTAGCAATTAATTGTGTCAAAGCGTCCACCATTGTGTCTGAGGCTTTAAAAATATCAATATTTTTAAATTCATATGAATGATTTTTTTCAGGATTTGTTTTATCCTCTATTACTATTCCTTCATCGGGTGAATTATTTTTAATGTAAATTAATAATAACCAATCTTCATCTTCAGCTTCATCCCATTTTATAAAAATCTCACCGGTTTCAAATCTTCTGTCTATACACCGCAAAATCGACATATCTCTTGTAATGTGTCTTTTGTTCAATTGAAATACTAGACTGCTTGCACTTCTATAAAAACTTTCTAAGGCAAACTCAACTTTTTGTCTCGCTAAAGTATATTCTTTTTCCTTAATTAGTAACGTTTCTCTGTCTTCGTTACCTTGTAATTTAACACCAAGGGCTTCTACTCTCTCCTTGATCTTTTGGTCTCTAATAACTCGGTATTTTTCTTTAAGTTTATCAATCCTTTCTTGTAACCCTTGATAATCCTCTCTCTTCTCTTTAAGCGCTATTTTCTCAAGTTTTTCTAATTCTTTTACTTCTCTTATTCTAAACTTTTCAATTTGACGCTCTAGTTGAAGTTGCTTTAAAAATTGTTTTTGTTTTTCGGCTTGTTCTCTTCTTAAAATTGCTTGTTCTTTTCTTAAAAATAATTTTATATCTTTATTTCTTTGCTTTTCTAACCTTGCTTCCTCCTTTAAGGCCTTCTCTTTTAGTCGAGTTTTTTCAAGCACCTCTTCTTGTTTTGCTTTTTGTAGCTCAATTTTCTCAATTCTCTCTTTTTCAATTTGTTCTATCTTAATTCTTCTTTTTTCCTCTTTTTTAATTACTTTGTAATTTGAAATTGTTTCGGAAATTTTATCAAAAAAACTTTGGATGTATCTTTCAGGGTTTAAATTAATTTTAAAATCAAAGTTTGATTTAATCGATAATTGGAATTTTACAATTTTTGAAATTAAACTTTGATTTTTAGTTTTAGGTATATAGTTTTTATTTTTTTTAAGATTTATATTTTTTCTCTTTTTTTTCTTTTTTTTGTTTTTCCTCTTTTCCTTGAAATAATTATCTTTTTCCTAACTTTTTTGATATTTTTCAGTTTAGTTTTTTTTCTTTTTACTCTCTTAATTCTCTTTGATTTTTTGTTTTTTTTTTTCATTTTAAAGGAGGTAAGATTCTATCAATAATTTATTGATAAATATAGTCCCTAGTGACTGGAGTAGATCCATAATTTTTTGTAAGTTGAAATTGATATACAACTTGATCACCCCACTTGAAAGCCATCTCACACCCCGCAAGATAAAACTCCCACATTCGAAAAAATTTCTCATCAAACATTTTAATAATTTTTTCTCTATTTCTTATGCAATTTTCTTTCCAGTGTCTTAAAGTGTGTGAATAATGTAATCTCAAAACTTCGATATCTGTAACAACTAGACCTGCTTGCTCTATGGGTGTTGTGACCTCACTTAAACTTGGTGTATAACCACCTGGAAAAATATACTTGGTTATCCATGGATGAGGATCCCTGGGTGGATTTACTGATCCTATGGTATGTATTAATGAAACTCCATTGTCATTTAATAAATTTTGAATTTGTCTAAAAAATTTTTTATAAAATTTACGTCCCACGTGTTCAAACATTCCGACACTTACAATTCTATCAAATTTTTCCTTAAGCTCTCTATAGTCAATCAATCTAAACTTCACCTGATTTTCTAAATTTTGTTCAGCTGCTTTTCTTTTGCAGTAATAAAGTTGGTTTTCTGATAACGTAATCCCTGTTACTTCACATTTTGAATTCTTTGCAATATCAATTGCTAACGACCCCCACCCACAACCAATATCTAAAACTTTTTGGTCTGGCTTTAAATTCAATTTTTTTATTATATGTTGAATTTTATTATTTTGTGCTGTTTCAAGACTATCGTTTTCATTACGAAAGTAACCACATGAATATTGTCTTTTAGGATCTAAAAATAGATCATATAAGTCGTCAGATATGTCATAATGATGGGAAACATTCATTTTAGATTTTTTAATAAAATTAAAATTTGTTAAATATCTATACGAGCCTCTAATTCTATTCATAATATAACTAAATAAATTAACTTCTCCTCTTCCAATATTCTTCAAAGCAAGATCTAAAAAATCTGTGATAGTGCCGTTCTCAATAATTATTTCACCATTAGTATAAGCCTCACCAAAATACAGATCTGGATGAAGTAATAATTTATAATGAAGTTTTTTATTTAAGATTCTTAATTTAATAGGATCATTACCTGGTTTTCCTATGATATAGTCTCTATAATTTGCATCAGTAAGAATAAAACCACCATCTTTAAAAACATTGTTTAGAAATCTAGCAAGTTGCATGTTAGGCCGCCAGTAAAGATTTAATTTTAAAATTTAAATTTTTAAGATTTTCAAATAATTCTTTCTCATTCTCTTTGGTTAAAAGAGTTAGTGGAGGTAATACATTTTTAAATATGTCATTTTCTTTTGCACAATATGAATGCAAGCCAGAAATAAGATTATATTTATCAAAAGCAGACCTAACATTAATCAATTTTTCATTCTCAGTTTGAGTTTTTTTTGAAATGAAGTCATCATAAACTTTCCTGGATAACTCTGCAGTAACATTACATGTAGCTGTGATTATTCCTGAACAACCTATTTCTAAACCTTCAACAAGCTTGGTTTCTGATCCAGGAAGAATTGAAAAATCTTTTAATCTTAAATTTTTATAAATATTGTAAGAACTATCTTTTATACCAATTATTTGTTCAGGAAATTTTTTGACTAGCTCTTGCACACATTCTAAACTAAATTTATAACCACATAACTTTTCAAAATTATAAAGTATAATCCTTGAATTCGGAGCCGCCTCTACAATTTTTGAGTAAAAAGTAATTACTTCCTTATCACTATATTTATAATATGCAGGTGGCATAATTAAGAAATTTTCAAAATTTAAAGATAATGCTATTTTAATATAGTTTATTGTTTCACTTAAAGAATTTAGCCCATTACCTATTATAAACTTATTTTTGTATTTACTTTTTGATAAATTATTTAAAAGCTTAATTTTTTCTGAGATCGAGATCAATTGTGCTTGTCCAGTGCTCCCAAATATTGCAACACCATGACATCCTTTGTCTATAATGTTTTCAGCATGTAGAATTGTTTTTTCTATGTTGAGGCTTAAATCTTTATTAAAGATTGACATTCCTGCAGCATATATTCCATTTATTTTAGACATATATTTTTACTTGTAAGTATAATAGAAAAATCAAATTTATGAAAACAGGAATTTTTTTAAGCTATAAGGGTTTAGGAGCTAATTTGTTACATCTTAGTTACTGTCATCAGATTGCAAAAAAATTTGGTAAAGTTGAACTGATCACATTATGTCCAAATCTAAATAGAGTTTTGATAGACGACCCCTTAATTAAAAGTGTAAATTATTTAGATAAATTTCATAGAAACTTTTTTGATATAATAAACTTATCAGTCTTTATAAAGAAATTTAATTTTGAAAATATCTTTATTTTTTATCCAAGTATAAGACATTATCTAGCTTGTAAAATTGCTGGTATAAAAAATATTTATCATTATCCTTTATTTAAAAAAAAAAATTTACATCTTGTAAATGCTGCTAAAACTTTTACAGAACAATCTTTAAATATTAAAAATTGCCCAACTGAAACTCAAATTTCTCTAAATAGTGAAAAAATTAAAAAATATAATCTTGGTAAACAAAAGAAAATTGTACTTGGAATAGGCTCCTCTGGTCCGACAACTAGATGGGGATATAATAATTTTGCATCTTTAATAAATAAATTTAACAATATTGGGGATTATCATTTTTACTTAGTTTGTGGAAAAAATGAGGAAGAAGGCGCAATTAAAATTATAAACCAAGTAAAAAAAGGTAATTGTGAATCTTTAAGCTCTAAAGATGTATCAGAAATCATATATTATATTTATTTAAGTGATATTTTTATTGGAAATGACTCATTCGGGCACCATGTTTCAAGTCAAATGAATAAACCTAGTTTCGTAATTTTATTGGATACACCAAAAGCTTATTCTGATTACAGTAAAAATCAATTTAGGATTATCCCACCTGGTGCCGACATAAATAAAATCACTCATGGATCAAGCTTTGATCCAGATTCAATAACAGTTGAAATGATAATTAATAAAGTTAAGAACTTTATATAATTTCCTTTAACAAAATGTCTCTAGCTTCATTAACTAAAGTAGATAATCTTGCGGTTTCTGGTGAAATATCTGGATGAATTTTTTTTTGAATTTTTGTGTAAGCTTTGTTTATGTCCTCTTTGGTAACCTTCTTTTTTTGATCTAAATTTAAAATTTTAAAAGCTTCACTTACAGACATAGTAGACATATTATTGTTTTGAGATTGATTAAATGAAAATCTACCTGATCTTCTTAATGTTTGAATTAATCTAAAAAGAGAGATTAGTTGGAAAATTGATAAACCCTTTAACTTTAATAAAGCAAGACTAGCGAGTGTAAGTGGCAAAGTTAGCAGAAATCTGCCTCCAATTGCAAACAGAATTGCTAAAAAAATTAATCCGATTATTATCAGCAGTCTTAAACCTTTTGAAAGTTTTTTTGATGAGATATTACTGATGTATTTCAAAAGGAAATAAAAAATGACTAATATTACTACTGTATAAATAATTATATTCATATAACTGTTTTCATTATGAAAATACCACAACTAAAAAAAAAACCAGAAAGAAAATCTTGTCACAATGTTGCATGGGAAGATAATTATAGTTGGATTCATCAAGAAAATATCCTCGAGGTTTTAAAAGACGGATCAAAATTACTTCCTGAAGTAAGAAAATATCTAGAGGAAGAAAATAGTTACACAGATCATATTTTGAAGGATAATAAAGAAATTGAAAAAAAATTATTTCATGAAATTAAAGGTCGAATAAAATTAGATGACGTTTCACTTCCATTCAAAGACATTAGATACGAGTATTGGACTAAAACTACAACTGAAGGAAATTATTCAATAAAACTTAGAAAAAAAATTGGTTCTGATGAGATTGAAGAAATTTGGAATGGAGACAAGGAAAAAGAAAAATTAAAAACAGAATACTTTGGAATTGGAGATTTAGAGGTAAGTTATAATGATAAATATTTAGGATACTCATTAGATTTAAAAGGATCAGAATATTATACTATTTATTTAAGAGATATTTTGTCTGGGAAAGAAATAACAGAAAGAATAGAGGAAACTAGTGGCAGTATAACTTTTAGTTTGGATGACAAATATATATTTTATTCAAAACTTGATGAATTTCACAGACCTAGAAAGATTTATAGGCATAAAATTGGAACATCTATAAAAAACGATGAATTAATTTTTGAGGAAAAAAGTGAAGCATTTACAGTTGGAATAAGTTTAAGTTCAGACGAAAAATATTTCTTTATTACAACCTCAGATCACAACACTTCAGAACAATATTACTTTAAAGTTAATGAACATAAACCTGAGCCAAAATTAATAAAAAAAAGAAAAAGAGGTATAATCTATTCAATTTCATCTTGGAATAATTATTTTTATTGTCATACAAACGAAGATGCTGAAGATTTCAAAATAGAGAGATGTAGTGATTTATCTAAACAAAATTGGGAAGTTTATATAAATGCTAAAGATGAAGTTCTTATAGGCGGCTTAATATTTTTAAATGATTGGATTATAAGAAGTGAAAAGTCAAATGCTCTTGGGAAATTATACTTAAGAGATATAAAAACAAATTTAGAGGAGGAGTTAATATTTTCAGATGAAGAAGTAATTGTCCCTGGTATCTCATTGACACAAAGAGATAAAAATACTGATCAAGTTTATTTGTCATATTCATCTCCAAAGACGCCCGGAAAAACTTATCTTTATAATTTAAAGACGAAAGAAAAAAAATTAGTAAAGGAACAGGAAATTCCATCAGGTCATAACGCTGATGATTATATTGTTGAAAGATTAGAATGCTCTTCTCACGATGGTAGATTGATACCTATTACAATAACTAGACACAAAAAAACTAAAATTGATGGGTCAGCAAATTTACTACTATATGGTTATGGATCCTATGGTAATTCAATGTCTCCTGATTTTTCATCAACTAGACTCAGTCTAATTAACAGAGATATCATTTGGGTTACTGCTCATATAAGGGGCGGAATGGAAAGAGGAATGAAATGGTGGAAAGAAGGTAAACTTCTTAATAAAAAAAATACTTTTAAAGATTTCATTTCTGTAGCAAAAAACTTAATTGAAAGAAATTATACATCAAAAGGTAAAATAATAGGCATGGGTGGTTCGGCTGGAGGCTTATTAATGGGCGCAGTCGCAAATGAAGCGCCTGAATTATTTCTTGGCATAGTGATGGCAGTACCTTTTGTAGATTCATTAACTACAAACTTAGACCACTCACTTCCATTAACAGTTGGAGAATTTGATGAGTTTGGAAATGCTAAAGATAACAAAGATCATTTCGAATATATTTATTCTTATGCTCCATACAATAATATTAAAAAAATGGATTATCCTCATATTTTAATCACAACAAGCCTTAGCGATAATAGAGTTTTGTTTGACGAACCTGCAAAATTTACAGCAAAACTTAGAGATTATAAAACTGATAACAATCTTCTTTTACTTAAGACAGAAATGAATGCGGGTCACGGTGGAAAATCTGGTCGAGATGGTGCTATAGAAGAAATTGCTTTTGATTACGGATTTATTTTAAAAATTTCAAATAAAATCTAAAAAAATACTTGAAAAAAAAAATATAATTCCCATATGATTCTCGTAAGTCGCCTTATGGGGCTTGCATAAATAAACTTGCTTAAAAAAAGGAGGATATATGACAAGTAAGGATCTATCTATATTCAACTCACTAAGACCTTTCTCAATTGGTTTTGACGATATGTTTGACCAATTCGAAAACATGTTGGGTAATGGAAATTTGACTATGCAGTCGAATTATCCACCATACAACATTAGAAAAACTGGGAAAGACAACTATTCAATAGAAGTTGCTCTTGCTGGTTTTAGTAAGAAAGATGTTGAGGTTGAGTTCGAAGATAATTTGTTAACAGTCAGGACAAAACAAGTTAACAAATCTGATGAAAAAAATGAAGATGGTGAAATAATTCACAAAGGTATTTCGCAAAGACAATTTGCAAGATCATTCACTATTGCAGACGATGTAAAAGTGAATAGCGCCGAGTTAAAAGATGGTCTTTTAACAGTAGCTTGTGAGAGAATTTTACCAGATCATAAGAAAAAAAGACTTATCGAAATTAGATAAGCTTGCCCTTACTTGCGAGGTGTATTACTCGCAAGTAAACCTTAAAAACATCCATTAGATACAAAGCCTATTACAATATTGTCTGAATTTATTTCAAATCTTCTTTCGCAGGGGATTAAGTATTTTTTTGTATTGTAAATTACCTCTAAATTACCTTTTGCATTTTTGAAATCTTCATCAGGTTTACCTAATTCCATCTTAAGTTCGCTTAAAGATTTCCCTATAAATTCGCTTAATTTTTCGTTTTCTTTTTGAACTATATTGTCAGTTTTTTCTTTAACAGTTTGACACCCTGTCAATAAATTAACAAATATAATTGTTATTAAAAAAAATCTTAGTTTGTTCATCGTTATAAGTTAACAACATAATTATGGCATAAATATAAACTTCTTAGTTGAATTTTGTGAATAAAGCATACTTAAAAAGAGTATTTTTATTCAGAATCAAATAATTATCATCCATGAGGAGGATTTATGCTTGATAAATATTTCAATTATAAAAAACACAAAACTAATTTTAAAACAGAGGTAATCGCTGGTACTACAACGTTTTTAACCATGGCTTACATCATGTTTTTAAATCCATTTATTTTGTCGGGAGAGTTTGCCGGACCCGAAAAAGGTTTCTTTGATTTCGGCGCAGTTTATACAGCAACTATTTTAGCGACTGCATTAGCATGCTTTATTATGGCGTTCTATGGAAAAACATGGCCAATAGGATTGGCGCCAGGAATGGGAATCAATGCTTTCGTTGCATTTGGAGTTTGTGCTGGAATGGGTTATACGCCGCAGCAAGCTCTAGGTGCTGTATTAGTAGCAGGTGTATTGTTTTTAGTAATATCATTAACCCCTTTAAGAGCTTGGTTAATAAATTCAATTCCTAGAAGTTTAAAGTTAGGTATAGGCGCTGGAATAGGTTTATTCCTAGCAATCATCGGCCTTCAAATAATGGAAGTGGTTGTCGACAATCCAGTAACCTTGGTGCAACTAGGTAACTTAGGTGATCCTCTTGTATTATTAGGATGTGCAACTTTTATTGCAATCATAGTTTTAGATAAGATGAATATTAAAGGTAATATCATTATTGGGATCTTAGTTTTTAGTATTATTGCTTGGGTGACAGGCCTTGCAAAATTTAATGGTATTGCAAGTTCTCCACCGCCAATGACTTATCTTTTTGAATTTGATCTATCTGCCGCTATGACTGCAGGAATGTCTACGGTAATATTTACATTATTATTTATAGACTTCTTTGACACTGCAGGAACATTAACTTCAGTGGCAAATGTTGCTGGAAAAGTTAGCAAAGATGGAAAAGTTCAAGACATAAATAAAGCAATGTTATCTGACAGTGTGGGTACTGTTGCAGGAGCTATGATGGGAACTACTACAGTTACTAGTTACGTAGAGTCTGGTGCAGGAGTTAAAGCTGGTGGAAAAACTGGAATGACATCACTTGTAATTGGCATACTTTTTTTAGCATGTATATTTTTCGCTCCATTAGCAACTAGTTTACCTAAACAAATAGATGGTGCTGCTTTACTTTTTGTTTCAGTTTTATTTATTAGAAATATAACTGATATTGAATGGAACGATGTTTCAGAGTCTGCCCCGGCTATTCTTGCCATGATAACTATGCCTTTAACTTATAGTATAAGCAATGGTATTGCCTTAGCATTTGTGTCGTACGCTTTAATCAAAATATTCACTGGTAAGTTTTCAACTACTTCACCAGCTATATGGTTAATAGCAGTTTTAAGTGTTATAAGTTTTGTAGTTGCCTAAACATTAATAAAATAGGGCTAGTTTTTACTAGCCCTATTTGTTTTGTTTTAATATTTCCTCAATTGATAATTCTTCGTAATGTTCGGTAGGTTGGACAATCCATGGATCTGAATTTAGTCTTATAGGACAAAAATCTGGTTCAAAAGTTGAAGATTTTTTTTTCCATAAACAAGCAGTTTTTACCTCTTTTATAAAATCTTTTGTGGGGCCGTAGTTTTTTAGCCATTCTATGCTTTTGTTTAATGTCAATCCAGTGTCAGAGAGATCATCTATTAAAAGCACTTTGTTAAAATCTTCATTACTTGCTAAAGAGCTTATTTCTCTTGCAAACATCAATTGGCCTTGTTGATCCTCCATGCCTTCACCTGAATAACTTTGAATGACAATGTATGCGATAGGTAGTTTCAAAATTCTAGATAAAATATCAATGATTGGAGCTGCTCCTCTCATAATGCCAACTAATACTGTAGGTTTATATTTTTGATGAATTTGTATTGCTAGTTTTTCAACTATTTTAGTATACTCATTAAAGCTGATAATCAATTTCTCTGCCATGAAATTTATTATCATAATTAAAATTATTTAAAAAGGAGAAATCATGAAAGCATATTGGATTAGTTTATACTTAAAAGTAGATAATCAAGAAAATTTAAAAAAATATGCAGAGACTGTTACACCAATAATAAAAAGTTACGGTGGTTTGCCTCTTGTTAGAGGAGGAAAACATACAACTTTTGATGGTGATGATTTTTTAAGAACAGTAGTTTGGGAATTTCCTAATTTCGAACAAGCATTAAAGTGTCATGAATCAAAAGAATATAAAGCTGGTTGGGAATTAGCAAGAAAAACAACTATTAGACATATGCAAATAGTAGAGGGTTTTAATACTGAATAGGTTCTGGATCAATACTTCTCCATAAATACCATGTTGCTACAGAACAATAAGGTGAAAATTTTTTTTTTAAAAGCATCACAAATTTTTCTGGCGGTAAATACTTTTTTTTATAGTTTTTAGAAATTGCTCTCAAAAGGCCAATATCCTGGACAGGCCAAATATTAGATCTATTATAAGTAAAAAGTAAAATCATTTCTGCCGACCATCTTCCAATTTGTTTTAATTGAGAAAGATAAACTATTGCCTCTTCGTCACTCATATTCTTTATTAGTTTTGGATTAAAAGATTTATTTAAAGTCTTTTTTGCTAAATTCTTGATACCAGAGACCTTTTGCCGGCTCAGTCCACAACTTTTTAACTGAGATGTAGTTAATTTAGATACTATCTTTGGATTTATTTTATTATTACACTTCTTTTTAAATTTTGAAAATACAGCGTTTGCAGCAGCAACACTAATTTGTTGACCAATAATACTTTTGCATAAAGAAAAAAATATATTTCTTCTAGAAGTAAGAATTATTTCTGATGGACTTTGATAGCTTTTAATTAACTTTGCTAATACTTTATCTTTTTTTGATAGGTAATTTTTTGCTTTTTTCCAATATTTTGGAACTTTAGTCATTTATTGTTTTAGAAGTGATTATTTTTTTATTATAAATTTCTCTTCTAAAGATAATCAATGTAGATACAATTACTAGTGATGCTCCAAAAAGCGTTTTATATGTGGGCACCTCTCCCCATATAAAGTAACCAAAGACTATGGCAAATAATAAAGCTAAATATTTTAACGGGGTAACAAGAGAAACTTCAGAATATTTATATGACTGACCCAGCCATAGATTAGCTACTCCGCCAAAAATACCAACCAAAGATAAAAATATAAAATCTTTCAAACTTGGCATAATCCATCCCTGTGGAATACTTAAAAAACTTAATAAAGTAATTGATAAAGAAAAATAAAAAGAAATTAACCATATAGGTTCTGTTGTTGATAATTGTCTTAAAGTAATGGCTACATAAGATAAACCAAGACAAAATATTACTGGGAAAACATAATAAATGTTTAATTGGCTTATACCTGGCTCAGTAATAATTAATATCCCTATAAAACCAATTATTACTGCGAGCCATCTGTAAATCCCAACTTTTTCATTTAATAAAAATATTGATAATATTGTTGTAAATATTGGTGCAGCAAATGAAATGCTAACAACGGTCGCTAAAGGTAATTTTCTTAAAGCTATAAAAATTGCAACTAAAGCAACAAGGCCCGACATACAACGTAAAAAATGTAAACCAGCCCTTTTTGTATAATAAAAATTATGAAGTCTCTCTTTAGGTATTATGAGGAAATAAAATAGGATACCAAAAAATCCTCTAAAAAATAAAACTTGTCCTATTGGATACTCAACCGACCACTTAACAATTATGTCCATTAATGAAAATGCACAAACAGACATAAACATGTACAAAAAACCCAATTGATTTTTACTTAGCATACGAATAATTTGTAAATTAATTTAAATCTTTATCAATGGAAATAGCAGTTTTAGCTCTTGGATGTTTTTGGGGTCCTGAAATAAAATTCAGTAAAATTGATGGGATAATTAAAACAGAAGTTGGCTATTGCGGAGGCGATAGCAAACAAACTACCTATAAAGAAGTTTGCACAGGAAAAACTAATCATGCAGAGGTTGTTAGGCTCGATTTTGATGAAAAAATGATCTCGTACGAAAAAATTTTAAATATATTTTTTGATATTCACGACCCAACCACATTAAATTCTCAAGGGCCTGATTTTGGGACTCAATATAGGAGTGAAATATTTTATTTAAATGATAATCAAAAAGAAATAGCTGAAAAGGTTTTAAATGAAGTTAATCAAAAATTGTCAGGCAGAGTCGTAACAAAAATATCATTACTTAAAAATTATTGTGTTGCCGAAGAATATCACCAAAGATATTTGGAAAAAAGATAAATGTCATTAGTAGAGACTGAATGGTTAGACAAGAATCTAGATAATGTAAAAATTATTGATTGCTCATGGCATATGCCTTTAACAAAAAGAAATGGTTTTGAGGAATACAAAACCAAGCATATACCCAACTCCATATTTTTTGATTTAGATTCTAATTCAGACAAAGAAACAAATCTTCCCCATATGCTGGTTGATAAACATGATTGGGAAAAAATTGTTTCAGAAATGGGAATTAAAAATAATGATGAAATAGTAATTTATGACAACTCTGATGTAATAAGTTCGTGTCGATGTTGGTATAATTTTATCTATTTTGGACATGATCCAAAATTAGTTCATATATTAAATGGTGGTTTAAAAAAATGGATCAAAGAAAGAAGAATAACTACCTCTGATTTACCTCAGATAAATACGTCCAAATATAAGAGCCTAGAAAAAAAAGAATTAGTTAAGGATATGAAAATGATAAATCAAAATATAATTAAACCCAGTTTTAAAGTTATAGATGCTAGAAGCAGAGAAAGATTTGAGGGTAGAGTTGCGGAACCTAGAAAAGGATTAAAAAGTGGAAATATTAAGAATTCTTTTTGTATACCATTCAGTTCCTGTTTAAATGAGGACAAAACATTTAAAGATGTAGATGAACTTAAAAAAATTTTTCATTCATGTTTAAATGATATTGTTGACAAGAATATAGTTTTTTCTTGTGGATCTGGAGTTACTGCGTGTGTTTTGGCACTAGCTTATTCCCTGATAAATGATAAATATCTACCTTGCATTTATGATGGTTCTTGGGCTGAATACGGATTAATTTAGAAGTATGAAAAGATCTACAAAAACAATATCTATAATTTTAATATTTTTTCTTGTTATTGCAGCTGTAATTATTTCAAGAACTTTAATAGCCGATCATTTTAAAAAAAAATTTAGCAAGATACCTCCTCCCGGAATAATAGTTACAGAGGTGATGAATAAAGAATTTTCAGAAAGAATTGAAACTTTTGGCACCGCAATTTCCAAAAAATCACAAACTTTCAAAATTAAAAAAGACGACCTCCTAGGTAATTTAGAGCTTAAAGATTTTGTAAAAAAAGGAGATAAATTAATAAGGTTAAAGAGTGGAGACATTGTTGCGCCATTTAGTGGTGTGCTCGGTTACACAGGGCTTACTGAGGATATTTTAATCTCGAATAACATATTCATTATTACGCTTGATGATAACTCTGAAATTTACTCAGATATAAAGATTCCTGAAAGTTATTCTGCATCAATAAAAAAAGGACTTCCAGTAGAAGTAAAATTATCAAGCTACAAAGATAAAGTTTTTTCTGGAGAAGTTGATTTTGTTTCAAGTAGAATAAACGCAGATACACGAAGTTTATTATCTAGAATTAAAGTTAATAATTCAAACCAAGAATTAATTTCGGGCTCATTGTTGGAGGTTAGTATAAAATTTAACTTAAGAAATTCATTAAGTGTGCCTGATACCAGCGTGATGATTGAAGGCGATAAATCATATGTTTACAAAATTAATGGTTCAAATATTGCTAATAAAACTGAGGTGAAGACAGGATTAAGAAGCAATAAAAATATTGAAATAATCTCTGGACTTAATGAAGGAGAAACTGTTGTAGCTGAGGGCCTTAAAAAAGTTAGACCGAACGGTAAAATTAAACCTATTACAAAATAAATGTTTATCACTGAATTAAGTATAAAAAGACCTGCGGTATCTTGGGTAATGTCCCTAATACTAATTATTTTTGGATTATTTGTATTTTGGAAATTACCAGTTAGAGAACTTCCTAGCGGTATTCAACCACCTGTGGTTCAAGTACAAGTAAATTATAACTCAGCATCAGCGTCAATAATAGATCAAGAAGTTACTCAAGTTATTGAAGATGTAATAGGAGGTGCTGAAGGAATAAAGAATATAGATTCTAAATCTGAAAATGGCAGGAGCACGATAAATGTTGAGTTTGATACAAGTATAAATTTGGATAACGCTGCAAATGATATTAGAGAAAGAGTTGCAAGAGTTGTAGATAATTTACCCACAGAGTCAGAACCCCCACAGATATTAAAAAGAGCTGCAGGTTTTACAACAACAATGTGGTTATCCTTATCCTCGTCTAGTTGGAGTGATCTTGAATTGGGGGATTATGCGAAAAGATATTTAGTAGATCAATTTTCAAGTGTAAAAAATGTTGGAAGAATATTGGTTGGTGGTCTAAGAGAATTAAGTATTAGAGTTTGGATAGATCCGATTAAACTGGCAGCAAATGATCTCACAATAAATGAAGTTGAAATTGCAATGCGGGGAGAGAATATTAGTCTTCCAGCTGGAACTCTTGAGGCGGATAACATTGATCTAACGCTTAATTTAGACAAATCTTATAATGATATAGATTCTATTAAACAATTACCGATAAAAAAAACTAATAATAAAGTTATTTTATTATCTGATATTGCAAGTATTGAATTTGGACCTGTTTCAGAAAAAACTCTTTTTAAAGCTCAAACTAAAGATCAAATAAATTTAAAAACTGTAGGGATTGGCATTTATGCTAGAAGTGGTGCATCAACAGTTGAGCTTTCAAAGGATATTAAAAAAAAGATAATTGATGTAAAAAAATCTTTGCCTGAAGAATTAGATTTAAGAGTCTCATTTAATAGAGCTAACTATGTAGAAGCTGCAATTGAAGAAGTATATAAAACATTGCTTATAGCATTTGTTTTAGTTGTTTTAATAATCTATTTATTCTTGGGAAATCTTAAAGCTGTAGTTGTGCCAGCTATTGCTCTTCCAGTAAGTTTGATAGCATCTTTTTTAGGTCTTTATATTTTTGGTTTATCAATAAATATTTTTGTACTTTTAAGTTTTATATTGGCTATAGGCATAATTACAGATGACTCTGTAATCATGACAGATGCGATATATAGAAGAATAGAAAATGGAGAAACACCGCTTGTTGCAGCCTACAAGGGGTCTAGACAAATCTCATTTGCAATAATTGCAACAACACTAATTTTGGTTGCAGTGTTCCTACCGCTAATATTTATTGAGGGAATTTCTGGAACATTATTTAGAGAAACTGCAATCGCGTTGTCATTTTCAATAGTAATTTCATCTTTTGTAGCATTAACACTTTCACCAATGCTTGCTAGTAAATTCTTAAATAAAAAAAGCTCAAAGAAAATTTTTATACAAAAATTTGAGAAAGTTTTCTTAAATTTTGCTAAATTTTATAGAGAAACTTTAGATATTATTGTTCACAAAACTAAGTTTGTTGGTATTTTTATAGTCTTCATAATTATTTCTTCTATCTTATTATTTAGTTTTTCAAAAAAGGAATTGTTGCCTATGGAAGATCGTGGTGCTTATCTAATTATAGGAGCTACTGACGAAGGAAGCTCTTTTGAATATACACAAGAACAAGCGCAAAAAGTCGAGGCTAGGTTAATACCACTTTTACAATCTGAAGATAGTCCCTACTCAAGATTTATTATGCGAGTACCTGGATTTGGTAATTCAGCAAACTCATTTAATAGTTTTATTATAATTGCTCTTTTAGATGATTGGAAAAAAAGAAAAAAAGGACAACAGGTTATATTAAGAGAGGCAATTGGAAAAATTGTTACTCTCCCCCAAGCCCTGGCTTTTCCCATATCTCCACAATCCATAAGAGTTTCTAATTACAACAAGCCAGTGCAAATGGTTATTTATGGTAATAGCTATGAAGAACTCGAAGAAATTCAAATACAAATAATTCGAAAAATTAGATCTAACAAAAATCTTTCAAGAATTGAATCTGATTACAATAGAAATAAACCTGAGGTTAAATTAATAATAAACAAAAATAAAGCTAAAGATCTAGGAGTCTCCACAAAAGCCATTGGAGAAACTCTAGAAACTCTTTATGGTGGCAAGAAAATTACTACTTTTAATAAATTAGGTAGAGAATATCCAATTATTGTCCAACAATATTTGTCGGATAGGAGAAATAAAGAGGGAGTTTCAAAGATATTTGTTCGTTCCGACACTACTGGAAAACTAATCTCACTAGCAAATTTAGTAAGCTTTAAAGAGGAAGGCTCTGCAAAAGAATTATCAAGGTATAACAGACAAAGAGCAGTAACAATTTCTGCAAATATTAATGAAGGCTATACATTAATTGAAGCAATAAGATTTTTTGAAGATGTAATGGAAAATTTAGCCCCAAAAAATCAAATTACTTGGAAAGGAAAATCTGAAGAAATAAAAGAGACAAGTAATGAATTGTTTATAATATTTGTTTTATCTTTACTAACCGCTTATTTGGTGATGGCTGCAACCTTTAATTCTTTTATTCATCCATTTATAATAGTTTTAACTGTTCCATTGGCAATATTTGGTGGATTGGTTTTCATATTGTTTTTAAACAGCTCTGTGAATATTTTTTCTCAAATTGCTCTCATCATTCTTATAGGTATCTCTACAAAAAATAGTATTTTAATAGTCGATTATGCCAACCGAATAAGAACTACAGGCAAAAATATTGAGTCAGCAGTTAAAGAGGCATGCTCAGTGAGGTTTAGACCAATCATCATGACATCTTTAAGTACTATGATTGCAATGGTGCCACTTGTTATAGGAAACATTGGACCGGGTGCTGGCGAGGGTTCAAGATTGGCTGTGGGTTCAACTATTCTAGGTGGAATGATTATTTCAACATTTTTTACATTATATATAACTCCATCAATGTACTTAGCTTTAGCTAAAAATACGAAGAGAATAGATGAGGTTGATTTAGAATTAAAAAAAGAATTATCTAAAAAATAATATATTTATTTTTATTAAGAGATTTACTGCACTCTGATAATTGTCTCTTATAAAGGCCAGCTTGTTTTTCCACTTTTTTAGCTAATCCAATTACCTTCTTATTCTTTTTGTAATGTTTGAAATTGCCCCATCCCTCATGATAAGCAAGATACTGCTTGAAAGCATCTTTTTTTGAAATTTTTAAAATTGTTTCAGATTTATTTGTATACCAACCAATAAAGTCTACACTATCTTTAAATCTTGCTCTTGTCGCTAATTTGTTTCCAGTCTCTTTTTTATATTGCTCCCATGTTCCTTTAACAGCTTGTGAGTAACCGAATGAACTCGATGGCCTTTTATAAGGAATAACTTTAAAAATTTTTTGTCTTGCAGGTTTTGCTAACCAATCGAAGTCCGACTCCATTTTTATAATTGCTAGTTGAATATAAATCGGGGTACCCCATTTTTTTTCAACTTTTTTTGTGTGCTTATACCAAAGATATCTCTCGTTAAATATTGAACAACTATTTGAAGTGTTTGATGGAATTGATGAACAACTTGTTAACAAAAAAAAAAATAAAATAATT